>NZ_AQPH01000005.1 GCF_000442515.1 Magnetospirillum fulvum MGU-K5 | reverse complement strand
GACAGGCCGCCGCTGCCAACGGTCGCGGCGGCACCGACCGAATTCAGGGTCGCGGTCTGGCCGCCGGGGGTGGTGATGACCACCTCGCCCGCGACACCGCCCCGCTCTCCCATCAGGGCGACGGAGGAGGGATTCCCGGCGACGCCAGTGCCGCGAACCCCGATCGTCATCGTCGGCGTCTTCAGCGCGAAAGCGTCGGGGGCGGTCTTGGCGATCTGGCCGCTGACCAGGGCGAACGAGCCGGATTCAAGCGAAAGATGGGCGTCGCCGCTGTGCGACTTGGCATCATAGGCGTAATCATTGAGGGCCAGACGCCCCTTTTCCCCCAACGACAATGACGTTCCGTCGGCCAGCACCACGCCGACCGCGCCGCCGGATTCGGTGACCAGAACGTCGCCTTCGAAGATGCTGTCGCCTTTGTGGAGGGTAACCTGGGTCCCGTCGCCATGCCGCGCCACAGCACCGCCGGTCAAGGTCTTGACCGTGCCAATCGCGGCACCGGACGATTGTGTCCCCGCCCCGTCGGAAGATGCTTCATCCCTGGGTGCCATGGCGACCTCCAACTCCCGGCAAACGCCGCCCCTTGCCGGCTCCATCGTCCTAGAGCGATGGATAGTACCCCTGGCATCTTCGGCCCGTCAACATACAGCATTAACCTTATAAATATAAATAGTTGCATTGACAGAAATAGGCAACGAAACATCAGAATACATCGCACCACGACCGGCAAAGATGAGGCAATCCATAAAAAAACGCGGCCCCATACAGGGCCGCGTTCAAAACAGGACTTAATTCGACGATTCGAGGTGGGATTCCTCTCCGCTTATTTGGCGACTAGGGTCACGGAGTCGCGGCGTTACGGCTGCGCTCGATCTGACGCCAGCGGGCAACGTTGGCATTGTGCTCATCCAGCGTCGCGGCAAAGGCATGACCGCCGCTGCCGTCGGCGACGAAGTACAGTTCGTCGGTCCGGGCGGGATGCAGCACCGCCTCCAGCGAGGCCCGCCCCGGATTGGCAATCGGCGTGCGCGGCAGACCATCAATCGCATAGGTGTTCCACGGGTGCGGCGTATTGAGATCGGCCCGGGTCAACGGGCGGTCGAGCACACCCAGCCCATCGGAAACGCCATAGATCACGGTGGGATCGGATTGCAGCCGCATTCCCCGCACCATCCGATTATAGAACACGGCGGCGATTCGCGGCCGTTCCGCCGCGATCGCGGTTTCACGCTCGACGACCGAGGCAAGGATCAACGCCTCTTCGGGGCTGCGCAGGGCAACGCGGAGATCGCGCCCGGCCCACAACGTATCGAGATTGCGCCGCATCGCCTTTTCCATCCGCGCCAACACCTCGTCGCGCGGTTCGTCGCGGACGGCGTGCCACGTCTCGGGCAACAACCAGCCCTCGGACAGCGGCCGGGTGATCGGTCCGGACAGGAAATCGGCCTCTTCGACCAGGGCGGCAACCTGACGCACCGTCAATCCCTCGGCCACCGTCAGCTTGTGGATCACCACCCGCCCGTCGGCGATGATCCGCATCGCCTCTTCGGCCGACACATGGGCGGGAAAGGCGTATTCGCCCGCCTTCAGGGTGATCCGACGCAGCTTGGAACCGATGATGAAGACATAGCGGTCCGAGATCACTCCGGCCTGTTCCAGCAAGGCGGCGGTCGCCTCGGTGCCCGAGCCCTTCGGAATGATCACGGTCACGGACTCTTGCGCCGGACCGGGGCCGGTAAACGCGACATGCCCGCGCCACGCCAGCACGCCGCCAAGCAGCCCGAGAACCAGCACCACCAGAACAGCAAACGCCTTGACCTTCATTCGGACCCCCAAAAGCAACAAAGGCCCCCGCATGGGTGCGGGGGCCTTGTCTTTTTAGTCTCGCACTGCGAACCCGGTCACGAGGCCTTGCGGAACACCAGCGAAGCGTTGGTGCCACCAAAGCCGAACGAGTTCGACAAGACGACGTCAACCTTGCGTTCCTTGGCCTTCAGCGGCACCAGATCGATGTCGCAGCCCTCGGACGGGTTGTGCAGGTTGAGCGTCGGCGGCACGATCTGATCGCGGATCGCCAACAGCGAGAAGATCGCTTCGACCGCGCCGGCCGCACCCAGCAGATGCCCGACCGCCGATTTGGTCGAGGACATGCTGAGCTTGTAGGCGTGCTCACCAAACAACCGCTTGACCGCCGACAATTCGATTTCATCGCCCAGCGGCGTCGAGGTGCCGTGCGCGTTGATGTAATCGATGTCTTCGACCGTCACCCCGGCCCGCTTCAACGCGGCGACCATGGCGCGGAAACCGCCATTGCCGTCTTCGGCCGGAGCGGTGATGTGATGAGCATCGCCGGACATGCCGTAGCCGATCACTTCGCCGTAAATCTTGGCACCGCGCTTCTTGGCGTGCTCAAGCTCTTCCAGCACGACAATACCGGCACCTTCGCCCATCACGAAGCCGTCGCGTTCCTTGTCCCACGGCCGCGACGCTTCGGTCGGACGGTCGTTGAACCCGGTCGACAGGGCGCGGGCGGCGGCAAAGCCAGCCAGACCCAGGCGATGCACCGCCGCTTCGGCGCCACCGGCAACCATCACGTCGGCATCGTCGAACATGATCAGCCGGGCGGCGTCGCCAATGGCGTGCGCGCCGGTGGCACAGGCCGTCACGACCGCATGGTTCGGCCCTTTGAAGCCGTAGCGGATCGAGACATGGCCCGAAACCAGATTGATCAGGGCGGCGGGAATGAAGAACGGGCTGATCCGGCGCGGACCGGACTTTTCAAGCGTCAGGGCACCGTCGGCGATATTGGGCAGACCGCCAATACCGGAACCGATCATTACGCCGGTGCGTTCGCGCGATTCTTCGTCTTCGGGCAGCCAGCCCGAATCGAGAACCGCTTCGGTCGCGGCGGCAAGCCCATAGACGATGAAATCGTCCATGCGTCGGCGATCCTTGGCCGAAGCCACGGAATCGAGGTCGAGTTCGCCTGGATTGGTGCCTCTCGGCACGACCCCGGCGATCTGAGCGGGCAGATCGGAGACATCAAAGCTCTCGACACGGCGGATACCGGACTGGGCGGCGAGGAGCCGTTCCCAGTTGGTCTTCACTCCGTTGCCCAGCGGAGTGACGAGGCCGAGGCCGGTGACGACTACACGTCTCATGAAACCCTGGCTTTCGGAAGTCGCGGGAAAAGGATATGGGCGCCGCCCCCGAAAGAGCGGCGGCCGGCGCCCGGAGTCCGGATCAGGAGTTCTTGCTGATGAAGTCGATCGCGTCCTTCACCGTCAGAATCTTCTCAGCCGCATCGTCCGGAATCTCGACGGAGAATTCCTCCTCGAAAGCCATCACCAGCTCGACGGTGTCGAGGCTGTCGGCGCCCAGGTCGTCGATGAAGCTGGCGTTCTCGGTCACCTTGGACTCTTCGACGCCCAGATGCTCGACGACAATCTTCTTAACCCGTTCAGCCACGTCACTCATGTGTGATCCCTCAAAAGTCTTGTCCGTTGGAAAACTGGCTTGTGCGCCGAGACGGCGCATCCCCCTGTCAGGCGAAAAGTGCCCGTTCCTAGCACACTTTTCCGCCCTTGACCAGCCTCGCCGCCCCTCTATCGCGACCCAGGTCAAATCATCGCCATGCCGCCATTGACATGAAGGGTCTGCCCGGTGACGTACGCGGCCTCGGCCGAGGCGAGATAGACCACGGCGGCGGCGATTTCCTCGACGCTGCCCATCCGCCCGGCGGGAATGCCGGTCAACAGCTTGCTCTTCTGATCGTCGTTCAGCGCATCGGTCATCGCCGAGGTGATGAATCCCGGAGCGACGCAATTGACGGTGATGCCCCGGCTGGCGACTTCCTGGGCCAGCGACTTGCTCATTCCGATCAGACCGGCCTTCGAAGCGGCATAGTTCACCTGCCCCGGATTGCCGGTGACGCCGACGATCGAGGTGATGTTGATGATCCGGCCGGAACGGCGCTTCATCTGCCCCTTGATCGCGGCGCGGCACAGGCGGAAGGCGGCGGTGAGGTTGACGTCCAGCACCGTCTGCCAATCCTCGTCCTTCATCCGCAGCACCAGACCGTCGCGGGTCAGACCGGCATTGTTGACCAGGATGTCGATCGCGCCCAGCGCCGCCTCGGCGTCCTTGGCCAATTGCTCGATCGCCGCCGGGTCGGACAGGTTGGCGGGCAGGACGTGCACCCGCTCGCCCAACTCCGCCGCCAGCGTGTCGAGCGCCTCGCGCCGGGTGCCGTGCAGGCCGACCACCGCGCCCTGGGCATGCAGGGCGCGGGCGATCGCGCCGCCGATGCCGCCCGAAGCGCCGGTTACCAGCGCGGTCTTTCCGGAAAGATCGAACATCGGACTCCCCCCTCTTCTTCCGATCGGTTTACAGAGACTTCAGGAACGCATCGACGTCGGCGGGAGTCCCCACCGAGCTGCCGGTCAGTTCCTTGTCGATACGCCGGGCCAGCCCGCCCAGCACCTTGCCCGAGCCCAGTTCGACCAGCGAGGTCACCCCCTGGGCCTTCATGAACAGCACGCTTTCGCGCCAGCGCACCGTCCCGGTCACCTGACGGACCAGCAGATCGCGGATTTCGTCGGGCGCGGTGACCTTTCCGGCGGTGACGTTGGCGACCAGCGGCACCTTGGGGGCGGCCATCGCGACACTCGCCAGCGCTTCCGCCATCGCATCGGCGGCGGGCTGCATCAGCGAACAGTGGAACGGAGCCGACACCGGCAGCAACACGGCCCGCTTCACTCCGCGCTCGGAGGCGATCTTCATCGCCCGCTCGACCGCGCCCTTGTGACCGGACACCACCACCTGGGCTCCGCCATTGTCGTTGGCGGCCTCGCACACTTCACCCTCGGCGGCGGCAGCGGCGATCTCGTGGGCCAGTTCCAGCTCGGCGCCCAGCAGGGCGGCCATCGCGCCGACACCGACCGGCACCGCCTTCTGCATCGCCTGACCGCGAATCTTCAGCAGACGGGCGGTATCGGCGATCGAGAAGGTCCCAGCGGCGGCCAGCGCCGAATATTCGCCCAGCGAATGACCGGCGACGAACGTCGCGGCCTGGGCGAGGTCCAGCCCGCCTTCGCTTTCCAGCACGCGGACCACCGCGAGCGACACCGCCATCAGAGCGGGCTGGGCGTTTTCGGTCAGAGTCAGATCGGCTTCCGGCCCCTCGGCCATCAACACCGACAGCTTTTGTGACAAGGCGTCGTCAACTTCCTCGAACACCTGACGGGCCACCGGAAAGGCTTCGGCCAACTCACGGCCCATGCCAACGGCCTGCGAGCCCTGGCCGGGAAAGACGAACGCACGAGTCATATCTACTAACTCCCTTCGGATTCCTTAGGAACCGCGAAGGAACGGGATCGCCCCCTCCCCTGTCAAGAAAAGATGTCGATCGGGCCTGTACAAACGCCTGCCCCCTTCGCCGGGCCATCGCCCGGACCGATTTGGAGGCAAAAGCCTCCAAACCTCCCCTTGGTTTCTCTTCAATAAAATGGAGGGGCCGGGAGGCATGCCTCCCGGGTGGGGGATTGGGGGCGCACAGCCCCCAAAAGCTCAGCTCCGCTGGTTATATGCCCCTCAGTCGCTGCGCTCCCTACCCGACCGGGGCCCACAGCACGTCGTCGATTCGCTCCGCTCCGGTCAGCAGCATCACCAGCCGGTCGAAGCCAAGCGCGATCCCCGCCGAGTCCGGCATTCCGTATTCCAGCGCGGCGAGGAGATCGCCATCGGCGGGGGGCGCGGCCCCATAGAGCGCTTGGGCCAACGCCTGATCCTCGGCAAAACGGCGGCGCTGTTCGGCGGCATCGGTCAGTTCGCCAAACGCGTTGGCCAGTTCGACACCCAGGGCATAGACCTCGAACCGCTCGGCAACGCGGTTATCGGCGACCGAAGGCCGCGCCAGCGCCGCCATCGACAGCGGCCAGGAATGGAGGAACACCGGAGCGTCAAAGCCCAGATGCGGCTCGATCCGGTCCATCATGATCCGGAACACGATATCGTCCCAACGATCGGACGGGCTGACCGACACCCCGATCCGCGCCGCTTCGGCGGCGATCAGGTCGCGTTGCGGCTGGAGCGGATCGGGCGCGGTGGCGAGCAGGTCGATATCGGCGTAATCGCGGAACGCCTGGGCCACCGACAGCCGCCGCCACGGCTGGAACGGGTCGCAGTCGCGGCCTTGGCGCGACAGACGGGTCACCCCCGCCGCCTCGGCACAGGCGGCAACCAGCGTTTCGGTATCGTCCATCAGCACCTCGAGCGAGGCCTCGGTTCGATACCATTCCAGCATGGTGAATTCGGGATGATGGGTATCCGACCGCTCGGCATTGCGGAACACCCGCGCCAATTGGTAGATTTTCGGCATCCCCGCGACCAGCAGCTTCTTCATCGCGAATTCGGGGCTGGTATGCAGGCTCATCGTCCGGTCCGGGCCACCATAGGGATCGGTCAGAGCGGTGGAGAACCATTTCAGATGCGGTTCCATCCCCGGCGAGGCCTGAAGACAGGGGGTCTCGACCTCGACAAAACAGCGCATGGCAAAGAAGGCCCGCACTGCCGCGACGATCCTGGCCCGCGTCTCCAGCCGGGCGCGCCGCGCCGCGAACTGCTCGGGCCGCCACCATTCACCCCCCACCTCGATCTTGCCTGCGCTCATCTTTTCCCCTATCCCGTCCCGATGTCCCAGTCCCATCCCCCCTATCGCCGCCCGGCCGACCTAGTCGAAGCCGGTCTGATCGAGTCCGCCGCCCAGGCCGCGATCGAAGCGGCGGCGGCTTCGTTTCCGCTGCTGCTGCCGCGTGCGCTGGCGGCGCTGATCGATCCCGCCGATCCCGCCGACCCGATCGCCCGTCAGTTCATCCCCGGGGCCGAGGAACTGGACATCCGCCCCGAAGATCGCGCCGATCCGATCGGCGACCAAACCTACAGCCCCCAGACCGGGATCGTCCACCGCTACCCCGACCGGGTGCTGCTGACCCCGATCCTGACCTGCGCCGCCCATTGCCGCTTCTGCTTCCGCCGCACCCGGGTCGGCGATGGGGCCGCCGCGATGAGCCCGCCCGAGATCGAGGCGGCGCTGGCCTATGTCGCCGCCCGGCCCGAGGTGCGCGAGGTGGTGATTACCGGCGGTGATCCGTTGATGCTGGGGCCGCGCCGGATCGCGCATTTGCTGGCGGCACTGGGCGAGATTGCCCATCTCGATGTCGTGCGCTTTCACACCCGCCTTCCGGTGGTCGATCCCGCCCGGATCGATGCGGGCCTGGTCGCAGCGCTGACACCGCCACCTGGGGCCAATTTTTCGGTATGGCTGGCGGTTCAGGTCAACCACGCCCGCGAATTGTCGGCCGCAACGGATGCCGCTCTGGCCCGGCTGGCCGATGCCGGACTGCCGTTGCTGGCTCAGACGGTGTTGTTGAAGGGAGTGAACGACAGGGCCGCAACGCTAGAGGACTTATTCCGCGCCCTGGTGCGGCGGCGGGTGCGGCCCTATTACCTGCACCACCCCGACCTTGCCCCCGGCACCAGCCATTTCCGCCCGACCCTGGCCGAGGGCCGCGCCCTGATGCGCAGCCTGCGCGGCCGCCTCAGCGGCATTGCTCTGCCGACCTATGTGCTGGATATCCCCGGCGGCTTCGGCAAAGTGCCGGTCGGACCGGATTATTGGGATGAAGACAGCAACACCGTCACCGATCCCAACGGCGGACGGCATCCCCTAACCTGATTTAAGACGTGTGCCGTTTCTCGGGCACGGAGGAACCGCCGCCACAACCGCCGCAGCCGGGACAGCCGCCCGCGCGCTTGCGCCCGAGCAGGGCCGAGGCCCAGCGCCACATCCGCCAGCCGATCCACCCGGCGGCGGCGGCGACGACAAGACCGACCAGAATCGTCTGCGTCATCGCGCTTACTCCCCGATCAGCGCGGACGCCACCCGGAAGGTAGCGAACGACGCTCCATAGGCCAGACTGGTGAGGCCGAAGAACATCGCCGTCGGCCACCAATAGGAATTCAGCTCGCGCCGCACCACGCTTAAGGTCGCGATGCATTGGGGCGCGAAGACATACCAGGTCAGGAAGGACAAAGCGGTCGGCAGGCTCCAGGAATGAGCCAGCAGACCGGCCAGCGAATTCCGCATCGCGTCGCCGCTGTCGCTCAGCGCATAGACGGTTCCCAGCACGCCGACCGCGACCTCGCGCGCCGCCATGCCGGGCACCAGCGCCACCGCGATTTCCCAGTTAAAGCCGATCGGAGCCAGCAGCGGTTCGAGGAAATGGCCGATCATTCCGGCAATCGAATAATCAATCGCGGGCAGGGTCGCGCCTTCGGGCGCGGCGGGGAAGCTGGCCAAAGCCCAGATCACCACCATCAGGGCAAAGATCGTCGTTCCGGCGCGGACCAGGAACGCCCGCGCCCGTTCGTACAGGCCCAGCAGCACATTGCGCGGACGCGGCAGGCGATAGGCCGGAAGCTCCATCAGCAACGGCTCGCGCGCGCCGGTCAGCACCGTCCGCTTCAAGATGAAGGCGATCAACAGCCCGGACAGGATTCCGGCGGCATACAAAGCGAACAGTACCAGACCGGGCAGCCCGACCCAGCCGCCCAGCACCTGCCGCTGCGGGATAAAGGCGGCGATAATCAGGGTATAGACCGGCAGCCGGGCCGAGCAAGTCATCAGCGGCGCGATCATGATGGTGGCGATACGGTCGGTTCGGTTTTCGATCGTCCGCGCCGCCATGATCCCCGGCACCGCACAGGCAAAGCTGGACAGCAGCGGGATGAAGGCCCGCCCGTGCAGACCGACGCCGCCCATCATCTTGTCGAGCAGGAAGGCGGCGCGGGCCATATAGCCCGAATCCTCGAGAATCTGGATGAACAGGAACAGCACCAGAATCTGGGGCAGGAAAATAACCACGCTGCCGACGCCGCCGATAATGCCGTCGGTAATCAGGCTTTTCAGCGGGCCGTCGGCCATTCCAGCATCGATCGCGCCCTTGACCGCCGACAGGCCGCCATCGATCAATTCCATCGGCAGCCGTGCCCACGAGAACACCGCCTGGAACATCAGGAACAGCAAGATGAGCAGGATCGCCAGACCGGCGGCGGGCTGAAGCAGAACGGAATCGATCTTGCGGGTGGCGAGATGGGGGCGCGAGGGACGCCCGACCGCCTGGGCCAGGATCGTCTCGACCTCGAGATGGTAATCGCGCAGGTCGCGGGCGCTGGGTTCGCTCCAGCCGCACGGCGCGGTCTTCGGGGCCAGCCCCTCGCTCTTGGCGACCTGAAGGGTCCGGTCGATCTGGTCCAGCAGCGGCTGAATACCATCCTTGCGGATCGCCACCGTCGGGACCACCGGCATCCCCAGCGCCGCCGACAATTCGGCGGCATCGACGGCGATGCCCTGGCTTTCGGCCTCGTCCATCATGTTGAGGGCGAGGATCACCGGGCGGCCCAGCTTCTTCATCTCCAGCACCAGCCGCAGATTGAGCCGCAGCCGTGTCGCATCGACGACGCAGACAATCGCCTCGGGCACCTCTTCATCGGCGCGGCGCCCCAGGACAACGTCGCGGGTGACCTCTTCGTCGGGCGAGCGGGCGCGCAGGCTATAGGTGCCGGGCAGGTCGATCACTTTAACGCGGGTGCCGCCGGGACTGACGAACAGCCCTTCTTTCCTCTCGACGGTGACCCCGGCGTAATTGGCAACCTTTTGCCGCGCCCCGGTCAGGGCGTTGAACAAAGCGGTCTTGCCGCAATTGGGATTACCGACCAGGGCGATGCGGGGCGGCCCGGCCGGGCGGGGAGGAAAACCGTCGTCTTTGGGCATCCAGGTTAGTCCTTCAACCGCCGCACCATCACCGCATTGGCCTCGGCCCGGCGCAGCGCGATGGTGCTGTCGCCAACCAGAACCGCGATCGGATCGCGGCGGGGAAAGCCTTCGTGGAGGATCTCGATCCGCGCCCCTTCGACCAGCCCCATTTCGATCAGGCGACGTTCCAGTTCGCCGGTATCAAGCGTGGTGGTCGCGGCAGTTTCGTCGAGCGCGACGATCTCCGCCTGCGCCCCCTTGCGTAGCGCGCCCAGAGACACCCCCGCATTCATCGCCAGCCCCGTTTCCGTCCGCATGATCTTCGATGCTCCTCTGCCGCGAGAAGGCTTCTGCTCCGCATTCTCAACAGGGTCAACTGATTTTGTTGGCAACAGCATCCTCTTGTGGGGTTAGGACCGCGCCTG
Organism: Magnetospirillum fulvum MGU-K5; assembly: GCF_000442515.1. GTDB lineage: Bacteria > Pseudomonadota > Alphaproteobacteria > Rhodospirillales > Magnetospirillaceae > Phaeospirillum > Phaeospirillum fulvum_B. The sequence continues at coordinate 83,706 of NZ_AQPH01000005.1, read as the reverse complement.
CCCCAACGAGAACAACACCACCGCCGCCACGGCCAGAACGATTGCCGCACCGTGGTAAATATTCATCGGCTCCTTCAAGATCAACCCGCCAACGACCAGAGTGGTCGTTAAAATCGATAAAGCGGCATACAGCACATAGGCCGAGGCGCCGAACCGGGTATAAAGCAGATTGAAGCCGAGATAGGTCAGAAACAGCCCGATTCCACCGATCACAATCGGGCGCAGGTCGGTTTTGATCATCGAGACGGGATCAAAACGGCCGAGAAGCGGCGCGCCGATCAGCGATAACACCACCGCGACCAGGGCACTCAACCCGACGAACAGCAGGCCGTTGGCGGGGCCGGAGACCTGCTTCTGGGCAAAGGCGAAGACGGCATTGCCGATCGCCGCGATCAGGGCAAACAGGATGGGAAGGACAAGGGACATATCCGGTTTCTCTCGCGACCCCGGTGGACGCTTTATAGTGCGACCACCAGGGCCCGGCGGGAAACCACTCTCTCGACATGGGACCGCCGCGTTTGCACAGGGCGGCCCCATCCCAAGATGCAAACGCTAAAAGGTCAAATCGCCCGCCGCCGGAACCGTCTCGAACGGGGCGAGAACCTGGGCGGGGGTAAGTTCGGCCAGGGTCGCCGGGTTCCAGACCGGGCTATTGTCGCGATCGATCAGCAAGGCGCGGACGCCTTCGACGAAATCGGGGGCACGCGCCACCACCTGAGACAGGCGGTATTCCATCCGCAGGCACTCGTCGAACTCCATCGACGCGGCGCGGCGGATCATCTCGAAGGTGATCGCCACCAGCAGCGGCGAGTGCCGCCGCAGAACCGCCAGGGTCTCGGCGGCGAACGGATCGGTTTCGGCCGCGAGCGCCGCCAGCACGTCATCCAGCCGGTCGTGAGCAAAGCAGCGGTCGATCAGGGCACGCTCGCCGTCCAGCGCGGTCGGGCCGGGATCGCTGGCAAAGCGGGCCAGAATCGCGGCGACGTCTTCGTCACCCTCGGCCCCGGCCAGCGCGTCGCGCAACGAATCGATCTTGCCGCTTTCGACGTAATGGGTGGCGATCCCGACATGCAGGGTATCGGCCGGCCCCAGCCGCGCCCCGGTCATGCCGAGATAACGCCCGATCGCGCCGGGCAGACGGGACAGAACGAAGCTCAGCCCGACATCGGGATAAAAGCCGATCCCGGTTTCCGGCATCGCGAACAAGGTCCGTTCGGTGGCGACACGGTAGCGGCCATGGACCGAAACCCCGACGCCGCCGCCCATCGTGATCCCGTCAAGCAGGGCGACATAGGGCTTGGGCAGGGTCTTGATGCGGCGGTTGAAGCGGTATTCGTCGCGGTAGAAGGCGGTGAGATAATCGGACTCGCCCCCGGCGGCGGCGCGATGCAGCCGCTTGATATCGCCCCCGGCGCAGAACGCCCGCTCGCCCGCCCCTTCGATCACCACCAGGGCAACATCGGGATCGGCGGCCCACAAATCCAGTTGCGGATGCATCGCGTGGACCTGTTCCAGCGTCAGGGCGTTCAACGCCTTGGGCCGGTCGAGGACGATGCGGCCGATCCGGCCCAGGCGTTCGAAGCGAAGTGTGGTCTCTGTCACGGAACGGGTCTCCCTGTCGTCGCTGCGGGTGGGGCTGTATCCGATATTGGGATATCTGGACACAGAGTGAGCTTAAGTCATGATCGAGACAAACTCGGCGAAGATGTCAGCCTGGATGGTGACGTGGCGGCGCATCGCCGCCTGGGCGGCATCGGGGTCGGATTGCGTGATCGCATCCAGGATCGCCCTGTGCTCGGCCATGCTGGCTTCGACCCGGCCGGGATGGTTCAGTTGATAGCGGCGATAGGGTGCCAGCCGCGCGAACAGCGAATGGGTCATCTCGCGCAGGATTTCGTTGTGGCTGCCATCGTGGATCGCGTCGTGGAAGATGCGATTGACCGCGTAATAATTGTCGAGATCGCCCGCCGCGGCCAGGGCCTGCGCCTGGTCATGCAGCACGGCCAGATGGTCCTTTTCCTCGACCGACATCCGCCGCGCGGCATAGCGGGCGCACATCCCTTCGATCTCGCTCATCACCTCGAACATCTGCACCATCCGGTGCAGGTCAAGCGGCGCGACCACCGCACCCTGATGCGGCTTTTTTTCCACCAGTCCGGAATGAACCAGTTGCAAGATCGCCTCGCGCACCGGCGTTCGCGACAGGCCGAAGCGGGCGGCCAGCCCCTCTTCGTCCAGCCGAGCGCCGGGACGGAGCCGCCCCTGAAAGATATCCCCCTCGATCGCCTGACGGATTTCCTCCGCCCGCGTCGCCGGTCGTTTCGACTCGCTCATCCTGTCCGCTTCCCTGTTGGCTGGCCGCGAGTTCTGCCCGCGACCCGGTGCGTCCGATCTTGTCGCCGGACTGCACACATATTCATCTATTCCGTATACATGACAGGGGGGAGGTGCGTCCAGAGCGCACGATCCGGCGGCACGAACGCCAGCCTGGAGCATCGCGCGTCAAACCTGACGCACGATGCGATTGCGGCCGCGGCCAAGCCACCCGAGGTGGCACCCGGCGAGGGGGATACATGAACCGTTTAAAGCGTGATGCCGATTGAATGCATCATGCTCTAAACGACAAAAACCGCGCTCCCATGGGAAGCGCGGCGGCTGTCGGCCGGCACGAAGCCGGCAGGCGCGAAGACCTTAGCCCTGGCGAGCCTTGAAGCGCGGGTTGGTCTTGTTGATGATATAGACGCGGCCCTTGCGACGAACGACACGGCAGTTCTTGTCGCGCAGCTTGGCCGACTTCAGCGAGTTGCGGATCTTCATGGCTCAGATTTCCTAAACAACGAATGGTCGCCCGAAACGGCGTCACCGGGGTGCGCGACCGGAGGGTCGGGACAATACGGAAAGCGACCCGGCCTGTCAACAGGGACAGGCCGGTCTTTTTGGCCTACATCGGCTGGAGGCCAAGACGGTCGAACAGGCCGCGATCCTGGCCGGGTTCGGCGTTCTTCGCGGTCAGCAATTTATACCCGCAGAACACCGAATTGGCACCGGCAAAGAAGCACAGCGCCTGCATCTCGGGGCTCATCCCCTCGCGGCCCGCCGACAGACGGACATAGGATTTCGGCATCATCAGGCGGGCAACCGCGATCACCCGGATGAAATCGAACGGATCGGGCCGTTCGACCGCCTTTTCCGCCAGCGGGGTACCGGGGATCGGAATCAACAGGTTGATCGGCACGCTGTCGGGCTGGTGCGGCAGGTTGGCCAGCGTCACCAGCATGCTGGCGCGGTCGGTCTGGCTTTCGCCCAGGCCGACGATGCCGCCGGAACAGACATGCAGCCCGGCATCGTGGACGTGTTCCAGCGTCTCCAGCCGGTCCTCGAAGCTCCGGGTCGAGACGATCTCCTTATAATGCTCGGGGCTGGTGTCGATATTGTGGTTGTAATAATCGAGACCGGACTCCTTCAACTGGCGGGCCTGCTCACGCGACAGCACGCCGAAGCTGGCGCAGGTTTCCAGCCCCAGCGCCTTGACCCCTTCGATCATCGTCAGCGCGACTTTGAAATCGTCGCCGTGGGGCCCGCGCCACGCCGCGCCCATACAGAAGCGCGAAGCACCATCGGCCTTGGCCTTCGCCGCCGCCGCGATCACCTCTTCGACCGCCAGCAGCTTTTCGCGCTCAAGGTCGGTGTTGTGGTGGGCGCTTTGGGCGCAATAGGTGCAATCCTCGGGACAGGCCCCGGTCTTGATCGACAGCAGGCTGCTGATCTGGATGCGGTTGGGGTCGAAATGGGCGCGGTGGACGGTCTGCGCCTGGAACAGCAGATCGTTGAAGGGAAGCGCGAACAGAGCCTCGACCTCTTCGACCGTCCAGTCGTGGCGGACCGTATCGCCGCCCGTCGCCGCCGGTGCCGTTTGCAGTGCTTGGAGGGTCACGACGATCACCTTATTCCATGTCTCACGGGGGGCGAACTGTAGAGCGGTGCATGAGGGCTTTGCAACAGGCGAGAAAACCCTCTATGACCACCGGCGATGCAGGAACTGGACGACATTCTCGCGGGCGCATTGGCCGGGCTTCAGTCCGCCGGGCGCAAACGCACCCTCAACCCGGTCGAACGGCTGGAAAACGGTCGCATCCGTCGGCGTGGCCGCGAGCTGATCGATTTCTCCTCGAACGATTATCTTGGCCTGTCGCGCCATCCGGCCTTGATCGAACGATCCCGGCAATGGGCCGCCGAATACGGCACCGGGGCGGGAGCCTCGCGGCTGGTCACCGGCCATCTGGCCGCCTACGAAGCGGTCGAGGCCAAGATCGCGCGGGCCAAGGGGTCCGAAGCGGCGATGGTGCTGGTCAGCGGCTGGCAGACCAACGCCTCGGTACTGCCGGCCCTGCTCGACCGCACCCTGTGGGGGGCCGAGCCGGTGGTGTTCGCCGACCGGCTGATCCATGCCAGCCTGCATGCCGGGCTGACCCTGGCGGGCGGACGGGCGCAGCGTTATCGCCACGACGATCTCGGCCATCTCGAAGACTTGCTGGAGAAGTCAGCCGACCGGCCCGGGCCCAAGGTGATCGTTTCGGAAACCGTGTTCAGCATGGATGGCGACGTGATCGACGCCGCCGCCCTGGCCGCCCTGGCGCGCAAGTGGAACGCCCTGCTCTATCTCGACGAGGCTCACGCTACCGGCGTGATGGGGCCGACCGGCTTTGGCCTCACCCCCGGTCTTGGGATCGATCTGGCGATGGGCACCTTCTCGAAGGGGATGGGGTCGTTCGGGGCCTATGTCGGCTGTTCGGCGGTGCTGCGCGACTATCTGGTCAACCGCGCCTCGGGGCTGATCTATGCCACCGCGCTACCGCCGCCGGTGCTGGGCGCGATCGACGCCGCCCTTGATTTGGTGCCGACGATGGGCGAGACACGGGCGCGGCTGGCCCGCAACGCTGCCCGGCTGCGCGCCGGGTTCGCCGCCGCCGGGCTTGACACCGGCCCCTCGGCCAGCCAGATCGTTCCGGTGATTCTCGGCGACGAGCACCGCACCTTGCGGGTCGCCACCCGGCTGGAAGAAAACGGCGTGCTGGGCATCGCGATCCGGCCGCCGACGGTACCGCCGGGGACCAGCCGCATCCGTTTCGCCTTGTCGGCGGTTCATTCCGATGCCGATATCGACCGCTTGATCGCGCTGGTGCCCCAGGCCGTGGAGGAGACGATTTGATTCCCCTGCTGTTCGTTCATGGCTGGGCCTTCGATGCCGGGTTCTGGGAACCTCTGCGCGACCGTCTGACCGATTTCCCGGTGCGCAGCGTCGATCTCGGCTTCAGCGGCCGTCCCGATCGCCCCTCGCTGCGCCGCCCGCTGGTGGTGGCCCATTCGATGGGGCTGGCCTGGGCCTTGGCCAACGTGCCGCGCCCGTGGGCCGGAGTGCTGGCGGTCAATGCCTTTCCCTGCTTCACCCGCTCCGCCGCCTTCGTTGACGGCGTGTCGCCCCGGATGGTCGGGCGGATGCAGACCCGCTTTGGCGAGGAACCCCACGCCGTCACCGCCGAATTCCTCAATCGCTGCGGCATCGCCGACGCCGATCTGTCGGGATTGCAGCCGGGACCGCTGGGCGAGGCGCTGGACTGGCTGGCCACCTGCGACGAGCGCCCGGCGCTGGCCGCGCTCGATTGCCCGGTGATGGCGCTGGCCGGAACCGCCGATGTGATCGTGCCGGAATCGATGAGCCGCGCCGTCTTTGCCGCCCACGAACTGATCCTGGCCGAACGCGGCGGGCATCTGTTGCCGCTGACCCATCCCGATTGGGTCGCCACCCATCTCAGGCAGTTTGCGGCCCGCTTGCAATGACCCCCCGCAAACAGCGGATTTTGAAGGCTTTTTCCGCCGCTGCCTCTGGCTACGACACCGCCGCCGGATTCCAGGAGCGGATTGCCGAACGGCTTGCGGCCCGGCTGGCCACCCTGCCCCCGCTGCCCACCGGAGCCCGCGTGCTGGAAGTCGGCTGCGGCACCGGCCTGCTGACCCGCCATCTGCGGGCGGTTCTGGGGGACGAGGCCGAGATTCTTGCCACCGATCTCAGCCCGGCGATGGTCGCCCGCGCCCAGGCCGCGTTGGGGACCGATCCCCGCCTCGACTTCGCCGCGATGGACGCCGAAGCGCCGACCCTGGCCGAGGGGTCCGTCGCGTTGATCGTCTCGTCGCTGGCGGCACAATGGTTTTCCGATCTGCCCAAAGCCCTGGCCGGTCTGGCGCGGCTTCTGGTTCCGGGCGGACACCTGATACTGACCCTGCCCGGCGCGGGCAGTTTTGTCGAATGGCGGGAGGCCCACCATGCCCTGGGGCTGGAACCCGGCACCCCCGCCTTCCCCGATGCCGAGACGTTGCGGGCGATTCTGCCGTCGGGCGGCGTGGGGAGGATCGACAGCGAGACGGTGATCGAGACCCACCCCGACGGGCTGAGCTTTGCCCGCACCCTGGCGACGTTGGGGGCGGCGGTGCCGCGTCCCGGCCACCGGCCGCTATCGCCCGGACAATTACGCCGGGTGATCGCCGCGCTGGGACGCCCCTGCCCGATCAGTTGGACGATTCATACTGTGAGCTTTAGCAGAAACGGGATTCCATCATGACACGCGGCGTGTTCGTCACCGGCACCGATACCGGCATCGGCAAGACCTTGGTCTCGGCCTGGCTGGCGCGGGGCTGGCAGGCCGCGTATTGGAAGCCGATCCAGTCCGGGATGACCGAGGGCACCGACCCCGCCTGGGTGGCGCGGATGGCCCCCGAGGTCGAGATCATTCCCTCGGCGATCGAGTTGCAGGCCCCGCTATCGCCGCACGAGGCGGCAAGGCGGGAACGACGCCGGATTGACCTGTCGGCGCTGGTCCTGCCCGAAACCGACAAGCCGCTGGTGGTCGAAGGCGCGGGCGGCGCGATGGTGCCGATCAACGAAACCGCGCTGATGGTCGATCTGATCGCCCGGCTCGGCCTGCCGGTGCTGGTGGTGGCCCGCTCTGGCCTGGGCACGATCAACCACACCCTGCTGACGCTCGAAGTGTTGCGGCGGCGGCGCATTCCGCTGCTGGGGGTGGTGATGAACGGCCAGCGCAACCCGGCCAACCGTCAGGCGATCGAACATTTCGGCGGCGTCCCGGTGCTGGCCGAGATTCAGCCGCTGCCCGCCGTGACCCGGGCGATGCTGGAAAGCCTGCCCCCGCCTGCCTTTGCTTGTCCATCCTGATCCCGTCCCCCCGAGGTGCAGCCGATGAGTCCCGAACAGCTTCTGGCGCTTGACGCCCGCCACGTCTGGCATCCCTTCACCCAGGCCGCCGCCGCCCGCCCGCCGATCCTGGCCGCGTCGGCAAAGGGTGCTTCGATCACCGCCGCCGACGGACGGACGTATCTCGATCTGGTGTCATCGTGGTGGGTCAATCTGCATGGCCACGGCCATCCCGCCATCGCCGCCGCGATCGCGCAGCAGGCGGCGACGATGGAACAGGTGATCTTCGCCGATTTCACCCACGCCCCGGCGGCGGAGCTGGCGGCGCGGGTCGCGGCATTGCTGCCCGGCGATCTTGACCGGGTGTTCTATTCCGATGACGGCTCGACCGCCGTCGAGGTGGCGATGAAGCTGTCGCTGCAATTCTGGAGCAATCGCGGCATTGCCGGTCGCGACCTGTTCGTCGGCTTCGAGGGCGGCTATCACGGCGATACCGTCGGCGCGATGTCGGCCGGGCATTCGTCGGGCTTCTTCTCCGCCTGGAAGGGAATGCTGTTCCCGGTCGAGACGGTGCCGTTTCCCGCCACCTGGGACGGCGACGAGACGGTCGCGGCCAAGGAAGCCGCGTCGCTGGACGCGCTCGACCGGCTGTTCGCGGCCCAGCCCGGCCGGGTCGCGGCGGTGCTGATCGAGCCGTTGATCCAGGGCGCGGGCGGGATGCGGATGTGCCGCCCCGCCTTCCTCGCCGCGCTGGCCGAGCGGGTCCGGGCCGAGGGCGCGTTGCTGATCTTCGACGAGGTGATGACCGGCTTTGGCCGCACCGGACCGATCTTCGCTTGTCAGAAAGCCGGGATCGTCCCCGATCTGGTCTGCCTGTCGAAGGGGCTGACCGGCGGGTTCCTGGCGATGGCGCTGACGGTGGCGCGCGAAGAGATCTACCGCGAGTTTCTCGGCCCCGATCTCGACCGCGCCTTCCTGCACGGCCATTCCTACACCGCCAACCCGCTGGGCTGCGCCGCCGGTCTGGCCTCGCTCGACCTGCTGTTGAACGACGCGTGCACCGCGCGGCGGGCCGTGATCGAGGCAATCCATCGCGCCCGGCTTGACGATCTCGCCACCCGCGCCGATATCTCCCGGACCCGGCTGTGCGGCACCATCGCCGCGTTCGATGTCGGGGGCAGCGGCGGCAGCGGCTATGGCGCGGCAATCGGCCCGCGCCTGAAAGCCGCCGCACTCGATCGCGGGCTTCTGTTGCGGCCGCTGGGCAATGTGCTTTACCTTCTGCCCCCTTACTGCCTCAGCGACGAAGAGTTGCACCGGGCCTGGGACGGGATCGCCGCGATCCTCGCCGAACTGGCCGGATAGGGTCACGTTTCTATGATACCGGCGATCCCTTTCGCCGGTATCAAGCCGCCATTGCGGCGGCGGCCAAGCGGGCGGATGCCCGCGCCCGGCGAGGGGCAATAGCGGGGCCAATTTGGCCCAGCGATACAATTGGAGTCCTGATGTCGCGCCGCATCCTGTCACGCCTGCCCGCGCTTTTGCTGCTGCTTGCTCTTGCGGGCGGCGGGGCCTGGGCATGGCAGCAGGGCGGCGGCACCGAGGTTGAAACCGTCCGCCTGCGCCAGGGACCGGCGGTCGAGGCGATCTATGCCACCGGCACGGTCGAGCCGGAAAAGTGGGCGCGGATCGCCCCGGTGATGCCGGGGCGGATTGCCGAAATCCTGGTGCGCGAGGGCGACCGGGTGCGCGAGGGCCAGCCGCTGGCCCGGCTCGACGACCGCGAGGCGCGGGCCAAGATCGCCGAGTTGGAGGCCAAGGCGGCCTATTGGCGCGAAGAGATGGAGCGTGCCGCCAGTCTGGCCAACAGCGGCATCCGCCCCAAGGAATCCGCTCAGAAGTCGCGCAGCGAGTACGAACAGGTGGTGGCGACAATCAACGCCGCCCGCCAGCGCCGCTCCGACCTGATGGTCACTGCGCCGATTGACGGCATCGTGCTGCGCCGTGACGGCGAAATCGGCGAACTGGCTGAAACCAAGGACGCGCTGTTCTGGGTCGGCGCGCCCAAGCCGCTCCGGATCACCGCCGAAGTCGATGAGGAAGACATCGCCCGCGTCCATGTCGGGCAGAAGGTACTGATCAAGGCCGATGCCTTCATCGACCGGGTGCTGGAAGCCCGGGTCGATCGCATCACCCCCAAGGGCGACCCGGTCAACAAGACCTTCCGGGTCCGGGTGATCCTGCCCGACGACAGCCCGTTGCTGGTCGGGATGACCACCGAGATCAACATCATCATCGCCGAAAGGACCGGCGCGCAATTGCTGCCCGGCACCGCCCTGATCGACGGCAAGGTAATGACGATCGAAAACGGCGTCGTCCGGCTGCGCCCGGTCACACTGGGCATTCGCGGCCGCACCGTCGTCGAAATCGCGGGCGGGCTTGGCCCTGATGATGTCGTCGTCGCCGCGCCGCCGCCCGGACTGAAAGCGGGCGACCGGGTCCGGGCCAAATAGGATGGCGCTGCCGCTCGCGCTCGACATCGCGCTTCGGCACCTGCTCCACCGCCGTCGCCAGACCCTGGTGTCGCTGCTGGGGGTGACGCTGGGAGTCGCGTTCTTTATCGCGATCTCGGCGATGCTCCAGGGCTTTCAGCGCGATTTCATCGCCCGGATCATCGACATCCAGCCCCACATCATCGTGATGGACGATGTGCGCCAGCCGCCGCGCCAGCCGGTCGAGCGCACCTATCCCGATGGCGCGGTGCTGCTGCACAGCCTGAAGCCGCGCGAGGAGACAAGGGGCCTGCGCGGGGCTCGCAACATGCTGGCGACGCTGGAGGAGACCCCCGGCTTGCACGTCGCCCCGGCGCTGTCGGGCAACGGGCTGATCCATTTCGGCGGCAAAGACATTTCGGTCAACATCACCGGGATCAATCCCGAGCAGGAACGCAAAGTCACCCATATCGAGAAGGACCTGCTGTCCGGGACGCTCGACGCGCTCTACACCACCTCGAACGCGATCATCCTGGGCGAAGGGGTGGCGAAGAAAGCGGGCATCCGCAAGGACGATCTGATCAATGTCGTCTCGCCCGCCGGCGTGATGATGAAGATGAAGGTGGTCGCGCTGTTTTCGAGCGGGATCACCGTGCTCGACAATTTCGACACCTATGTCCTGCTGAAAAAGGCGCAGGTGCTGCAAAACCGCCCCAACGTCATCAACCGGCTGAAAATCCGCCTGGACGACGTCGAACAGGCCGGGCCGCTGGCTGGCCGGATCGAGCGGCAGTTCGGCTATCGCGCCGAGCCGTGGCAGGAGCAGTCGCGCAACGTCCTTAGCATCTACGTGATCCAGAACGCGATCATGTATCCGACCGTCAGCGCGATCCTGATCGTCGCCTGCTTTGGCATCTTCAACGTGATCTCGACCGTGGTGTTCGAAAAGACCCGCGACATCGGCATCATGAAGTCGATGGGCTTTCGCGACAGCGACGTCCGGCTGGTGTTCGTGATGGAGGGGCTGATCGTCGGCGTGGTCGGCACCCTGATCGGCTGGCTGATCGGCTGGATGCTGATCGAGTTCATGGCCTCGCTGAAATTCGAGATGGAAGGCTTCGTCAAGGCCCAGGGCTTCGTGCTGTTCCGCTCGCCCCGCCATTACCTGATCAGCGGCGGGATGGCGGTGCTGTCGGCGGCGCTGGCGGCGTGGCTGCCCGCCCGTCGCGCCAGCCGCCTGAACCCGGTCGACATCGTCCGGGGGGCGGGATGAGCAGCCCCTCCCCCGCTCCGGCGCTGGAAGCGCGCGGCCTGACCCGCGAGTTGCCCGGACCCGTGCCGGTCACCCTGGTCCGCGACATTGATCTGGCAATTGCGCCGGGCGAGTTCGTCGCCGTCACCGGCCCGTCGGGATCGGGCAAATCCTCGCTGCTGTATCTGCTGGGGCTGCTCGACCGCCCCACCGCCGGAACGGTGTTGCTGGCGGGCGAGGACACCGCCGGATCAAGCCCCGACCGGCTGGCCGACCTGCGGCTGGCCCGGATCGGCTTTGTGTTCCAGTTCCACTTCCTGCTGCCGGAATTTTCCTGCCTCGCCAATGTCGAGATTCCGATCCGCAAGCTGGGTCGGCTCGGTCGATCCGCCGCCCGTCGCCGCGCCGGTGAACTGCTGGAGCAGTTGGAGTTGGGCGACCATCGCGACAAACTGCCCGAGCAGCTCTCGGGCGGTCAGCGCCAGCGCGTCGCGATCGCCCGTGCCCTCGCCAACGATCCCCCGCTGATCCTCGCCGACGAACCGACCGGCAACCTGGATTCGCGCACCGCCGCTTTGGTGTTCGACATCTTTCGCGACCTTGCCCACACCCAGGGCCGCAGCGTCGTGGTGGTAACCCACGACAGCGCGCTGGCCCACACCGCCGACCGCCGGATTCATCTGGTTGACGGCCGGATTGAGCGGTAAATTTCATATCGATTTCGGAACGATCCGGACCCGCATTGTTTGCAAACTGCATTTGCAGGCGAAAAACCGCCACGGCGATTGGCGGATGCATTCCCCTCTGGACCGACATATAGTCTGACCCTATGGCGGATGGAGAAACTTAGGTGAGCGAAGGCAAAGTCGAAGCCCTGCTGTCCCTTGGCGGCGGACGCCGCTCGCTGGTCGGCCGCGACCGCATCGCCCTGCTGCAAGCGGTCGGCACCCATGGCAGCATCACCAAAGCGGCGCAGGCGGTCGGGCTCAGCTACAAGGCCGCCTGGGATGCGCTGGACGCCGTCAACAATCTGATGCCGCGCCCGGCAGTGGTCGGGCGCACTGGTGGCCGCAAGGGCGGCGGGGCCACCCTGACCGAGGATGGCGAGGCGCTGATCGTTGCCTTCCGCCTGCTGGAGGACAAATTGTCGCTGGCCGCCGGAATGCTGGAGACCGGCAATATCGGCGGTCTGTCCGACCCGTTCACCCTGCTGTGGAGTCTTGGGATGAAGACCAGTGCCCGCAATGCCTATCGCTGTCGGGTCGAGGAGATTCGGGCCGGGGCAGTCAGTACCGAAGTCATTTTGGCCCTGACCGATTCGACCCCGCTGACCGCGGTGGTCACGCGCGAAAGCGTCGAGGATCTGGGGCTGGCGGCCGGGCGCGAGGTGATGGCGCTGATCAAGGCGTCGTTCGTGATCCTGGCGACCGGGGAAACCTGCCCGACCGTCTCGGCCCGCAACCGGATCAAGGGCATCGTGGTCAGCCGTGAGGACGGCCCGGTCAGCACCGAGATCACCCTGGATATCGGCGGCGGACGCTCGCTGACCGCGGTGATTACCCGTGATGGGGCCGAGGAATTGACCCTGGCGCCGGGTCAGCCCGCCTGGGCGCTGGTCAAGGCCAGCCACGTCATCTTGCTGGTCGATTAGCCTGCGCCCGACTTGCGTATTATCGGCGATAATTTCAGAAAATCGTTCAACCTTTATGATATAATGGCATCGTGATTCCGGCTGTGGACCCGAATGGTCCAAAGCCGGATCGTTCCGGAAGGATCGCACACCCCCTTCAGAAGCGAAGACGGGAGAGTCCGATGCAAATCACCTCCTCCTTACCCTCCTCCGCCGGACGGTCATCGGCCGCCGGGTCTAGTCTGGCCGGAACGGTCTATGGGTCGATCGACCAGATGACCCAGGCGATCGTCCAGGCCGGTCAGCGTTACACCGAATCCTATGCCGCCCGTTTCGCCGCCGATGGAAACGGGGCGATCACCAAGGATCAGATGATCGCAACGTTGAAGCAGGACTTCCCCGGCTACACCCTGGTGTCCAGCGAACCGTCCGATGTGGTTGCGGGCAAGTCGCTGCTCTACATCGACGACAACAACCTAGCCAAGATGGCGTCGGACCCGACCTATCGGGCCAAGGTGATGGGGCTGATGCGACGCGAACTGGAAAGCCAGTCCGTTCAAATTCGCTCCAACGACGGCAACGGCACCACCCAGATTCAGATGACCGGGATGGTGTTCTCGCTCAGCGACAAGAACCCCTCGGTCGATGGCATTCCCTATGCCGGAAGCGCCACCAGCGTGGGCGTCACGACCACCACCAGCAGTTCGGGAACCGGCCGCACCTCGGCCCGCGATTCGATCCGCGACTGGCTGGAACAGGCGATGGAGCGTGCCCGCGAAACCCGCCGCGCCGATGCAGCCCGCGCCGAGGCTGCGAAAACCGCGTCGTCGCGGTTTGATCTGTCGGTCTGAGCCCGACGAAAACAATCCACATCCGGAACGATCCGGCCCCGGATCGTTCCGGGTGGCACAGCCCGCCGCCCCGGTTTCCTTATTTGAAGAACAGCGTCGCCGCCGCCAGTCCAAGGGCCAGGACGAAGATCGCGATCGAAATCGCCGACGGCCGCGCCGCACCCCGGCGCAGCGAAATCCGATCGGAATAAGACAGACCGCTGCCCGGCACCCCCAGCGTACTGCGCACCCCGTCGCGGCCGATATTGAGCGTTGCCCCCTTGCCGCCGACCGACAGGCTGCCGCCGCTCTTGCTGAGGTTGATCCACAGACCGGGGGCGATCTTCAGAATTTTACGGAACCTCAAACCCATCTTGGACATCCTTTGTGGTCACGATTGCTGCATCAAGATAGCGGCCCGCCCGGCCCTGGACCAGACAGCAAATCGGCGGCTCAGAACCCTGAGCCGCCGATCGCTTTGGTCTCGATCCGGGCAGAAGAGATTACGCCGCGGCGCGGCGGATCGTTTCGACGATCTCGGCAGTGATGGTGTCGATCAGGGCCGGATCTTCGCCCTCGGCCATCACCCGGATCAGCGGCTCGGTCCCCGACTTGCGGATCAGCAACCGCCCCTGCCCGACCAGCTTCGCCTCGCCCGCCGCAATCGCCGCCTGGACCGAAGCCTCGGCGAGAATGTCGGCGGCAACGCGTCCTTCGACCCGGACGTTGCGGAGCAATTGCGGCAGCGGTTCGAACAGCCGCAACATCTCGCTGGCCTGACGGCCGGAGCGGACCAGCGCCGCCAGCACCTGCAACGCCGCCACCAGCCCGTCGCCGGTGGTGGAATGATCCGACAAGATGATGTGGCCGGATTGCTCGCCGCCGACATTGAAGCCGCCGTGACGCATCTGTTCCAGCACATAGCGGTCGCCGACCTGGGTGCGGGCCAGGGTCAGCCCCCGCGAGGTCAGGAAGCGTTCCAGCCCCAGATTCGACATCACGGTAGCGACGACGCCGCCGCCCTGTAACTGACCGGATTGCTGCCAAAGATCACCGATCAGAGCCATCAACTGGTCGCCATCGACCTCGCGCCCGGTTTCGTCGCACAGCACGACGCGGTCGGCGTCGCCATCGAGGGCAATGCCCAGATCGGCCCCGTGCGTGACGACCTGTTCACCCAGCGCGGTGGTATGGAGCGAGCCACACTCACGATTGATGTTGAAGCCGTCGGGCGTCACCGCCATCGGCACCACCTCGGCCCCCAATTCCCACAGCACGGTGGGGGCGACCTTGTAGGCGGCTCCGTTGGCGCAATCGACGACGATCTTCAGCCCGTCCAGACGCAGCCCGCGCGGGAAGGTGGTCTTGGCATATTCGATATAGCGCCCAGCGGCATCGTCGAGACGGCGGGCGCGACCCAGCAGATCGGGAGCGACGCGGAATTCCTCGGACCCGTTCGACATCCGCGCTTCGATCGTGCGCTCGTCCTCGTCGGACAGCTTGAAGCCATCGGGACCGAACAGCTTGATCCCGTTGTCGTAATAGGGATTGTGCGAGGCCGAGATCATCACACCCAGATCAGCGCGCAAGCTGCGGGTCAGCATCGCCACCGCCGGGGTCGGCA
Source organism: Magnetospirillum fulvum MGU-K5 (assembly GCF_000442515.1). Taxonomy (GTDB): domain Bacteria; phylum Pseudomonadota; class Alphaproteobacteria; order Rhodospirillales; family Magnetospirillaceae; genus Phaeospirillum; species Phaeospirillum fulvum_B. The sequence goes on along the minus strand of NZ_AQPH01000005.1, from coordinate 68,671 downwards.
ACGGCCCGAGCAGAATGACATCCATCCCCACCGAGACGAAACCCGCCGTCAGCGCCGGTTCAAGCAGATAACCCGACAGGCGGGTATCCTTGCCGATCACGACGATGTGGCGATGGTCGCCGCGGGTGAAATGGCTTCCGGCGGCCATACCCAGCCGCAAGGCGGTCTCGGCGGTCATCGGTTCGGTATTGGCGGTTCCCCGCACCCCGTCGGTGCCGAACAGCTTGCGCGTCATGGGGCTGCCTTCCTTTGTAATTGGAAAGGCGTATTGATTAACGCGAGTGACGGTGGAAGGGAAGCGGGGACTGCGCCTCCCGGTCCGGGCCGGGGCCGTTCGACGGTTCGGACTTTCATTCCGAGACCGTCCGGTTACCCTCGGTCACCTCTGCGGTATCAGCGTGTTACACAAAAGCGGCAGGATCGCGGCCATTACAATCGTCCGTCATTGGAGACAGTCACCATGGTTCAATCGCCGCCCCCGTCTGCCGGTTTCGACAGCGTGCTGCGCCGCTACGTCACCCAGAGCACCAGCGCGGTCGGCCTGATCGTCGGGATCACCGGGCTGATGCTGTTCTTTCATCTGGCGCGCGGCCCGGTCGAATCGGCGCATGAATGGCTGGGGCTGCTGTTTGTTGTCATCGCCCTGCTGCATGTGGTGCGGCACCGCCGCAGCTTTGCCGTGATGCTGCGTGAGCGTCGTCAGCAGGTCCTGTTCGCTGTCGCCGCACTGGGCTTCGCCGCGTTCCTGCTCGCCCCCTCGAACGGCCCCAACCCGCGTCATCGCCTGATCGATCTGGCGATGGAGGCTCCGCTCGCCCGCCTTGCCCCGGTGGTCGGGATCGTGCCGGAAGAGGCCGAGCGCCGTCTGACCGCCGCCGGAATCGCCGTCCCCAATACCGAGCAATCGTTGGCCGGGATCGCCGCGTTCAACCATGTCGAGCCGGGACATTTGCTGGGTCTGGTGCTGGGCGCCCCGCCCGAGCCGCACCCGGCGCTCACCGAGGAATGACCCCGAGAGAGGAAAGACGTCTCCACACCCTGTTTCGGACCAAAGCAGGCCGGGCGAAGGGGATCAGCCGTTGACGTCGCAGGGCTGACGGTACAGCCGCAGCGTCTTGCACAGCTTGCGGGCTTCGTCCCGGCTTTTGATCGGCCCGGCGACGACCTGCCAGCGGGTGCCCCGTTTCGGCAATTCGACCTGGAAGATGCTGGCCTCCATCCCGCCCAGTTCCTCGGGGAACTTGGCCTTGATCCTGGCCCAGCCGGTGCGGGCGGCGTCTTCGCTTTTCAGGGTGGCGAGGATCACCCCGATCCCGGCGGGAGAGGCGGCGGCGGCCTTGGCCCGGCTGCTGGTGGGAGCCTGACGCAGGGCCGAGACCGGAGCCGTCCCGTTCAACCCGTCCAGTTGGCGTTCGACCGCGCTGCGTTCCGAACGGGATTCATCGGCCGAGATCAGCCCGGCGGCGCGCAGCCGCTCGGCGCGACCGACGGCGGCGGCCCCCTCCATCACTCCCTTGACCGGCAGCGGCGGCAGGTCAAGCTGGCGTGGCGTCGCGGGCAGCAAGGCATCAAGAATCGTCGTCCGCTCGGCGGCATGTTCGGCCGGACTGATGGCGCGGGTTTCCAGCGATTGGGTCAGCGCCTTCAGCCGGTCAAGCACCTGGGAATCGCCGGGAGCAGGACGATCCAGCCCCAACGCCGGAGGCGTGGGAACGGCATGGGGCACCAGCGCCCCCAGATTGGCGGCGCGGCGGCGGGAATATTCGTCTGGGGTAATCAGCCCTTCGTCGAGCAGGCGCTTCAGCAGACGGAAGCGGCTGGCGATATTGCTCTCCCCATCGGTCGGACCGACGGCGGGACCGGGCGCGCCGCTGGCGTCGAGCGGTTGGGCGACAATCGGGCCGCGTCCGCCCGCGATCGGGGCTCGCGGCTCTCCGGCCAGGGTGTCGAGATCGGGCATCCGCCCCGATTGAGCGGCCGAGCGCGGGATATAGCGCCCGCTGAGGCGATCGACCACGGCCAGATTGGCCTGGGCGATGTCGATCAGGCTGCGGACCTGGGGCATACCCTGGACGGTGGTGGTCAGGGTGGCCTGGGGCTGGTTGGCGATCAGCGCTTCGTAATATTGATGGGCAAGGTCAAAACGCCCGGTCGATTGATAGACCATTCCGGCGACATACAGCGCATAGGGGTCGCGCGGATTGATCCGGAGCGCCAGCAAGGCATGGCGCTCGGCCTCGGTCATTTCGCTGCGGGTCAGGGCGTTCAGCGCCTGCGATGTCTGGCTGCCGTTATCGACAAAAAGGCGAACATCGTCGGCGAACTCGTGCGGCTGGGTCAAAGCGCCACAGGCCGCCAGCGTTCCGGTCGCCAGCGCGGCCAGGACGATGGGGGCGAAGCGTCCCGTTTTCATTGTTCCCGACCTCGCAAGCCAAGCATCCGGCCATCATCATCGATGCGGATGTCATCCTCCCATACATCGCCGGGCCACTCAAGCCCCTGACGGCCACCCCCTAACCGGCTGCGGAAATACGGTATTTCGGCGTTTCGAGCGTCAGGGCAAGACGGCCCGGCACATTGAGACGGTCCAGACTTTTCAGGGAGCGGGCCTTTCTGTTTTCAGCCAATTAGAGTGTCAGGGAAAGTTCATGCGTCAAAGACGCGACCAGACGTTGGCGCGGGGGTGGGTGGCTGTTATCATCGCCGCCGACCAGTCGACGGGATAGCCGATGGACGGACGCGAAATCGAATTGAAGCTGGGAGTGTCGCCCGACGACATCGCCCTGTTATCGTTGAGTCCGCCGTTGTCGTCGGAGGGGGAAGCGCCACCCCCGCCACGGCGGTTGGCCTCGATCTATTTCGACACACCCGACTTTACCCTGGCCGCTGCGGGCGTTTCGCTGCGGGTCCGTTGGACCGGCGATGGTCTGGTCCAGACCGTCAAGGCGACCGGAAGCGGCGGGGCCGGTCTGTTCGACCGTCCCGAATGGGAACAGTCGCTGGACCGTCCGGTGCCCGACCCCAGCCATTTGCGCGCGACCGGATTGCCGGTCTTTGCCGATGATGCGCTGATCCGGCGATTGGGTCCGGTCTTTTCGACCCAGGTCAACCGGACGATCTTTCGCCTGGGCGGAGACGAGCACGGGTGGGAGGTCGAAGCGGCGCTTGATCTGGGCGAGGTGATCGCTGGCCCCCTGTCCGAACCGATCTGCGAGGTTGAATTCGAGCTGCTCCGGGGATCGCCCGACCGGCTGTTTCGGCTGGCCCGGCAGGTGTTGGACACCGTACCGGCGCGACCGCTGTCGATCAGCAAGTCGGAAAGGGGGGTCAAATTGGCGACCGGAGACACCAACCGCCCCGTCAAGGGACGGATCCCCCAGATCGGGCCGGACCTGACGGCGGCCGCCGCGTTCCAGACCATCGCCCGCTCCTGCCTCGATCACCTGCTGGTCAATGAACGCTGTCTGCTTGCCACCGGCGATGCCGAGGCGATCCACCAGATGCGGGTGGCGCTGCGCCGCCTGCGGTCGGCGCTCCGGGTGTTCCGTCCCCTGGTCGCCTCGCCCCGCCTGACCGAGGTCAAAGACGATCTGCGCTGGCTGCTGGAGCGGCTGGGACCGGCCCGCGATGCCGAGGTCTTTTTGTCCGATATCATCGATCCGGTGGTTCAGGATTATCCGGACGATGCCGGGCTGGCCGCGCTGCGCGAGTATTGGCGCAGCGACCGCGACGCCCGGCTGGATGCCGCCGTGGGCGCGGTGCGCGACCGTCGCTTTGCGGCGCTGGTGCTCGACCTCACCGCCTGGGTCGAGGCGGGTGACTGGCTGGGCGCGCCGGGCGAGCCGCTGCGGCGCAAGCTGGAGGCACCGATCGGGCCGTTCGCGCTGCGGCGATTGGGCAAGGCCACCCGGCGAATGCTGCGCCAGGGCGGCGACAGCCTGAGCCGTCTGTCGCCCGAGGAACGTCACGCCGTCCGCATCCTGTGCAAGCAGACCCGCTATACCGCCGAATTCTTCGCCTCTCTGGTGCCGCGCAAGCAGATGAAGGTGTTCCTGGGCGAACTGACCGAGGTTCAGGATGCGCTGGGCCGCCTCAACGACGTCGCCGTCGCCGGGCCAAAGCTGGCGTCGGGATCGAGCGGCGGCCGCCATGCCCGCGCCGCCGGGCTGGTCTCGGGATGGCACACCGCCCGGCAGGCGGCGATGCTGGCCGAGGCCGAGCGCGCCTGGAAGCGGGTGCGGGCCCGCGATCTGCCGTGGAGCGAGGAATGAGCGGACCGAGGCCGGTGCGGATCGAGGTTGCCACCCCCGAACAAGCCTTTGCCGCGCTGACGACGGCGCGAGCGCTGGAGCGGCCCCTGTGTCTGGAAAGTCCCGCCGCCGCCGCCGGATGGTACGGGATCGGCTGGTGGCAGGCTCTGGTCGAGGAAATCACCGCCGAAGCGGGCAATGTTCCGGTCGAAGCGGTGCTCGATTGCGGCAGCGCCCCCGGTCTGGCCCTGGCCGCCTTGCGGGCGGGATGCCGTGTTGTCCGGCTTGATGCCGGTCCGGCGGCTCTGGCGGCGGTAACCGCCATCGCCGCCGCACTGGGGGGCAGCGTGCTGCCCCCCTGGCCGGAGCGCGATCAGTTCGCGGCAGGGGCTGGCGTGGCGGGAGTGGCCGGAGCAGCGGGCGCCGCCGGGGTCTCGGCCTTCGGCTGAGACTTGGCGTCGGTCGCCTTATCGCCTTCATGCCCTTTCTTCTCGGCCTCGTGGCCCTTCTTGTCGGTCTTGTGGGCCTTGGCCTTGTCATGCTCGTCCTTGGCCGCCTCGACCTTGCCCTTTTCCTTGGTCGCATGGTCGGACTTCGCGGCATCGGCCTTGCCGGACGGCGCCATCGCCGGGGCATCGGCGGCCGGGGGGACGGCCTTCGTCTCTGCCATCGCCGCAACCGGCAGCAGGGAGGCGGCGATGAAGGCGGCGGCGACGAAACGGGTGGCATTCATGACGGCAAGTCCTTCGTCTTTGGTGTTTCGATCCGAAGACCGTATCGGCCGTTCGGTGAGGAAGACTGTCGCTCTTGCGTGTGGCAACAAAAGGGACGAATTGTGATCCTTTCAGGGCGGCGGGTTGCCACGACGCCGCCATCCGTGCTTCTACTTGTTTCTCCCCCTCCCGATTCCCCACGAGGTCCGCCATTTCTCCCCGCAACAGCCGTCTCTATCTGATCACCCCCCCGGTCATCGAAGCCCCGAAGCAATGGGTCAACACCCTGGAACAGGCGCTGGATGCCGGTGATGTCGCCTGTCTGCAAATCCGCGCCAAGGGTCTGGACGACGATTCCCTGGCCCGGCTGGTCGATGTCCTGCGCCCGCCCGCCCAGCGGCGCGGCGTCGCCGTCCTGCTCAACGACCGCCCCGATCTCGCCTTTGAAACCGGCTGCGACGGCGTTCATATCGGCCAGGGCGACATGCCCTATGCCCAGGCGCGCGAAGCGATCGGGCCGGACGGGATCATCGGCGTCACCTGTCACGATTCCCGCCATCTGGCGATGGAAGCGGGCGAAGCCGGGGCCGATTACGTCGCGTTCGGCGCCTTCTTCCCGACCGAGACCAAGGACGCGCCGACGCGGGCCGATGTCGATCTGCTGTATTGGTGGAGCGAATTGTTCACCGTCCCCTGCGTCGCGATCGGCGGCATCACCGTCGAGAATTGCCGCCCGCTGGTCAAAGCCGGAACCGACTTCCTGGCGGTCTCGGGTGGGGTGTGGAACCACCCCGAAGGCCCGGCGGCGGCGGTCGCCGCCTTCAACCGGATTCTGACGGAGAAATGAGGATGCGGCGGGTCTGTGTGTTCTGCGGTTCCAGCTTCGGTGCCCGTCCGGCTTATACCGAGGCGGCACGGGCGCTGGGCCGCCTGCTGGTGGACCGGGAACTGGAGTTGGTCTATGGCGGTGGCAATGTCGGGCTGATGGGGGTGATCGCCGATGAAGTGCTCGCCGCCGGGGGCCGGGCGATCGGGGTGATCCCGGATTCGATGGTGACCCGCGAAGTCGCCCATACCGGTCTGACCGAACTCCACGTCGTCGATTCGATGCATGCGCGCAAGGCACTGATGGCCGAGTTGTCAGACGGCTTCATCGCAATGCCGGGCGGGATCGGCACCCTGGACGAGTTGTTCGAAGTCTGGACCTGGAGCCAGATCGGCATCCACGCCAAGCCGCTCGGCTTTCTCGATGTCGAGGGCTATTACACCCATCTCCAGGTGTTTCTCGACCATGTCGCCGCCGAGGGATTCATGCGCGCCCGTCATCGGACGATGGTCGCGGTCGAAGCCGACCCGGTCGGTCTGTTGAGCGCGATGGGCGGATTCGAAGCGCCTGAAACAATCTGGGATCACGAGGTCGGCAAGCGATAAGCCGACCCGACACCCGCCTTTCATGGGAATAATTTTAATTAAAATCAACGATTTGCATCAGATGTGATTCATTTGTTACCCACATCGGTTGCAGTGTCATCTGGTGACGAGACCGCTATAATGCCGTCCGCCTGACCGGACGGACCGGGCATCTTTTCGCGCCGGGTCCGGCGGGCCCTTCCGGCGGACGGCTGATTGCTTGGCAGATGGTCACCTTTTCCGATCTCGACGTCGCGTTTCAGGCGATCGTCAATATTCACTCGGGTCAGTGCTTTGGGCACGAAGTGCTGGTGCGCGGATGGGAACGGCATGGCGTCGGCTCGGCCGAGGACTTGTTGTCCGCGGCAGCGGCGGCGGGCCATCTGACCGAGTTGGAAGTCGCGATCCGCGCCCTGGTCGCCGAACGCGCCAGCCTCTCTCCGGTGCTGACCGGGGCGGCGCTGTTCCTCAACCTCGATCCCCGCGCCGCGCCCGACCTTGACGCGATTATGGAGGCGACCCGGACCCTGCTCCAGCCCGGTTTCGCCCATATCGTCACCGAGATTTCCGGCCTGCCCGATGGCGGCGGTCCCAGCCTTTATCCCCCCGCCAAGATGCGCCGCCAGGGCGGAATGGTCGCGGTCGATCGTTTTGGCGGCTCGGCGGATTCGTTCAATCTGCTGATCGGGTGCGATCCCGATTTCATCAAGATCGACCGCGCCCTCATTCGCGGCATCGAATCCGAGGCGCGCAAGCGCGTGGTGCTGGCCCAATTGATCGGGATGGCCCACACCCTGGGAATCGAGGTGATCGCGGTCGGGATCGAGACCGGGCGCGAACTGACCGTCTGCCGCGAACTGGGCCTTGATCTGGTCCAGGGCTTTTACATCGCCCCGCCCGAGACTGATCCCGCCCGGCTTTCGGGCCATTACGCGCGGCTGGACGGGCTGGCGCAACAGGACCGCAGGCGGCGTCAGATCGACCAGCGCTGGGTGTCGCAGCAGATGGACCAGATCCCGGCGATCATCAACGACGCCCCGATCCGCGACATGTTCGACCGCTTTGCCCGCGACCATAACACCAGCTATGTCCCGGTGGTCGATCGCGCCGGGCGACCGCTGGGGATCGTGCGCGAAAGCGATCTCAAGAACTATGCCTATTCCGCGTTCGGCAAGGATCTGATCGCCAACAAGGCGTTGGGGCGCAAGTTGCAGGATTTCGTGGTGCGCTGCCCGATTGCCGACATTTCAACCCCGCTCGACCAGATGCTGGCGATCTATGCCGCGATCGAGGATGCCGAGGGGATTTTGATCACCGAGCACATGATCTATCACGGCTTTCTGACCGCCCGCTCCCTGATCCGGGCGATGCATGAAAAGACGCTGGCCCGCGCCCGCGACGAAAACCCGCTGACCAAGCTGCCCGGTAATGTGGTGATCGAGGAATATGTCGCCGATTGCACCGCCTCGGGCGAGGGCGCGGTGCTGGCCTATATCGATTTCGATAATTTCAAGCCGTTCAACGACACCTACGGCTTTCGCCAGGGCGACCGCGCCATCTTGCTGTTCGCCGAATTGTGCCGCAAGACGGCGGTGGCGGGCCGCTGGTTCGTCGGCCATATCGGCGGCGACGATTTCTTCATCGCGCTGCAAGGGGCCGACGAGGCCGAAGCCTTCGAGGCGATCGGCGACTTGATCGCCCGCTTCGCCTCGGACGCCGAAAGCTTTTACGATCACGAGGCCCGCACCGCCCGCTGCATCGTCGCCCAGGACCGCGACGGTCATACCAAGCGTTTTCCGCTGCTGTCGGCCAGTGCGGTGCTGGTGGTGCTGCCGCCGGGCAGCCGCACCGTCAGCACCGATGAAATTTCGGCGGCGATCGCCCAGCATAAAAAGGCGGCGAAGAGTGCGCCGGACAAGCTGGTCTCGGTGATTTTGACCCATCATGCCGTGGTGGAACCGGCGTGATGGTGGCCCTCGTTCGAACCCTGGGTCGGCGGATCGTCTGCGCGCTGGCCGTCTTGCTGTGCGGCTTTCCGGCGGAGGCGGTCGAGCCGGTCGGCTTTGCCCTGCTGTCGTCCCGGCCCCAGGCCGAAACCGAGGCGGCGTGGCAACCCCTGCTCGACCGGCTGGGTCGGCGGCTGGGCGTCCCGGTCGCCGTCCATTGGTATCCGGATTATGCCGGGGCGATCTGGGGTATCCGCAGCGGCCGCGACAAGATCGGCTATTTCGGCAATAAATCGGCGATCGAAGCGGTCGATAAAGCCGGAGCCGAGGTGTTCGCCGCCCAGACCGGGCCAAGCGGACTCGGCTATTACCATTCCCTGCTGATCGTGGCGCGGACCGCGCCGTTTGACAGCGCCGAGGCGGTGATCGCATCGGCCGCGTCGCTGACGCTGGGGATCGGCGATCCCAACTCGACCTCGGGGACCGTGGTGCCCAGCTATTACCTGTTCCGTACCCGTGGGCTTGACCCCCGCGATCTGTTCCGCCGTGTGGTGCCGGGCAACCACCCCGACAATATCGCAGGCGTCGCGGCCGGACGGCTGGATGCCGCAACGGTGTCGAGCGAGATTCTCGACCATGCCGCCACCACCCAACCCGATCTCACCCAACGCGTCCGCGAAGTGTGGCGCTCGCCGCCCATTCCGGCCAACCCGCTGATCTGGCGCAAGGATCTGCCCGAGTCCGACAAAATCGCAATCCGGGACTTTTTCCTTCATGTCGGCCACACCGCTCCGGGCAAATCCGGCGAGGAACTGGCGGCGGAACGGACGATGCTGGACCGGCTGGAACTGGGCGGATTTGCCGCCACCGACAACCGCCATCTGGTGCCGGTGCGGCGGCTTGATCTGCTCGAAAGCCGCTGGCGGCTGGAGCATGAAAAAGCCCCCGGCACGGCGGCGCACCGCATGTCCCGGCTGGCCGAGATCAACCGTCGCCTCGCCGACCTCGACCGCCATCCCGACATCGCCACCGACCTCAACGCCGTTCGAGCCGAATAATGGAGAAGCGCCGGTGACCATCGCCTTCCCCCGCGGTATCGGGTCCAAATTGCTGCTGATCGTCCTGCCCGGCATGCTGATCGGCACCGTGGCGATGTTCCTCGCCTTTGAACGGATCGACGAGCGGGGGCGAATGGCCGCGCTGCAATTGCGGCTGGATAATTTCACGATCACCCTGGCGGCGGCGCTGGTCAAGCCGTTGTGGGAGTTCGACGATTCGACGGTCGAGCGGCTGTTCGCCGCAACGGCCGACGTGCCGGAATTGCTGGAAGCCCGGCTGGTCAATGCCGACGACATCGTGATGGCCATCGTGCGCGGCCATCGCGCCGAGCCGGAGGGTACCACCGCCCTGCACAAGACGATGGCGCTGGTCCAGAAAAGCCCGGCCGGTGACATCGCCGTCGGGCGGCTGGAGGTGTCCTTTCATGATGGGCTGGTTCAGGACGAAATCCACAGCCAGCGCGCCGGGGGCCTGTTGGTGCTGATCGGCAGCTTCCTGCTGCTGGGGGGCGCCACCCTGATCGCGGTGCGGCTGATCGTCGCCCGGCCGCTCAGCCGTCTGCGCGATTCGCTGTTCCGCAACGCCTCGACCCAGACTCGCGAGCCGCTGGTGTGGCAGGCCCGCGACGAACTGGGCGAAGTGGTCGGCGCCTATAACCAGTTGCTGGCCGAGATCGACCAGCACAATCGCGATATCCATCATCTCGCCTATCACGATCCGCTGACCAACCTGCCCAACCGCCAATTGCTCGAAGACCGGCTGGGCCACGCCATCGCCGTCGCCGAGCGCCACCAGCGCCAGATCGCGGTGCTGTTCGCCGATATCGACAATTTCAAGGTCATCAATGACACGCTGGGGCACAAGCAAGGCGACCGCCTGCTGAACACGGTGGCCGAGCGGATCGCCGCGACGGTGCGCGGGATGGACACCGTGGCCCGGTGGGGCGGCGACGAGTTCGTTCTGGTGCTGGAAACGATTTCCTCGCCCGGCGAGGCCGCCAGCGTCGCCGAAAAGCTGATCGAGGCGGTGGGCGTTCCGGTCGCGCTCAACACCACCTTGATCCGGATCGGGGTGTCGATCGGAATCAGCCTCTATCCCCAGGACGGACGCGACGTCACCACCCTCATCAAGAACGCCGACATGGCGCTGTTCGAGGCGAAGGGACGCGGCCGCAACACCTTCCACTTCTTCGATCAGGCGATGAACAACCGGGCGCTACGGCGGCTTGATATCGCGGTGGCGCTGCGCCACGCCATCGCCCAGGACCAGCTTGAACTTTATTACCAGCCCAAGGTCGATACACGCAGCGGCGCGATTGTCGGCGCCGAGGCGCTGGTCCGCTGGCGTCGTCCCGGCGAAGGGATCATTCCCCCCGGCGATTTCATCCCTCAGGCCGAGGAAAGCGACCTGATCGTTGCCGTCGGCGAATGGGTGATGCGCCGCGCCTGCGCTCAGGTGTTGTCATGGCGGCAGCAAGGATTCGGAGACATTCCGGTCGCGGTCAATCTGTCGCCGCGCCATTTCCAGCGTGAACGCGATATTGACCGGATCATCGCCCTGGTCGAAGAGGCCGGGCTTCCCCCCGCTTTGATCGAGATCGAAGTCACCGAATCGACGGTGATGCGCGACCCCGATCTGGCCATCGCGCTGTTGTGGCGACTGCGCGATCATGGCTTTGGCATCGCCATCGACGATTTCGGCAGCGGCTATTCCAACCTGGCCTATCTGCGCCGCCTGCCGATCCGCACCTTGAAGATCGACCGCGCCTTTGTCGCCGATATCGACCAGGGCAAGGACGGAGCCGAGATCGTCCGGGCGATCATCGCGATGGCCAATGCGCTGGGGCTGGGGCTGGTCGCCGAAGGGGTCGAGACCGAGGCCCAGCTACGCTTCCTGCGCGAGTCGGATTGCACCGTCGCCCAGGGCTTCTTTTTCTCGCGCCCGCTGCCGGTTGCCGAGTTCGAACCGCTGCTGCGCGCCTCTGATCCCCCCGCCTTCGCCGCCCGCCCGGTCCTGGCCCGTCCGGTTGCCGCGCTGTCATAACCGGAACACCCCCCGGGACATGGTATAAGCCTGGACGAACCCGCCCTCATCGTATAAAGATATGTTTATATGTTTCTAGGAGCCGCCATTGCGGCGGCGGCCAAGGGCGCGGATGCGCACACTTGGGCCGAGGGACAATACAACCGGCCAAGTCTTTGGCCGGTTGGTATGAATGAGGGGGCGGAGGGGTGGATACGTTGCTGACCGGATTGCGCGCCGCTGCCGAACCGACCCGGCTGCGGTTGCTGCACGTCCTGGCCGAAGGCGACCTCACCGTCACCGAGCTGACCCGCATTCTCGGCCAGAGCCAGCCGCGGGTATCGCGCCACCTGAAACTGATGTGCGATGCCGGTCTGGTCGACCGCTTCCCCGAAGGGGCCTGGGTGTTCCACCGGCTGGCGGCGCGCGGCGTCGGCGCGGCGCTGGCCCATCATCTGCTTGACCTGCTCCCCCCCGACGATCCCATCCTGGCGCTCGATCGCCAGCGTCTGTCCGAAACCCGTGCCGCCCGGGCGGAAAAGGCGCAAAGCTATTTCAGCGCCAACGCCTTGCGCTGGGACCGGATGCGCTCGCTCCATGTCGATGAGGCCGAGGTCGAGGCAGCACTGCTGGCCGCCTTCGGCGACCGCCGCCCCCATGAGCTGGTCGATCTCGGCACCGGCACCGGACGGGTGCTGGAATTGTTCGCCACGCGGGTTGATCATGCCGTCGGCATCGACCTCTCGCGCGAGATGCTGGCGGTGGCCCGCGCCAATCTCGACCGCGCCGGTCTCAGCCATTGCATGGTGCGCCAGGGCGACATCACCCAGCTTCCGCTGCCCGATCTGTCCGCCGACGCCGTCACCATCCATCAGGTGCTGCATTACGCCGCCGAACCGGCCCGCGTCGTGGCCGAGGCCGCCCGTATCCTCGCCCCCGGCGGATTGATGGTGATCGTCGATTTCGCCCCGCACGAACTGGAAGTTCTGCGCGACCGCCATGCCCACCGTCGGCTTGGCTTTTCCGACGCCGAGGTCGCGGGGTGGTTCGCCGCCGCCGGACTGGAACCCGGCCCGATCACTCGCCTTCCCGGACAGTCGCTGACGGTGATGGTCTGGACCGCTGGCAAACACCATCGAGGAGTCTCCGCGTGAATCCCGTATCCTCTGTCGAACTGCCGATCGCCAACGCCGCGCACCGTCCGGTCAGCGTTTCGTTCGAGTTCTTTCCGCCCAAGACCGACAAGATGCTGGACTCGCTGTGGGAAGCGGTGCAGCGGCTGGAGCCGTTGTCGCCCGAATTCGTCTCGGTCACCTATGGTGCCGGGGGCGGCACCCGCGACCGCACCCACGAGATCGTCTCGCGCATTGCCCACGAAACCAGTCTGAAGCCCGCCGCGCACCTGACCTGCGTCGGCCATTCACGGGGCGAGGTCGATGATATCGCCAGGCGCTATTGGGACGAGGGCATCCGCCATATCGTCGCCTTGCGCGGCGACATGCCCGATGGACAGCCCTATCAACCGCATCCCCAGGGCTATGCCTATGCCGTCGATATGGTCGCCGGGCTGAAGCGGATCGCCGATTTCGAGATTTCGGTCGCCGCCTATCCCGAGACCCACCCCGATGCGCCCTCGGCCGATTTCGACATCGAGAACCTGAAGCGCAAGATTGATGCCGGGGCGACCCGCGCCATCAGCCAGTATTTCTTCGACCCCGCCGTGTTCCTGCGCTTCCGCGACCGCTGTGCCGCCGCCGGGATCACCGTTCCGGTTGCCCCCGGCATCCTGCCGGTAACCAATTTCGCCCAGGTGCAACGCTTCTCCGCCGCCTGCGGAGCCGGAGTGCCGGACTGGCTGGCCGATCTGTTCGCCGGTCTTGACGACGATCCTGAAACCCGCCGTCTTGTCGCCGCCACCGTCGCCGCCCAGCAATGCCGCATCCTGTCGGCCGCAGGCGTCGATCTGTTCCACTTCTACACCCTGAACCGCGCCGATCTGGTCTATGCGATCTGCCACGTTCTAGGCGCGCGGCCGAAGACGGCCTAAACGAGGTCGATTGTCTCGACCTCGGCGGGATCGATTTCCCACGGCACGAACACCCGCGACACCCGGGCGAAGCGTTCCGGAGCGTCGGTGACCAGGGTGCGGATCGTGCCGGGGCGGCCGGAATGGTTGGCCAGCCGCCGGAGCGCCAGCAAATCCTCGACCACCATCGCGGTGGTCGAGGCGGAATCGACCACCGCGACCTCGGGTCCGAGCAGACGGCTGAACAGCCCGGCCAGCGCCGGGAAATGGGTGCAGCCCGACAGCAGGCAATCGGCGGCGTCGGGGCCGGTAAACAGTGGGTCGAGATAATGGCGGGCGATCTGCTCGGCAATCGGCCCGTCGGTCAGCCCTTCTTCGACCATCGGGACAAACAGCGGACAGGGCAGCGCCGTCACCAACGCGTTGGGGCGGGAATGGAGAATGGCGCGGGGATAGATTCCGGCCTGGATGGTACTTTCAGTCGCGGCAACGACGATCCGTCCCCGCGCCGAGGCGGCAGCGGCGGCGGCGGCGCCCGGCTCGACCACCCCGATCACCGGCAGACCGGGGAATTCGGCCCGCAACGCATCAAGCGCGTGGGCCGACGAGGTGTTATCGGCCACCAGCAACAGTTTGATCCCAAACGAAACCAGCCGCCGCGACGCCTCCAGCGCATAGGCGGCGACGGTCTGGGCGCTTTTGGTGCCATAGGGCAGCCGGGCGGTATCGCCCAGATAGATCAACGATTCGTCGGGCAGACGCTCGCGCACCGCCTTTAGCACGGTCAAACCGCCGACCCCGGAATCGAAAATACCGATCGGCAAGCGGGAAACGTCGTCCATGACCGGGCTCTCCTGTTTTCTGTGGAGGCATTCATATCCGCCCCGGCATCGCTCGGGCAACCTTGCCGCCCCGCTAACCCCCCGACTTTTTCGGGCCTTGGCACGGAAAGGTAGCGGAGGTACGCTGACCTACCATCCGCTCCAAGGTCGGAGGACCCGCTTTTTGGACATCGATATCGACGTCGATCTGGGCCCGATCGTCGCGCTGGTGATCGACGACAATCGTTATGCCCGCTCTTTCGTCAAGACGGCGCTGCATTCCTTTGGCCTGCGCACGATCCATGAAGCTGGCGACGGCGCTGCCGCTCTTGATCTGCTGGGGCGCGAAACCGTCCATCTGGTGATCGTCGCCCACGATCTCAGCCCGATGAGCGGGATCGACTTCACCCGCCGCTTACGCAGCGGCGACAGCGTCGGCTGCACCGATCTGGCCGTGATCATCATCTCGACCGAATCCTCGCGCGAGATGGTGCTGGACGCGATCAATTCCGGCGTCACCGAATTCCTGGTCAAACCGCTTTCGACCGAATCGCTGTTCCGCCGGGTGCGCAATGCCCTGGTTAATCCCCGCCCCTTCGTCCAAAGCGCCGATTTCATCGGTCCCGATCGGCGCTCCCTATCTCTGCCGCCGCCCGGTGGGGTTGAACGCCGGGTTGCGCCTCCCCTGCCCCGGCCAGCCCCACTGGTCCAACCCGCCGGGGGGCCGGTCCGGATGCTGAGCACGCCGTCGACGGAATCACGCCGTCCCGCCGCGCCCACCCCCGACCGCAACGGACGCCGCAGCTTCGCCGCGGGCGAGATGATTTTCACCGAGGGAGAACCGGGCGACGTCGCCTATGTCGTCGAAAGCGGCACGGTTTCGATCTTCAAACAAGTCGAAGAGCACGAGGTCGAACTGGGCCGGATCGGGCCGAACGGTGTGTTCGGCGAAATGGCGCTGATCGACGGCGAACCGCGAATGGCCGCCGCCCGGGCCATCGCCGACACCATCTGTCTGGTGATCCCGATGGCGGCGCTGCGTACCCAGTTGGGCAAGACCCCCGAGTTGGTGATCCTGGTGATGGAGACCCTGCTCCACGACATCCGGCGGATGGGACGCGAGTTGGGGCACATCCGCGCCATTCTGGAAAAGAAACGCGCCGGGGAGAAGGCTCTCCCCGGCGCGCCGGTTTCGTCGGATCGTTTGCCCTAACGCTTGATCTGGATCAATTCGTCGAGCATCTGGTCGGCGGTGGTGATGATCTTCGCCGCCGCCGAATAAGCGCGCTGGGTGACGATCATCGTCGTGAACTCGGTCCCGATATCGACGGTCGAGGATTCCAGCGACGAGGCGGTCACCGCCGCCGCGCCCGCTTCTTGAGCCGTGCGCAGGGTGTAAGATCCCGAGGTGTTGGTCTCGATCCAGGAATTGCCACTTTTTGCTTCCAACCCGTTGGGATTGGTAAAGGTGGCAACGGGGATCTGGAACACCGGACGGCGGACACCGTTGTCAAACAACGCCGTCACCACACCATCTGCCCCGACCGAAACACCGGTGAAATTGCCGAACTTGGCCCCGTCGGCGGTGCTGAAGGCGGTGGTGTACTTGTCGCCCAACTGAGTCAGACCATCGCCGACCGAGGTATTGCCCAGGAACAGCGAAATCTGGTGGTTGGCGCTGGTGCCGTTCGGAACCGTCGTCATGCTCTGGGCACCGTTGGCCCAAGAGATCGAAATTTTCGGCTTCGGCGCGATCTGACCGGCCGCACCGGACGCACTGCCGGTGTTCATGATCTTCTGCGGGGTGCCATCGCCATTGAAGACGACCGCCGGGCTGGTGGTCGCGGTGATGCCGTGCAGGGTGAACATGCCCGAGGTCTTATCGACCGGCGGGATCGACGACGTCCATTCGTGGGTCTGGGTCTGGGTGCAGGCATTGAACTTGTTGGTGCTGGCAGGCGACCCGACATCCAGACCGGCCAGATTGAATTTATAATCGACCCCGACCGACGGCTGCTGGACGATTTCGAGCGTCGCCCCGTTGCCACGGAACAGCGGGCGGTCGGTCCCGATCGGGACCACGGTTCCGGCCACAGGCAGGTTCAGGTTGGTCGCCGCATCCCAGTTGCTGGCATTGTTAAGAGCCGCCGCCACCAGTCTGGACACGTCGGCACCGCTGGTGACCGCCGTCTTGTTCGACAGATCGATGATGATGTTGCTCGACCCTGCCCCGGTTCCCCGGTTGTACAGGCTGTTGGTATTGTTGGTGTCGAACTCGATCGTCAGGGACTGGCCATTGACGGAAATGGTGAAGGTCTTGCCGTCCATCGCTTCGATGTCGCTGCGGCTGCTGGCGATGAAGTCCATCCGCGCCTGCGAGGCATAGACCCCGGTGCCCGTCGGATCGAGCAGATCGAGCGAGGCGGAGCCTTCCGGCGGGGTGATTCCGCGCTGAACCTGATACGGCGCGGTGTTGATGCCGATATAGCTGCACGGCGTCAGCGGCACGGTCGCCGCGCCAGTAACGTAGGCGGCGCCGACCTGATAAAAGCCGGTGGTGCCCGCCGAGTCGGTGATCTGGATAATATCGCCAGCCGACAGGCTGGGGATGTTGGCACCGCCGAAGGTGGCGCTACCCGCACCATAGGTGACCGACGAATAGGTGTTGGTCGCGCCGTTGGCGGCAACGGTCAAGGTGCCGCCCGCCGGCGCTCCGGCGGTCAAAGCCGTCGAGGCGGTCGCCCCGGTGCCAACCAGGAAGTTCCCGAGATTGCCGGAATCCGGCGAGTTGGTGACGGTAAACGTCGTTCCCTTGGGCAACAGGCTGGCGTCGCCCGCCGTCGCAAAGGCGATGACCCCCGATTTGGCGAAAAACGCCGAACCATGACCAGCGACAGAGCTGTCGATCACCGTCTTGGTGCTGCCGTCGGATTGACCGGCGATCTGGAACTTCGCCATCACGTCGGGAGACGCGGTGGTATCGGTCAGGGCCTGCTTGACGTTGAAGTAATTGCTGTTGTTCTGGATGTCCCACTGGTTGGCGTTGGTCTTCGACCAGTTGAAGATCAGATTGTGGGTCGATCCCAGCGAGTCATAAATCTGGGTGTTGGTCTGACGCAACCCGCCCGACCCGGTCACCGCCGGATTGAACACCGCGTCGGCGGCCGGAAGGTTGAGGCCGAGCTTGATTTGGGTGGTCGGATCGGCGGTGCCGCCGATCGTCTTCAGGTTCAGCGACTTCAGTTCCGTCGAGTTGACGATGTTCTGATTGATGTAGTGGAAGGTCCCGTTCTGGTCCTTATAGGCCTTCATATAGGTCAGGCCGTCGATCTGAGTCTCGGCCGGACGGGCTTCGGCGCTGTTGTCGGTGGGGGTCAGCGGCCAGCCCTGGAGGTAATAGCCCGACACGTTTTGCAGAAAGCCCTGCTTATCGACCTTGAACGATCCGGCGCGGGTGTACTGGAAGCTGCCATTGCCCGAGGTGGCCGGATCAGGATCGGTATTGACGACGAACATACCGTTACCCGCCAGGGCGAGATCGGTGGTGCTTGAAGACGCCTGCAACAGGCCCTGATTGTCGATCCCGGCTCGCGGCTTCGACATCACGCCGCCCGGCGAATATTCGGTCAGACCGGCATTGTTGGTGACCAGGGTCTGGAAATTGACCTTGGTTCCCTTATAGCCGATCGTGTTGACGTTCGAGATGTTATCGGAAATCGCACCCATCGCACTCGATTGCGAGGAGAGGCCCGAGACACCTGAGTACAGCGCGCCATACAAACTCATGACTTCCTCCTCACATTACGGGGTAGCAGGCGTATCGGTCTTGGGCTTATTCATTTCCTGGATGGCCTTGTAGACCGCGGCCGAGGCCTGATACTGGGCCTGGGCGGCGGTAAGCTGCGCATTGACCAACGTATTATCGGCATTGACGCCCAGAACCTTGCCCACCGGCACGCTCACCTTGGCCCCCTTGCTGCCCGCGCCCATTTCCAGAACGGTTCCATTGGTCGCGTCATTGGTGACCTTGGTGACCTGCCCGAAGGTGGTCATCGTCGGGGTGATGCTCTTGCCGTCCTTATCCTTGGCGATGACACTGACGGTATAGATGCCGTCATCCAGGGTCTTGCCGCTGCTGTCGACGCCGTTCCAGGCCAGGTCGTGGCGACCGACGGTCATGTCGCCGGTGGTCTTGTAGACCACGGTACCGGCCGAGTCCTTGATCTGGATGTCGCAGGAATTGGCGGCCACCGGCAGGGTATAGGAGAAGGTTCCCGAGTGGCTCTGCACCGGCAGTTGATCGCCCGCCATCTCGACCGACTCACCCAGATAACTGACCGACTGCGCCGTCTGGGTGTTCTGCTGGAAGGTCAGCAGCTTTTCCAGATTGCTGTTGGTATTGATCTGCTGTTCGACGCCCGCATACTGCACCAACTGGCTGGTGAACTGGGTCGAGTCCATCGGCGACAACGGGTCCTGGTGCTTCAACTGGGTCGTCAGCATCGTCAGGAAGGTGTTGAAGTTCGACGTCAGCGAGGTCCGACCGGCGTCGCTTTTGGTGGAGGGTGTCGACCCCGAGGAGGAGGCGGCAGCAGAGGTTGCGTCAACGGCCATGACGGGCTACTCCCTAAACCGAGATGTCGACGCCGGAGCGTCCGCTGGCGGCCCGCGTCACGCTTGCCTGAATTTGGTTGGCGGCCAGCAACTCGTCATCGGCCCCGAACTCACGGCCCCGATTGCGGGCCGAGCGGCCCTGGTCGCCATTGCGGTCGGCGGCCTGCTGCTGTTGCTGCTGTTCGCCGCCGCGCAGGTTGAAACTGGTGGCCGAGCTGTCGGGCTTGAGGCCAGCATCTTCCAGCGCCTTTTCCAGCCCACGAGAATCCTTTTGCAACATCGCCAGGGTCTCGGGCTTGTCGGCGGTGACGGTCGCCGCCACTTTGCCGTCGGTACCGACGTCGAGCTTGATCTCGATCCGGCCGAGGTCGAGCGGCCGCAACTGAATCTTGACAGTGTCCGAGCCTTCCTTGACCGCCTTGTCGATCTGAACGTTGATCTGGTCCAGCACCTGGGCGGGCATCGGCACGCGGGGCGCCCGCAACGCCTGCGCCGTCTGGGTCGGGGCGGCCTTTTCGGCCCCCTGCATTCCGGTCAGGCCGGTCAGGCCGGCGACAGGACGGGTTTCGGGGGCGGCAGCCTCGGTCGCGCCTGAGGCTTGGCTCTGGGCCGCCAGGATCGCGGCAAAGGCGTCGGCGGGCTGTTTCGCGGCCTGGGCCGGAGCGGCTTCGCCTTCGGCAGGAGCCACCGGAGCCAGCGACACCGCATCAGCAGTTTGGGGCTGCGCTCCGAAGCGGGCGTTGGGGTCTTGTCCGCCCTGGCCGGAACCCGCCTGGGGATTGCCCTGGCCGGTCAGCGATGACGTTTCGGGCTGGGCGACGGTCTCGGCGGCGGCAACCACCGGAGCGGCCGCATCGGTGCTGCCGCTGGTCTGAACCTTGACCTGGATCGCGGCACCGGTATCGGCCAACCGCGCCGCCAGATCGTTGGCCTGATCGCGGGCGGCGTCGGAACGGGCGGTCTTGGCATTGGCCGAGGCGGCAGCGGCGGTCTGGGTCGCACTGGACTGAGCAGTCAGATCGGCAACCAGCGAGGCGGCATCGTCGTTGGCCGCCTGAGTCTGGGCCGCACCGGCTGATTTCTGCTGGTCGCGCGGGGTCGCGGCGGAACCGGCAGTCTGGGCGATCTGATCGGGATGGGCCTGCCCGGCCTCTGCGGTCCCGACCTTGGCGGCGGCGGTGGTGTCAGGCACCATTTCCGTCTGAGCCTGCACCGGGGCAGCCACCGGAGCAGCCGGAGCGGCCGGAGCTTCGGGCGGCGGGGCAACGGTGGTGGCGTCGGCCTGAGCCTGATCGGTGGCGGCGGCTTTGGTGTCCCCGGCGTCGGCCTTGGCGGTGGCACGGGGGCTATCGTCCGCAGCTTTATCGGTGGCGACACGTGCCGGGGCGGCATCGGCCGGGGCATCGTCGTTCCGGTCGGCCTTGGCGGCACGATCGGGGCGCGAGGCGTTCGCCGTGGCCTGATCCTGCCGCGACGAGCGGTCAGCCTTGGCCGTGCTTTTATCGTTGCGGGCAGAGTTACGGTCGGACGTGTCGCTGTCGCGGCTCGACCGTTGCGAATCGTCCTTGGAATCGGCACGTACCGCGTTGAAGTGATCGGCCAGCACCGAATTCGCCGACATCGCCGACGACGATTGCTGAGAGCCGAACCGCTGCGACGCCTGCCGCAGCAAAGCGACAAACGCATCATCGGACGTCGCGGCCGAACCCTGCCGGTCCTGGGCCGTCGAGGTCGTCGAGCTATCAGCCGCCGTCCGTTTGTCGATCGATTGCACGGTCATGGTCTCGTCCCCGCACTGGGTTGGTCGCCCTCCCCATATCGCAAGAGCCGGGCCAATCACCCGAGACCATCGATCGCGTTGTTTTTATTTAATTTCGCCTTTAGCCACACGCCCCACCATGGGCGGAGAGGCAAAAAGTGCCGGGCAGCATGGAAAAGCCTGCCGGTATCAATCGGCCGCGATGACCACCGCGCCCAGATGCGCCGCCAGGGCGCGGACCTCGCCTTCGACCTGATCCAGCACCCCGACCTGGGACCCGCGCGCGACGATCGACACGCGGGGACCGCCCTCGGCAAAGGTCGGATAGCTACCGATCTCGACCTCGGGATGACGGGACTGGATCGCCGCCAGTTGCTCGGCCAGATCGCCCTCGCGCGCCGCCATCGTCACCGAGCGCGATTGCAGCGGCGCCCCGGCGGCCAGAGCGGGCTTCAACGAGGCGAACATCGCCTGAAGGACGCTTGGCACCCCGGCTAGAACAAATACGTTGCCGATGCGAAATCCAGGCGCTTGACTGATCGGATTATCGATCAGGCTGGCTCCGGCGGGGATATCGGCCATCTTGAGCCGGGCGGCGTTGAGATCATCGCCGCGATGGCGCAAGGCGAGGCGGCGCACCGCCTCGGGATCGCGCACCAGTTCGACGCCAAAGGCGGCGGCGACGGCGGCGGAGGTGATGTCGTCGTGAGTCGGCCCGATCCCGCCGCTGGTAAAAACATAGCTGTAGCGGGCGCGCAATGCGTCGAGACCGGCAACGATGTCGGCGGTATCGTCGCGGACGACGCGGACTTCGGCCAACGGAATCCCCAGCGCCCCCAATTCGGTGGCCAGGAACTGGATGTTGGCGTCGCGGGTACGCCCCGACAAAATCTCATTGCCGATCACCAAAATCGCCGCGTCGGTCATCGCGTCCTCCCGTTGGTGGCTGGGGCCATCATACCCATTCCCGCAGGACCGCCACCAGCGGGATATCGGCAGGCGGCATCGGCAAATCGGCCAGCCGGGCGGCACGGACCCAGCGCAAAGACTGGCCTTCGCGCGGGGTCGGCGTGCCCTGCCACACCCGCACCACATAGAGCGGCATCAACAGGTGAAAGGTGTCGTAATCGTGCGAGGCAAAGCCGACCGGAGCCAGGCAGCTCTCGGTGACGTCAAGCCCCAGTTCCTCCTCCAGCTCGCGCACCAGCGCCTGTTCCGGTGTCTCGCCCGGCGCGACCTTGCCACCGGGGAATTCCCACAGCCCGGCCATCGTTTTACCGGGCGGCCGCGTCGTCATCAGCACCCGCCCGTCGCCATCGACCAACGCCGCCGCCACCACCAGCAGATGGGGCCGCGCGGCATGGGCAGCGGCCCAATCCGTCCGGGTAAGCGCAAAGCGCGGCGACACCACGCTTTCGCCCCGCGCGGGCAGCGTGCACGTCACACAGCCGTCCAAAGAAAAGCCGAGCTTTGCCAGCACCCGCTTTGACGCCGCATTGTCGGGGTGAACCTGCGCCCACACCGAGGCATAGCCCAACGTCTCGAACAGATGACGGATCAAACGGCGCACCGCCTCGACGATATAGCCCTGGCCCCAATAGGCACGACCAAGCCAATAGCCCAGTTCGGGGTTTCCCTCGGCATCAAGGCCGAACCCGACACAGCCGATCACCACGCCGTCGATCGTCCGTTCCAGCAACAACGCCACTCCCTGCCCGCTTTGGCGACGCTGTTCCTGCTCGGCGATAAAGGCGGCGGCATCGTCCACACCGTAAGGATGGGGAATCCGCGCCGTCAGCCGCACCACCTCCCAATCGTCCAGCAGCGGCGGCAGGCTGGCGGCATCGGCGGGAGTGGGAAGACGCAGCACCAGACGGGCGGTGCGCAGCCGGTGTCCGGCCCAGATACTGCCCGCCTGGCGACAGCCCGCTTCGGTGGTCAAGGCTCGGATCTCCTTCATACGGCATCGGGCCGTCAGGATGGCACGCCCACCTGTGCCGTCAACACCCTGGATGGAGCGCAAGCGACTGGAATGAGCACCCGGCGAATGAGGGGCACATAACGAGCGAAAGCGACTGGCGCATTGAGCGCCCGCGAGCCCATGCGAGCGAAAGCCAAGCGAATGGAATGAGCGCCCGGCGAATGAGGGGCGCATAACGAGCGAAAGCGACGGATCCCGCCGCGCCCGCGCACCCCATGCGAGTGTAATTTAAGGGGATTGGATACTTAGTAGTCGAGGCAACGCAATAAATCCTGAGCGATCCTACGGCTATTCGTGACAGTCGGGTAAAACCCGGATATTATTTCCATCTTATTGGACAGGATAGAATGAAGACCGGCAGCGACCCATCGGTAACGACCATTGGCGAGGAATTCGCCGTTGCGATGCAGGCCTGGGAAGACGGCGACCTTGCCGAAGCTCAGCGTCTGGGGCGACGGCTTGCCGCGCGGCGACCCGATTTCGGCGGGGCGCATTACCTTCTTGGTTTGATTGCCCAGCAACAGGGGTTGGGCCGCAAGGCGGTCGATCATTTATCGCGGGCGGTGGCCGCCGATCCCCGTCAGCCGGTGCCGCGTCTGGCCCTGGGTCAGACGCTGGAAGCGCAGGGCCAGCGCGACGCGGCGATTCTCCAATATCGGACGGTGCTGGAGATGGCGCCCACCCATGCCGAGGCTCATGCCCGGCTGGGCGAATTGCTGGGACAAAGCGGGCAGCGCGACGCCGCGATCGATCACTGTCGCCGCGCCATTGCCGCCAACCCCCGTCATGCCGTGGCGCTATGCTGTCTCGGCTCGCTGCTGCACGAAAACGGCCAGTCGGAGGAAGCCGCCGGTTTCCTGGTCCGTGCCCTCGAATTGCGGCCGAACTGGGCGACGGCGCTTTATAATTATGGGCTGGTGCTGGTCGCCTGCGGCCACCTGCATGCGGCACTGACGATCCTGAGTGGGGCCGCCGAGTTGCGCCCCAACCATGCCGCGACCGCCGCCGCCTTGGCCGGGGCGCTGCGGCGGTTGAACCGACTGGACGACGCCCGCGCCGAGGCCGAGCGTGCCACCCGGCTGGCGGCGCAGGAAAGTGGCGGCTGGCTGGAACTGGGGCTGATCCGCGCCGCGCAGGGCCGTCAGGAGGGCGCGGCGGCAGCATTCGAGCGGGTGGTGGCGATTCGCCCGGATTTGGTTCAGGGCCATTGGTGTCTGGCCGAAAGCTGCCGGGTATTGGGGCAGACCGAGCGAGCGGCCGAGCATTACGGCCTCTGTCTGCGGCTTGACCCCTCTGACCGGATCGGAGCGGCGTTGGGGCTGGCCCAGGTCGGGGCCGCCGCCCCGCCCGAACGGGCACCCGATGCCTATGTCCGCCAATTGTTCGACGATTACGCCAACCATTTCGATTCCGCCCTGGTCGATGGGCTGGGCTATTGCGGCCCCGAGCAGATGGGCGAGGTCCTGTCCCGGGTGCTGGACCGCCACAACGGGCTGGCGGTGCTGGATGCCGGATGCGGCACCGGCCTTGCCGCCCCGGTACTGCGGCCGCTGGCGGCATGGCTGGATGGGTTGGACATCTCGCCCGCGATGATCGAACGGGCCGAACGCCGGGGGCTGTACGACCGGCTGGAAGTCGGCGAACTGATCGCCGGGCTGTCGGCGCGGCCGGGCTGCTATGATGTGGTGGTGGCCGCCGACGTGCTGGTTTATTTCGGCAATCTGGCCCCGCTGCTGACGGCGGCGGCGCTGGCGTTGAAGCCGGGCGGAATGTTCGCCTGTACCCTGGAACGCTGTGACGAGGCCGATTATCGCTTGGGGAACGGCAATCGCTATGCCCATAGCGCCGCCTATATCGAGGCGCAGGCCGCAGCCGCCGGATTCGCGGTGGCGCTGCTTGAACCGGCGGTCAGCCGCCGCGAAGCCGGGGCCGATGTGCCCGGATGGGTGGCGGCCCTGCGACTCCGGACCTAAATTCTCTGGTCGTACCGGGCCACCGTCGCTACCTTGCGCCCCTCACCTCCCCTGATGGATTCCTCCGATGTGCGGTTTCGCCGGTTTTTTCGACCTGTCCGCCCGGACACCCCAGCCCGCCGCCACGGCGTCAGCGATGGCCGCGACCCTGATCCATCGCGGCCCCGACGATAACGGAACCTGGAGCGACGAGGAAGCTGGGCTGGCGTTCGGCTTTCGCCGCCTGTCGATCCTTGATCTGTCGCCGCAGGGGCACCAGCCGATGGTGTCGCACGACGGCCGCTGGGTGGTGGTCTTCAATGGCGAGATTTATAACCACGCCGAATTGAGGACGCGACTGGGCGACGGGGTGCGCTGGCGCGGCCGCTCCGACACCGAGGTTCTGCTGGAAGCCATCGCGGCGTGGGGGCCGGAACAGGCGGTCCGCCGCTTCGACGGCATGTTCGCCTTCGCGGTGTGGGACCGGACCGAGCGACGACTGACCCTGGGCCGCGACCGCTTCGGCGAAAAGCCGCTTTATTGGGCCTTGTCCGACGGGGTGATGCTGTTCGGCTCGGAATTGCGGGCGCTGGCGGTTCATCCCGCCTGGAACGGAGCGATCGACCGCGACGCCCTGGCCCTGTACCTGCGGATGGGCTGGATTCCCGCCCCCCACACGATCCATCGCCGGGCGCGCAAGCTGGAGCCCGGCACCTTGATGACCGTCACTTCCGACGGCACCGCCACCACCACCCGCTATTGGTCGGCCGCCGAGCGCGCCGCCGAGATGGCCGGACGCTTTACCGGCAGCCGCGCCGACGCGGTGGCTCAGCTTGACGATTTGCTGCGCCGTTCGGTCGCGCTGCGGATGCAGGCCGATGTGCCGGTGGGAGTGTTCCTGTCGGGTGGGATCGATTCGTCGCTGACGGCGGCGTTGATGAGTCGCCTCAGCGATCGCCCGATCCATTCCTTCACCGTCGGCTTCGATCAGGCCGGTCTCGACGAAAGCGCCCATGCCCGCGCCGTCGCCGACCATCTTGGCACCATTCACACCGAGCTGCGGATCGGCGAGGACGAGGCGCTGACGATGGTGCCCGATCTGCCCCGCTTGTTCGACGAGCCGTTCGCCGACCCGGCGGCGCTGCCCACCGCCTTGCTGTCCCGGCTGACCCGCAAGCGGGTAACGGTGGCGCTGTCGGGCGATGGCGCCGACGAATTGTTCGGCGGCTATGGCATCTATCGCTCGCTGCCCGCCGACTGGACCCGGCTGTCGCGGATTCCGGCCCCGGTGCGACGGGGATTGGCGACAGGGGCGCGGATGCTGGCCGGTCCGGCCGAAGGGCTGGCCCGGATCGGAGCCGCCTTCCGCCGCCGCCGCAGCCATCCCGGCTATCGTCTCGGCCGTGCCGCCGAAACGTTCAATGCGGGCAGTCTGGCTGAACTGCTCTCGCTGCATTACACCCGCTGGCGGGGGATGCCGTCCCCGGTGCCGCTGGCGCAGACGCTGGAGCCGTTCGGCGAAGCGGCGCCGCTGGCCGATCCGGCGCTGGCGGTGATGCTGCTCGATGTCGGCCTCTATCTCGCCGACGATCTGTGCGTCAAAACCGACCGGACGACGATGGCCGCGTCACTGGAAGCGCGCTTGCCCTTCCTCGGCTCCGACATTGCCGATTTCGCCTGGAGCCTGCCGCCCGATTTCAAGATCGATGGCGGCACCGGAAAGGCGGTGTTGCGCGACGTTTTGTTCCGCCATGTCCCCCGCGCCCTGGTCGATCGCCCCAAGATGGGGTTCGAGGTGCCGGTGGGCAAATGGCTGAACGGGCGGCTGCGCCCCTGGGCCGACGACATGCTGTCCGAGACCCGACTGTCGCGTCAGGGCTGGCTGAACGCGCCGCTGGTGGCGCAATGCTGGCGCGAGCACCGTTCGGGCGCCAAATCCTGGCAGACTGAATTGTGGCACGTCCTGATGTTCCAGGCCTGGCTGGAGGGCCGGGAGTGATTTCATTCACAAGGCTTGAATCCAGGCGGACGATCGTGTGCATTCTGTGCTGTGAGAGGCGGTCGAGATCCGCTGTCACGCCCGAGCCGTTGCGGAACCGGATATCATGCGCCTGTCCCCCCTGTTAAGCGCCTATATCGCGCGACATTTCATTGTCTCCTTCGCTGCCGTGCTGGCGGTGATTCTGGGGATGATTCTGCTGTTCGACGTGATCGAACTGATCCGCCGTGCCGCCGGGCGGCCCGATCTCGGGATGGGAACGATCATGCTGATGGCGGTGCTGAAGCTGCCGCAGATGCTTCACACCATCCTTCCCTTCGCGATCATGATCGGGTCGATGATCTGTTTCTGGCGGCTGACCCGCTCGCACGAACTGGTGGTGGCCCGCTCGGCTGGCGTGTCGGTGTGGCAGTTCATCGCCCCGGTGCTGGGGGTGGTGGTGCTGTTCGGCGCGATCGAGATCACAATCTTCAATCCGCTGGCGGCAGCGATGTTCGACCGCTATGACCGGATGCAGGACGAGATGCTGCGCGGCAACAAAAGCGCGTTCGACCTGTCCGAGGTCGGGCTGTGGCTGCGCGAGCCGCATGACGAGGGCGAATTGGTGGTCCATTCGCTCGATGTCCGTCAGGAGGGGCTGACCCTGCTGATGCGCGACGCCCAGTTCTTCCTCTATGACCGGCCGGACCATTTCTCGCGCCGGATCAGCGCCGAAAGCGCCAATCTGGTCGATGGCGCCTTCGAGGTCCGCAACGCCTGGGTGATGGAGGGGGGACGCCCCTCGGTCTTTGTCGAAACGATGCGGATTCCCACCCAATTGACCCTGGAACGCATCCACGACAATTTCGCCTCGCCAGAAACCCTGTCGTTCTGGGAATTGCCCGGCTTCATCCATTTCTTCGAACGGGCAGGCTTCACCGCCAACAAGCACCGGCTGTATTTCAACTCGCTGCTGGCCTCGCCCCCGCTGTACGGCGGCATGGTGCTGATGGCCGCGTTGTTCTCGCTCAACCCCAACCTGCGCTCGGGCGGATTGACGGCGCGGGTCGGCGGCGGCGTCGCCACCGGATTTGCCGTCTATTTCTTCTCGCGCGTCGTCTATGCCCTGGGGCTGTCGGCGACGCTGCCGCAATTCCTGGCTGCGTGGTCGCCCGCGATCTTTGCCGGGCTGGTCGGCATGGCCGGGCTGTTTCACCTTGAGGACGGTTAGGCATGGGTGACCGTTTGAGGTGGGGAGTGCGGCTTGCCGTCTGGGGACTTCCCCTGGCGCTGCTGCTGGTGGTGATGCTGTTTCCCGAGATCGAAATCGGCCTGACCCGCGCCTTTTTTGACGCGGAACGCCATTTCTTCCCCTTCCGTATCGCTCCGCTCGGCGATTTCGTCCGCAAAACCCTGCCGATCATCCTGTTCGCTCTGGCGGCCCTGGTCGCGATTCTGGGGCTGATCGCGGCGCTGCGGCGGCAAACTCTGTTCGGCGTAGGGCCGCGGGTCGCACTCTATCTGCTGGCCAGTCTGGCGTTGGGACCGGGGTTGGTGGTCAATGTCGTCCTCAAGGACCATTGGGGCCGTCCCCGTCCCTCGACCATCGCCGAATTCTCCGGCCCCAATACCTATGTCCCGCCGTTCGTCCCCTCGGTCCAGTGCGACGATAATTGCTCGTTCCCGTCCGGACATGCCGCATTGGGCTTCTGGATGGTCGCGTTCGCCCTGTTGGCACCACAACGCCACCGGCAGCTATCGGTAGCGGCCGCGCTGCTTTTTGGATCGTTGGTTGGGCTGGCGAGAATCGCGCAAGGCGGCCATTTTCTGTCGGATGTGCTGGTTTCCGGGCTGCTGGTCAGCGGCTTATGCCTCTGGCTGCATCGGGGCTTGATCCTAAAACAGGGGTTTTTACCAGGGAAAAAACTTGGTTCAGGGTCGATTTGAGCGCCGTAATCCCCTAGGCGACGAGGCTTTCTTCAGGTAATTATATTTGATCAGGCTGACCTGGGCGCGACAATCCGGGCGGAATGCCTCCGCATGGGTGCGGAGGACTTGTGTAGCTTACGACGAGAACGACACAATGGCATGGAACCGAGATAATCATGGCAGCCGCTCCAGGGATCGGGGGCGGCGGGACGACTTTGGCGAGCCGGCATACGAGCCGCGCACGCCTCGCGCAGTCGGGCCCAGCTCCTTCGACCGTCAGTTGGTCAATCAGGCCAACGTCACCGCCACGGTGAAATGGTTCAACGCGTCCAAGGGTTTTGGCTTTGTCGCCCCCTCGGACGGCTCGCCGGATGCCTTCCTGCACATTTCCGCGCTGGAACGGGCCGGTCTCAGCCAGGTGGCCGAGGGTGCCACCCTGGTGTGCGACCTGGGTGCCGGCCAGCGTGGCCCCCAGGTGGTGTTCGTGCACGAGGTCGATTCCTCGACCGCGACCGAGACCCCGCGGGCGAGCGCCGGCGGCCCCCGTCGCGAAGAGCGCGGACCGACTCAGACGGTCGAAGGCGTCGTCAAGTTCTTCTCCGCCGAGAAGGGCTTTGGCTTCGTCGCGGTCGATGAAGGCGGGAAGGACGTGTTCGTTCATGCCAAGGCGCTGGAGCGCTCGGGCATTGCGACCCTGGAATCGGGGCAGCGCGTCCGCGTCACCACCACCCTGGGCCTCAAGGGGCCGCAGGCTGACTCGGTGGCGTTGATCTAATCCATCACCCCATCTGGGGATTGATGGACGCTTCGTTGCGGCTTCGGGACCCCCGAAGCCGTTCGGGCGATTGATTCGGGTATGGCGGCGCGGAGGGCAACATCCGCGCCCCTGCTCCGTTTCCCAAAGCGGTTCTTGGTGCGGTTGAGTTTCCCTCCCCACCCCTCTCCCTTAAAAATCGTCCTTTAGTGCAGCGCACAAAAAGCTGTCGCCTTCCCGCATCGGTTGGCGCAGAGTAAGCACCGCCCACAATCAAGCGGAGCGGCCTTTCGATGTTGGGACCGGCGGAACTGCGCGAGATTCACGAAGCGCTTGCCCTGGCGAGCGAAGACCCCGCCCCCAACGGGCGCGGCCCCTATCTTTCCGCCGCGTTTGCCGCCGGAATGGCCCTGACTCGCGCCTTGCGCGGTGAGACGGCGGCAGCCCCCGCCCCGGTCAAGACCGCGCCCCCCGGACAGGCCTGAAAAGGCTTTTGGACATCACAGCCTGTGATATACTGCCCGCCCCTGTCAGAGGGGGGCAGGTTTGCATCACTTTTGGGGTGTCGGCAAAGCATCATGAAACTGACCATAGAGCGCGCGGCTCTGTTGAAGTCGCTGGCCCATGTGCAAAGCGTGGTCGAGCGCCGCACCACAATTCCGATCCTGTCGAACGTCAAGCTGGAAGGCCGCTCGGGGCGATTGTCGCTGAACGCCACCGACATGGATCTCGACATCGCCGAGACAGTTCCGGCCGACGTCAGCCAGCCCGGTGCGACCACAGCCCCGGCGCATACGTTCTATGACATCGTCCGCAAACTGCCCGAGGGCAGCCAGGTCGAGATCGAGTTCAAGCCCGATGACGGCCAGATGACCTTGCGTTCGGGCCGGTCGAAATTCTCGCTCGCCTGTCTGCCGGTCGAGGATTTCCCGGTGCTGTCGGGCGGCGAATTTCCCTTCAGCTTCACCCTGACCTCGGCTGAACTGAAGGCGCTGATCGACCGCACCCGTTTTGCGATTTCGACCGAGGAAACCCGCTATTACCTGAACGGCATCTATTTCCACGCCGCCGCCGGGGCGGACGGGGCGATGCTGCGGGCCGTGGCGACCGACGGCCACCGTCTGGCCCGGGCCGAGGTGACTCTGCCCGACGGCGCGGCGGGAATGCCGGGGGTTATCATCCCGCGCAAGACCGTCGCCGAGATCCGCAAGTTGATCGAAGAGACCGATGGCGAGATCACCGTCTCGCTGTCCGAAACCAAGCTGAAATTCGCCTTCTCCGACGCCGAGCTGACCTCGAAGCTGATCGATGGAACCTTCCCGGATTACGAGCGGGTGATTCCGACGGACAATGACAAGGTTCTCGACGTCGATTGCAAGAGCTTCGCCCAGGCGGTTGACCGCGTTTCGGCGATTTCGACCGAGAAATCCCGGGCGATCAAGCTCAGCATCGAACGGGGCACCGCGACTTTGTCGGCCTCCAGCCCGGAAAGCGGCAGCGCGGTCGAGGAAATCGAGGCCAATTACGACTCGACCCCGCTCGAAATCGGCTTTAACTCGCGCTATCTGCTCGACATCCTGGCCCAGGTCGAAGGCGAAACCGCCCGGTTCGCGATGGCCGATGCCGCTTCGCCCACCGTGGTGCGCGAAGTCGCCGACAGCAGCGCAATCTATGTCCTGATGCCGATGAGGGTGTGACCGACGCCAAGACGATCATGCCCACGGGGTCACCCGGTCGGCTGGCGGTACGGCGGCTGTCTCTGTCCGACTTCCGCTGCTACAGCCAGTTGCGGCTTGAGGTCGATTCCCGCCCGGTGGTCCTGACCGGCCCCAACGGTGCCGGAAAGACCAATCTGTTGGAGGCGCTGTCTTTTCTGGTCCCCGGTCGGGGACTGCGCCGGGCCGGTCTGGCCGATATCGCCCGGATCGGCACGCCTTCGGGTGCGCCGTGGGCGATCGCCGCCCAAGTCGAAAGCGGCCCTGGCGGTCCGGTCGAAATCGGCACCGGGCGCGAGGCGGGAAGTGAACGAAGGGTGGTGCGGATCGACGGACGCGCGGCCCGCGCCGCCGATCTGGCCGAAAGTGTTGCGGCGCTGTGGCTGACTCCGGCGATGGACCGGCTGTTTTCCGAGGGGGCCGGTGGCCGTCGCCGCTTCCTCGACCGCTTGGCCTTCGGGGTGATGCCGGGCCACGCCGCCCAGGCCGGGGCTTATGAGCATGCGATGCGCGAACGCGCCCGCCTGCTCCGCACCGCGCGCGAGGGCGGTCCCCGACCCGACCCGTCCTGGCTGGCGGCGCTGGAAGACGGGATGGCCCGCCACGGTATCGCCGTCGCGAGCGCCCGGCTGACGACGGCGGCGACCCTCGACCGGGCTTGCCGCCAGGGTTTGGGGCCGTTTCCGGCGGCGCGGCTGGCGGTCAGCGGCGAGGTCGAGGACTGGCTGGCCGCGGGATTATCCGCGCCCGAGGCCGAAGACAGATTACGGGCGGCGCTGAAGACGGCGCGGCCGCGCGATCAGGCGGCGGGAACCACGACCATCGGGCCGCACCGCAGCGACCTTCTGGTCCGCCACGCCGCCCGCGACATCGACGCCGGACGCTGTTCGACCGGCGAGCAAAAGGCGGTTCTGGTGTCGATTGTTCTGGCGCAATGCCGGGTACAATCGGAAACCGGCGGCAGGGTTCCCCTGCTGCTGCTCGACGAAGTGGTGGCGCATCTGGATGAAATCCGGCGCGCCGCTTTGTTCGACGAACTTTGCGCCCTGGGGGCGCAGAGCTGGATGACTGGCACCGACGCCCCGCTGTTCGGCGGATTTGGCGACCGGGCCCAGTTTTTCCGGGTGACGGAGGCGTCCGTCCATCCGGGCAACGGAGTGTAAGGTGACACGATGACGACCCCCCAGCCCCCCCTGCCCCACCCCGCAGAGCAGACCCTGGCTCAGGCCGGTGCCGAAGAATACGGTGCCGATTCCATCAAGGTGCTGCGCGGCCTGGAGGCGGTGCGCAAGCGTCCGGGAATGTATATCGGCGACACCGACGACGGTTCGGGCCTGCACCACATGGTGTACGAGGTGGTCGATAACGCCATCGACGAGACCCTGGCCGGCTATGCCGACCGGGTCGAGGTCACCCTGAACGGCGACGGTTCGTGCACCGTCAACGATAACGGGCGCGGCATTCCCACCGACATCCACGACGAGGAAGGGATCTCCGCCGCCGAGGTGGTGATGACCCAGCTTCACGCCGGTGGCAAGTTCAACCAGAATTCCTACAAGGTCTCGGGCGGCCTGCACGGCGTCGGCGTCTCGGTCGTCAACGCGCTGTCCGAGGTGCTCGACCTGCGGGTGTGGCGCGCGGGCAAAGAGCATTACATGCGCTTTCGCATGGGCGAGTCCGAAGCGCCGTTGCGGATCGTGGCCGAGTGCGGCGACCATACCGGCACCGAAGTCACCTTCCTGCCCAGCCCGACGATCTTCACCAAGACCGAGTTCGATTTCATCACCCTGGAACACCGCCTGCGCGAACTGGCGTTCCTCAATTCCGGGGTACGATTGCGGCTGACCGATCTTCGCCATGGCGAGAACAAGGTCAGCGACCTCCATTACGAAGGCGGTCTGGAAGAGTTTGTCCGCTATCTCGACCGCTCGAAGACCGCGCTGCACGCCCCGCCGATCGTGGTGAAGGGCGAGCGCGACGGGATGACCGTCGAAGTCGCGATGGAGTGGACCGACAGCTATCACGAGACCCAGCTCTGCTTCACCAACAACATCCCGCAGCGTGACGGCGGCACCCATCTCGCCGGGTTCCGCGCCGCGCTGACCCGCACCGTCAACGCCTACGCCACCGAATCCGGCATTTCGAAGCGGGAAAAGGTGGCACTGTCGGGCGACGACATGCGCGAGGGTCTGACCTGCGTGCTGTCGGTCAAGGTGCCCGATCCGAAATTCAGCTCGCAGACCAAGGACAAGCTGGTCAGTTCCGAGGTCCGCCCGGTGGTCGAGAACGTCGTCGGCGAGAAGCTGGCGGAATGGTTCGAGGAACACCCGTCCGAGGCCCGCAAGGTGGTCGGCAAGGTGGTCGAGGCCGCCGCCGCCCGCGAAGCCGCCCGCAAGGCCCGCGAATTGACGCGGCGCAAGGGGGTTCTCGACATCGCCACCCTGCCCGGCAAGCTGGCCGATTGTCAGGAGCGCGATCCGGCCCTGTCCGAACTGTTCATCGTCGAGGGCGATTCGGCAGGCGGATCGGCCAAGCAGGGGCGCAACCGCGCCAGTCAGGCGATTTTGCCGCTGCGCGGTAAAATCCTTAATGTCGAGCGCGCCCGCTTCGACAAGATGTTGTCCTCGGCCGAAATCGGCACCCTGATCGCTGCGCTCGGCACCGGGATCGGGCGCGAGGATTTCGACGTCAACAAGGCGCGCTACCACAAAATCATCATCATGACTGACGCCGACGTCGACGGCAGCCACATCCGCACCCTGCTGTTGACGTTCTTCTATCGCCAGATGCCAGCGCTGATCGAGCGCGGCTATCTCTATATCGCCCAGCCGCCGCTGTACCGCGCCAAGCGCGGCCAGAGCGAGGTCTATCTGAAAGACGATCGCGCGCTGGAAGATTATCTGATCGATGCCGGTCTGTCCGACGGCGTGCTGCGTCTGGCCGACGGGGTTCAGTTGGGCGGGGCCGACCTGCGCGCCTTGACTGAACAGGCGCGCAGCATCCGTCATCTGCTCGCCCCGCTGGCGCGGCGGATTCCGATGTCGCTGGCCGAACAGGCAACGATCGCCGGAGCGTTCGACCCGGCGTTGCTGACCGATCCGGTCGGTGGACAGGCGATGGCCGACA
Organism: Magnetospirillum fulvum MGU-K5; assembly: GCF_000442515.1. GTDB lineage: Bacteria > Pseudomonadota > Alphaproteobacteria > Rhodospirillales > Magnetospirillaceae > Phaeospirillum > Phaeospirillum fulvum_B. The sequence goes on along the minus strand of NZ_AQPH01000005.1, from coordinate 34,616 downwards.
TTCTGGCCGTCCGCCTCGACGCGCTGGAAACGCCGCTGGAACGCGGCTGGCACGGCGCCTGGCATGAAGGCGAAGGCTATGTGATGGCCCGCACCCTGCGTGGCGTCACCGAAACCCATGCGCTGGACGCCTCGATCATCCGCTCGGCCGAGGCGCGGCGGTTGGTCGATCTGGCCCCCCGCCTGCGCGAAACCTTCGCTGCCGCCGCGACCCTGATCGCCAAGGACCGCGAAACCAGCCTGCCCGGTCCGGTCGCCCTGGTGTCGGCGATCATGGAACAGGGCCGCAAGGGCGTCGCGATCCAGCGCTATAAGGGACTGGGCGAAATGAACCCCGAGCAATTGTGGGAAACCACGCTGGACCCGCAAGCCCGCTCGCTGCTCCAGGTCCGGGTGTCGCAGGCCGACGAGGCCGAACAAGTGTTCTCGACCCTGATGGGCGACATCGTCAAACCGCGCTACGACTTCATCCAGTCGAACGCCCTGAAAGTGTCGAACCTCGACGTCTAGGCGAACGCCGTGACAAGAGCACCTCATCCTTCTCCCTTAAAAGGAGAAGTGATGGGGTGCCGCTCCGGCGGAAAATGTCAGCGAAAAAATCGCACGTCTTCGCCAACATTACAAAAGCCTCACCTTGTCGAAATGATGCGGTAATCCTGGCTCTGCGATGATCTAACCATGATGTTCGGTCATACGGTCACCTGACAGCAGAAAACGACCTCTTTCTCGACCTATCCGGCGGCTTTGAACTCCCCGCCTCTGATATGTGCCCTTGCCCCCCAGGTGGCACAAATCACACAGTCCAGGACGCGCCCCACCCCGCGTCCAACGGCTCGAAACAGCCCCCGCTTTTCCCCCCGGAAGCGGGGGTTTTTCGTGCCCGCCGCCCAAATACCAAACGGCTCTTTGAGTGAAACTCATGCTGTTTGGTTAGGCCCAAGGGGCCGTGAGCGGTACAGCCTCAGCCCTGGCTGGCGGAGATGCCGGACAGGGGGCACATACCGCTGGAACGGGGTATCTCTTTAATCACATGACGCATGAGAGTACACCCTTTGCGAGTTAGCTTCACCGCGTCCGAGTTCGATAAGATAAAAGCCGAAATCCTACGCGCTCGCGCGGAAGAACGGGATGCAAAGCTCGAATATGCGCTGCTATCAATTTATGATTATCTCTTTAATAGCCGCACTAACATTAACGTCGTTCATGGCGATAGGACGCCAAAAAGGGATTCCGCTTAGAGGATTGCCAGAGAAAATGCACCTTGAGACCTATTCTCAGGATGGACAGATTTTATCTGACAGAATTATTACAGGCAGTGATGTCGTATATCGCCGTCTATCCACCCTCATTGAATCAGAACAGGGAATCTGGGGGAGAAGCATTACTTCCCACAAGACAGGCCCATACATCATTCGTTCCGATTATATCATTTTCCGATGTTATTCGGACGAATTGATCATTGATGTATTTGACACAGGACGTTGGAAATCCATAAAAAAGAACCTTCCCAATTTGCTCCACTTTCTCGATTTGCCTCCGAGTTATAATAGCCGTCCATTGAATTGACTCCATGAGGCATTCATAGGCGATCCGGCGACCATGATATCATCGGTCTCCTACCACGCCGCCCTGATTGCAGCCGGGCTCGACCTGACGGTGACGGCCGGAGGCGACGTCACTGCGGCCGAGTCGAAGCTTCAGGGCAGTAACGACGTTGCGTTACGGGCGGATGCGATGTCACCCTGGCGGTGACCGTCGACGAATATTCTTCCCATAGCTCAGCCCCCCGGAAATAAGGGGATATGGACGTAGAATCTTCTCGGTCTAGCGAACGAGAAGATTCGGCTGAAGAAGATGTTCGCCGAGCTCAGCATGCAGAGTGAATTGCTGTGCGAGGCTCTCGGAAAAATAACCCGGCCAACCCAGCGCCGGGAGATGGCCGAGACAGCGGTGGCACGACGGGGCACTCTTCCTTCCGGTCAGCGCCGCTGTTGGAATAAGGCTTTGCCCGCGACCGGACACAAAAAAGCCCCTGCCGGTTTCCCGGCGGGGCTTTTTCGTGCGTCGATATCACCGGTGCAGACGGGAGGGATCAGGCCTTGCGCTCGGATGGAGCGGGCAGCTCGATATTGACCTCCAGCACCGACAGATGCTGTTCGCGTTCCAGCTTGACCTGGACCCGGTCCTCATCGACCGAGACATATTTGCGGATGACTTCGATCAGCTCGCGCTGGAGCTGAGGCAGGAAGTCGGCACCGGACAGACCGGCGCGTTCGTGAGCCAGCAGAATCTGCAACCGTTCGCGGGCGGCTTCGGCGGTTTTCTTCGGCCGACGGCTGAAAATGCCGAGGACGCTCATGCGCTCCTCCTCAGCAAACGGTCGATCAGACCGCGCTTGGAGCCGCGGGGCACCGTGATCGGCAGATCGTCGCCAAGCAGGCGGCTGACCGCCTCGGCATAGGCGCGACCGGCCAACGACTTCTCGTCAAGAATCACCGGGGTACCGATATTCGAGGCCTGGAGCACCGACGGGCATTCCGGGATGATCCCCAGCAGCGGCACCGCCAGGATGTCCTGCACGTCCTCGACCTTCAGCATCTCGCCCTTTTCGACCCGTTCGACATCGTAGCGGGTCAACAGCAGATTCTGAGTCACCTGCTCGCCCTGCTCGGCCCGGCGCGACTTGCTGGTCAAGAGGCCGATCATCCGGTCGGCATCGCGAACCGAGGAGACTTCGGGGTTCGACACCACGATCGCTTCGTCAGCGAAATACATCGCGAGAAACGCGCCGCGTTCGATTCCGGCCGGGCTGTCGCAAATGATGTAATCGAAATCCTGGCGCAGTTCGCCGATCACCCGTTCGACTCCGTCCTGGGTCAGGGCGTCCTTGTCGCGGGTCTGCGACGTCGGCAGCACGAACAGATTTTCCAGCCGCTTGTCCTTGATCAGGGCCTGATGCAGCTTGGCGTCGCCATTGATGACGTTGATGAAATCGTACACCACCCGGCGCTCGCAGCCCATGATGAGGTCGAGGTTGCGCAGACCAACGTCGAAATCGATAACGGCGGTTTTAAAGCCGCGCAGGGCAAGACCGGCAGACAACGCCGCCGAAGAGGTCGTCTTACCGACTCCGCCCTTGCCTGAGGTGACGACGATGACTTTTGCCAACGATTTTCCCCTATTCAAAATGCAATTAAAGGGCCTGCTGAACCAGGGCCTCGCCATCGACACAAATCTGGGCGGGCTTGCCGTGCAAAGCCGGATCCAATTGCTCGCTGACCATATAGAGACCGGCCACTGACACCAGTTCGGCATCGAGAGCGCGGCAGAAAATGCGAGCGGATTTATCACCGCTCATCCCTGCCAGGGCGCGGCCCCGCAGAGGACCATAAACATGAATATGCCCATCGGCCAGCAATTCAGCGCCATGGCTGACCGCCCCCAGGACGATCAGGTCGCCTTTGTGGGCATAGACCTGCTGGCCCGAGCGCACCGGCTCGGACAAGATGCGGGTTCCGCTGGCGGCCTTGGACGGTTCCTTGGCGACCGGCTGGGCATCGGTGGCGCGCCCGGTCGGGAACGGCGGCAAGCCAGCCAGCGCCGCCGCGCGCTCCCACGCGGCGTTGGCGCGCTGAATCCCCACCGGGATAATCCCCATCTCCTTGATCCGGGCACAGAATTCGACCAGATCGCACGGCGGGCGCAGCCCGGTCGCGGACAGATCCAGCACGATCGGCGCGTTCCGATAGAATCCCGGTGCCAGCGACAGCATTGTCGCCAGGCGTGGGAAAAATTCGGGATCGGCCGGATTGACCACCTTCAATGTCAACAGCGTCAAGGACGCGGCGCGCAATTGAAACGGCGCAGCGTCTTCGGTGATGCTGGTTATTGGCCGCACACCCTGTTCGTCGATGCCCATGATTTATCCTTACCCTGAAGCGGGACCATGCCGCACGGAAACGGCGAGGTCAAGAATCAGGTGTGGCGCGACCGATAGCGGCGGCGGTTTTTCGGCCTGCTATCCTGGTATTCTCGCAAAAAAGGAGCTATAGTGGATTATACTTAATTGTGAAGAGAGTGGATTGAGGAGGATCGAATGTCCGTCTCAGCCTTGGCTGCCACAACATCTTCGACCAGCTATCCCATTATGGTCAATGGGTTCCTGTGCTACAGCACCACCGACGTTCAGTCCGCAAGAAGCGGATCGAAGCCACAGAAGAGTTCCGACTCCGTCGGCGCAACCAATACGACCTCGCAAACCGCATCGACCAGCGCGACCAGTGTCACGGCGCAGGCCCGCGCCGCGACGTCGGGGACCCAAACCGCCGATGCGGTGGGATCAACCGCACAATCGACCAATTCGGATAAGACCAAGGACCTGACGCAACGGGGCGCTCAGGTCGACCTCTTCGCTTAATCCGAGAGGATTTCGAGAACCGCATCGGGTCGTTCGGCCATCAACATGTGCCCCGCACCGTGAATAAGCGACACTCGCGCCCCGGATATCTGGGACGCGAGGGCGAGTCCGGCTTTGGCTGGACTCATTTTGTCGGCATCGCCAAGAATCAACCGGGTCGGCACCGCGATCCGTGCTGCCGCCGCGCCTCCGTCATAACCGTCGCAGGCGGTCAGTCCCGCCGCCAGCACCCCGGGCGCCGACTGTTCCAGCAGTTGGCGAGTCGCCTCGACCTTCCTCTCCGCCGCACCGTCCCCGCTTGCCTCGGCGGCATGCCCCCACCCTGCGATCATCGCGGCGGCGCGAGGCAGATCGTCGCGGGCAGCAGCCAGCAACGCGGGATGAACCGGCATCCGCGCCGCCACCCCGACCAGAGCGAGGCCGGTCAGCCGGTCGGGATAGCGCGCGGCGAGATCAAGCGCGGCCAGCGCCCCCATTGAATGACCGACGACCAGCCCCGGCGGGAGTTCCACCGCCGCCAGCAATGCGGCCAGACCGTCGGCAACAGCCGGTATCGTCTCGGCGGCCCGGCCGTCCGAACGTCCATGGCCGGGCAGATCGACCGCCAGCACCCGCCACCCCAGCCGGGCCAGTCCCGCGCCCTGATACTCCCAAACGCGATGATCGGACCCGGCCCCATGCACCAGCACGGCAACGGGACCATCGGACCGATCGCTGGACAAGACGGCAAACTGACGGCCCACCGCGAGATCTATCCACATCGTGCGCATCGGTTCGAAATCCGGACGAGAACCAAGGGGGCCGAAATCTTTCTCCGAATACCCACAAAAGTCCAGCACCCGCGGAAAGGTCTGGCAATTTTTCTATAAATCTACTATTTAAGTAAACTTATAGGCGACCCAAGGGACACGGCGTCGCCCGGTGTGGTCAGGGAGGGGAAAATGACGGCTGTCGCAACCAGTCTGGCGCTGCTTGACGAGGATCCGGCGCGGGCCGGGGCCTTGTTCGCCGACATCCGCGCCGCGATCGGGCGTGGCCGCGACCGGCTGGAGCCGTCCTGCCTGCTGGTGCTCGACATCGATCATTACCGCGCCCTGATCGAGGATCGGGGTGACGAAACCGCGCATCAGGCCCTGATTCGGGTGGCGCGGACGATCGTCGGCCTGTTGCCGCCGGGAACGCCCGCGGCACGGCTGGGCAGCGATAAATTCGCCGCGCTGCTGAACGCGACCGGACTGCGCGATGCGCTTCGTCTGGCCGAAACCCTGCGCGCCACGCTGGCCGGACTTGGGGTAAAGCCGGAGCTTCCCTCAGATCCGCTTTCGGTCAGCATCGGCGTCGCCGACGCCGTCGGCCTGCATGGCGAGACACCCGCCGCCGCGCTGGAACGGGCGGGCGAGGCGCTGTTCCGCGCCAAGCGTGAGGGCCGCAACCGGACCAAGGTGGCGCACCCGCCCCGCCCATTGATCCCAGCCGGGGCGAGGATGCCGCGATGAATGCCGGTCCCGGCATCAACGAGGTTCCCGCCCTGATTGCAGAGTCCGACCCGTCCTTTGAATCGCTGCTGCTGACCGACGAGCGGCTGCGCGCCTTCAACGAAACCGTCCCGGCCGGGATTCTAATTGTCGCGGTCGAGGATGGCCGCGTGCTGTTTTCAAACCGCTTTTTCAATGATGTGCTGGGCTTTGAAGGGGCGGGAATCCTGGGCCACGGCTGGCGCGAGCTTTTTGTCGATCACGACGACCGCGAACGGCTGCTGGTCACCTTCATCGAACAGGGCGAGGTGCGCAATTTCGAATTACGGCTGCGTCGCCCCGATGGGCGGCTGGTGTGGGGGCTGGCCTCGCTGTCGGAGATTCCGATCCGGGGCGAGGATTTGCTGCTGTTCGCCTTCGTCGACATCACCGCGCTGAAGGAAGCGGAAGAAGAAATCCGCCGTCTGGCCAACCACGATTCCCTGACCGGGCTGCGGACTTTGCGCAGTTTCCGCGATCTGGTCGAAGAGGCGTTGGCCCGGGCCCGGCGCGACCAGAGCGAATTTGCGATCCTGTTCGTCGATCTCGACCGCTTCAAGCCGGTCAACGACACCTTCGGCCACGAAGCCGGGGATTTCGTGCTGAAGGAAGTGGCGCACCGCCTGCACGCCTGCGTCCGTGCCACCGACACGATCGGCCGCATCGGCGGCGACGAATTCGTTGTTCTGGCCGAAAAGGTCTCGGTTAGTCTGGCGCACCAGATCGCCGCCCGGATCGTCGCCGCGATGGAGCGCCCGTTCACCTTGCCCGCAGGCGAGGTCAGCATCGGGGCCAGCCTGGGCATCGCCCTCTATCCCCGCCATGGCGACGGATTGGACAGCCTGATGAAGGCCGCCGACGACGCGATGTACCGGGTCAAGCGCACCACCCGGGGTGCCCTGGCGATTGCCGGGCACTGAGACGGGCGATCAGACCCGCACCAATCCCGGCGCGGCACGAAGAAAATCGGCAAAGGCGGAAAACAACATCCCCTGTCCCCGCACCGCCATCACCAACTGAATGCGGGGCAGCGGTGGAAACCCTTCGGCCGCGCCCAGCCGGACCTGATCCGCACCGATCGCCCCCGCCGGGAGGAGACCAAGACCCAGCCCGGCCGAAATCGCGGCGCGGACATTGTCATAGGATGCGCTGACATAGGCGAAGCGGGCCGTTGCCCCCATTGTTTGCAAGGCCTCGATCCCGGCCACCCGATAGGGGCATCCCTCGGGAAAGACGCACAGCGGCAGCGGTTCGGCGGTGGCAAGATGCCCCCGCTCACGCCCGACCCAGCACAAAGGCTCGGTCCGCAACACCTCGGCCGCGTCGTCCCCTTGCCCTTCGATCCGGTTAAAGATCGCGATATCGAGGTCACCCGCCCGCGCCATCGCCCCGATCTGCGCCGACAGGGCGGAGGTCACCTCGATCCGCAGGCAGGGGTTCAAGTCAAGACAGCGCGATATCGCCCCATGCAGGTCGGTGATGGGGAAATCGTCAGGTACCCCCAGCGCGATCCGCCCGCGCAGATCGGGCCGGGTCAGGGCCACGACCGCTTCACTCAACCGGGCGAGAATTTCGCGGGCATGGGGGAGAAAGCGCTGGCCCGCGACAGTCAGCCCGACGACATGGCCGCGACGGCGATCGAGCAGACGGGACTCCAGGGAATCCTCCAGCGCCTTGACGCTTTGGGTCACCGCCGATTGGGTCCGCCCCAGATGCGCGCCCGCAGCGTGAAAGCCGCCCTCTTCCGCCACGGCGACAAAGGCGCGTAACTGGTCGAGGGTGATGCGGCGGTCTCCAGGCCCAAGCGGCAACGAAACGTCCATCTGGCCCGCTCCTAATCGGTTTCTCTTATTTATTCAGACTCATTATTAATTTTTCAAGAGAATGCGCCGCTGCGATGGTCAGGGAGGAACTGACCATAGGAGGCCCCCCGATGATTCCTCCCCTGATGGCCCTGGTGGCGCTGTTCAGCCTGATCTGGAGTTCCGCCTTTGTCGCGGGCAAGATCGCGCTGGTCACCCTCGATCCCTATACCCTGCTGGTCATCCGCTTTGGCCTTGCCGCCGCATTGATGGCCCCGTTTTGCCCGTGGCGGCGGATTGATCGCCGCGCCCTGCGGGTCGGGGCAATGCTGGGCCTGCTCAACAACGCCCTTTATCTCGGCCTGACCTTTTCCGCCCTGCAACGCCTGCGGCCCGAGATCGTCGTGGTGGTCGTCAGTTGCGCCCCCTTCCTGACCACGCTGCTGGCCGTCGCATTGGGACAGGAACGCCTCGCCCCGCGCCGGATCGTCGGCATCGCCTGCGGCATCTGCGGCGTTGCGGTGATGACCGGAATTGCCGGAGCCACCCGCCCCGACCCGCTGGGGCTGGCCCTGGCCGGAGCCGGAACCCTCGCCTTCGCGGTCGGAACCGTGCTGTTTCGCGACAAGGCGGTTGGTCTGCCGGTGTTTCAGCTCAATTTCTGGCAAACCCTGACCGGCGGTGTCGCCCTGCTCCCGGTAGCGTGGCTGCTGGGAGCACCGATCGGGCCGGTCTCTCCGCCGGTGGTGCTGGCGATTCTGCATCTGGCGCTGGTCGTCACCATCGGCGGCATGGCGCTGTGGCTGGCGCTGATCCGCGCCCATGGGGCCGGAACCGCCGCCTCGTTCCACCTGCTGAACCCGGTGTTCGGGGTGGCGCTGGCCCATCTGGCGTTCGCCACCCCGCTTCGGCCCGAGGATTTCGCCGGAGCTGCCCTGATCGCGCTGGGACTGGGACTGGCCGTTGTGACACGATCCCCCGCGCGGGTTCGTTAGGCCCTTAGCGTCCCTCGGCGGACCCGCACGGATCGGCCTCGCCGCGATGCAACCGATCCAGGCTGGCGGCGACGGTCCAGCCCAGCCGGGTCGCGCCGTCGGCCAAAGCGGCAACGGCCTCGTCGGGGCTGGTGCCGGGCAGCGGCACGACGAACCCGGCGCGGCAAACCGCCGGTCCGCCCTGGGGCAGGCGGCGGACGGTCCACGATCCTTCGACCAAGGCCTGACGGCCGGGGATCGCGTCGAACCGTTCGATCCGGAGCGCCAGACGATATTGCGGCAACGGGCTGGCCGCGAGCGCCACCGGGGCGCGATAGGTGTCGGCGGCGCGGAGACGACGCCACAGCGCGTCGGCGACGATCTGGCGCATCTCGTCGGCCAGCGGCGCGGCCCAGCGGTCGCCTTCGCGGACCTCGACCGGCCGTCCCTCGGCCCCGCCCAGCACCAGATCCTGGCGATTCAGCCGCTCGGGCAGCGCGGGCGGCAACAACTCGACCAGCATCGCCGCACTCCCCACTCCGGCGGACTCGACCGAATTGGCCCCACCCGACAGAGCGTGATAGCGCGGCGGCGGCGACGACCCGCACCCGGCCAGACCCAGCAGCCCCGCGACAGCGACGGCGGTAAGAAAGATGTGTCTCATCTGTCGTTGTCCTTCTTGCCGCGCAGCAGGGATTCCGGCTGACGGACCAACGTGTCGGTCAGCGCCTTCAGCGAGCGGGCCGCCTCGGCCAGACCTTGCAGCGCCTGTCTGGTGTCCTGTTGCAACGGAGAATCCGCCGCCGCCTGGGCCTGAAGCGATTCGACCGTCTGGCGCATCTCTTTCAGGCTGTTGCGGACTTCGGGCAACACGTCGCGGTCGGTCTGGCGCAGCACCGCATCAAGGCTCTTCAGGCTGGCATCGAGGCCGACCATCACCTTGTGGGTGTCCTGTCCCAGCGTGTCGAACGGGATCTTATCGAGCTTGCGCAGGATGCTCTGGACCTGCTGATACAATTCCTGAAGATCGCTGGCGACGGTGGGCAGTTCCATCGGATCGGCGGAGGTATCGAACCGCACTGGCGGCGCTTCGGGGAAGAAATCAAGGGCGACGAACAATTGCCCGGTCAACAGACTGCCGGTCCGCAACTGGGCGCGCAAGCCACGGCGCACCAGATCGGCGATGCCCTTGACCCGGGCAGCGGCGGAATCCTTGCTGCCCCGGACATGCTCGCCGATCGCCAGCCGTTCGGGGAAAACATCGACCATCACCACCGGGGAAAAATCGCCGGTCTGCTTGTCGTAGGTGAGGTCGATCGAGCGGACCCGCCCCATCTCGACACCCCGGAAATCGACCGGCGCGCCGACGGTCAGGCCGCGCACGGTCTGATGGAAGCGCAGCAGCACGGTAAAGGCGTTGCCTTCGGGATTTTTCAGCGCCTCGGCATGGTCGGCGGCCAAGGGGAATTCTGCTCCATCCGGGGCCGGTTCGACCTCGGCGATCCCGCTCGGCGTCTCGAAGGCAATGCCGCCCATCAGGATCGAAGCCAGCGATTGGGTATCGACCTTGACCCCACCCGCGTCGATCTTGAGATCGATCCCGCTGGCGTGCCAGAAGCGGGCGCTGGTGGTGACAAAATGGTCATAGGGGGCCTTGACGAAAATCCTGAGCGTCAGGCTGCGCCCGTCCGGAGCCAATGCGGTCTGCTCGATATGGCCGACCGGGATGCGGCGGAAAAACACCGGGGAGCCGACATCAAGCGATCCGATATCCTCGGCATTCAGCACGAAGCGGCGGCCCGGCACCTCGGACGAGACCACCGGGGGACTTTCCAGGCCGACGAAATTGTCGCGCTTTTCTTCCGAATAGCCCGCATCGACGCCGATATACGAGCCCGACAGCAACGTCTCCAACCCCGAGACGCCGCTTCCGGCCAGACGCGGCCGCACCACCCAGAAGCGGCTGTCGGCGACGGCGAACTTGCTCGCCTCCTTGACCAGATTGATCGTCACCAGCACCTGCGACCGATCCGGGGCCAGATGCAGCGCGGCGACCTCGCCGATATCGACCGCCTTGAACTTGACCTTAGTCTTGCCGGGTTCGATCCCCTCGGCGGTGGCGAAGCTGACGGTGATCGTCGGCCCCTTTTCCCACAGCGCCTGAAACACCAGCGACGCCCCGATCAGCGCCGCCAGCAGCGGCACCAGCCAGACCATCGACGGGACCCAGCGCCTTGGCGGGCGCACCACCGGTTCGGGGATCGGCTGCACCAGATCATCGCTCATCGCATTTCTCGTCATTGTCCCAGATCAGGCGGGAATCAAAGCTAAAGGACGCCAACATCGTCAGCACCACCACCGCGCCGAAGGCGGCGGCGGCCGGACCGGCCTCGACCATCGCCAGCGAGTGGAAACGAACCAGACCGGCCATCAAGGCGACCACAAACACATCCAGCATCGACCAGCGGCCGACGAATTCGACGATGCGAAACAGCACCATCCGCTGGCGGCGGGTGCGGGCCGAGCCATGACGCACCGAAATCACCAGAAAACCAAGTGCCCCCATCTTCAGCATCGGAATCAGGATGCTAAAGCTGAAGATCAGCACCGCCAGCCCAACCGATCCCGTATTCCAGAAATAGACCACGCCGCTGATGATGGTGTCGTGGGTTTTATGGAACAGCGAGGTCGTCACCATCACCGGCAGCAAATTGGCGGGCAGATACAAGATCATCGCCGCGACCAGCAAGGCCCAGGTCCGGTTGAGGCTATCGGGCTTGCGCCGATGCAAAACCGCGCCGCAACGCGGGCAGGTCATCGGTCCGGAGTGACGCGGCGACAGCGTGCCGCAATGCTCGCAGGCGACCAGACCGGCCCGGTCAGCGGTGGCAACGGGGAGCGACTGGCTCACGATTCGGCCTCGTCCCACAGCGAGCGCAGATCAAACGACAAAATCGCCGCCAGCATGATCGTCAGGGCACCGAAGGCCCATAGCGCCACCCCCGGCAGGACATGAGCCATGTTCGACAGCTTGACCAGAGCGACCAGGACTCCCAGCATGAACACTTCGGTCATTCCCCACGGTCGCATCGATTGCAAAAAGCGCAGCAGCGGCGCGAACCAGCCCGGACGGCGGACACCGCCGCGCCGCGTCCGTACCGCCACCGACAACAGCGCCGTCATCGCCACCAGATCAAGCAGCGGAAACAATTGGGTGGTGGCGAACACCAGCACCGCCATCAGCCGCCGCCCCTCGGACCACAGGGTCAGGATACTGCCGGACAGGGTGGCGCTGTTGCTGACGCCTTGCACCTGCATCACGACGATCGGATAAGCGTTGGCGATGATGAAGGTCAGCAGCGCCCCGGTCACCAGCCCCAGCATCTGATCGGGACCCAGCCGGGCCCGCCCGTACAGCCGGGCACCGCAGCGCGGGCAGCGCGCCGTTTCCCCCCGATTCAGCCGCCGTTTCCGGTACAGGGCGTCGCACTCGGGGCAGGCGCTCAGCTCTTCCGTCATGTTGGTCCGCTTCGTCGCTGGTCAGGAGGCGAGAACACAGCCCGACGCTACCATTTCCGGGCCAAGTCTGTCTGCCCCCGCCACCAACCGGGCAGCCTTGCGCGGATCGGGCGCCTGGGGGTCTCAGTCAGACCAACCGGACACTGAGAGGAACTTTTGTTCCGAGAATAGAGCGGTCCTGAGAGGAGGCAGTGCGGATGAACGAAGTGCGCCTCATTCAAATGTCAGGACATAGTATAAATATGAATTGATTCTAGATATATGAATTACAGCCTATTAATAGACCGGTTCGATTGCAGAATGTAATTACGACTCAGGACCATTGATAAAATCTTATTGATCAAGTGATCGGGTCTATCGCTTTCTTCAATTGTCAAAACGTGTGCTTCCAACGTTTCGAGATTTTTGAACTGTTGATGCAGTGCGGTAATTGCCTGTGGATCGGTTAGCGTATCGGCGCCCCGCCGCTGGCAGCGGTCGATGGCCACGCGTAACGGCGGGCGAAGAACTATGTAGTGGACGGGAACCGTCAGACTTTCGAACGCCGGCAGGAACCATGGCCCGATGATCCCGTCGAGAATGACGAAATACCCACCCTCGGCATAGGAGGACGCGGCTCGGGAAAGCGCATCCATCACCACCCGGTTCTGAGCGTCGGATTCTGGCAGGTAGGGCGCGATGGCGCCGTTCTTAATGAAATGCCAGAAGTCGTCGGAGTGGAGATGGACCTTCGCCGACCCCGCCATCTGAGCAAGTGCTGCCGCGACCGTCGTCTTTCCGGACCCCGGTGGCCCGGTCAAGATGAGGACTTCTCCTTTGCATTCGAGCATGATCAGCTCCTTGACTTCAGCGTGCGCTTCCTGTGCTTGCCCGATTTCGTTAAGCGGTCTTCCTTTGCGCGGAATGCTTGTCGACTCTCAGTCCCTTTACATCTCGCAATCACAGCTGGCCGCACGCTGCGGAAATGTCGCGTCCTTGCGTATCGCGAACGACAACGGGGACATGCGCGCGCTCTAGGTGTGCCGGTTGCCTTGCCCCTCGACCTTGAGCCGCCGCCGCAATAGCCGCCTGATACCGGCCAGGTTGGCCGGTGTCATACTTTGCGGCGCGCCCGCAGCGCAGCGGTGATGGTGCCGTCATCCAGGTGGTCGAGATCGCCGCCGATCGGCACCCCCTGGGCCAGACCGGACACGGTGGCCCGCCCCCCGGCCAGACGCTCGGCCAGATAATGGGCGGTGGTCTGCCCTTCGACGGTGGCGGGTAGCGCCAGAATTACTTCGGCCAGATCGGGAGCGGCGGCGCGCTCGATCAGCCGGGCGATGCCCAGATCCTCCGGCCCGACCCCGTCCAGCGCCGATAGCAGCCCACCCAGGACAAGATAACGGCCGCGAAAGCTGCCGGTCCGTTCCATCGCCCACAGCGCGGCGACATCCTCGACCACACACAGCAAAGCGGGATCGCGGCGGGGATCGGCGCAGATCGCACAGGGATCGACAGTATCGAAATTGCCGCACAGACGGCAGGGGCCGACCCGGGCCGCCGCGTCGGTCATCGCGCGGGCCAGCGGCTCCATCAAGGTCTCGCGCCGCTCCAGCAGCTTCAGCGCGGCGCGCCGGGCCGAGCGGGGCCCGAGGCCGGGCAACCGCGCCAGCAACTGGATCAGCCGCTCGATTTCGGGTCCGACCATCTGGGTCAAACCCGAACCGGGACGGCCGGACCCCGCCCCGCGGAACGTCCGGCCAGCGGGCTCAGAACGGCAGCTTCAGACCGCCGGGCAGCCCCATGCCGCCGGTGATCTTCTCCATCTCTTCCTGCATCACCGCCTCGGCCTTGCTCTTGGCATCGGCATAGGCGGCGACGATCAGGTCTTCCAGCACCGACACGTCCTCGGCCTTGACCAGAGAGGGATCGATCGAAACCTTGCGCAGGTCGTACTTGCCGCTGATGGTGATGCGGACCATCCCGGCCCCAGACGCGCCCTCGACCTCGGTCTCGGCCAGCTTCAGCTGCATCTCGCCCATCTTGGCCTGCATCTGCGTGGCCTGCTTCATCAGATTACCCAGGTTCTTCATAGATCTTCCTCTCCAGGAAACAGTTCGATATCGGGCCCGGCCTCGTTTTCTCCCTCGTCGGGCGCGGCTTCGGGCACCGGGGCCTCGTCAAGGTCGCGCACGGCCTCGATCGTGGCTCCGGGAAAAGCGGTCATCACCGCCTTGACCAGGGGATGATTAGCGGCGTCTTCGCGGCGGCGCAACTCGGCACCGGCCTCCTGCTCGGCCAAGGTCGGTTCGGCCGGGTCGGTCGCGTTCAGCGTCACCGTCCAACGCCGCCCGGTCCAGTCCGACAACAGCCGGGCCACCTTGGGTGCCAGATCGGATGGCGCCTTCGATTGCTGGCGCCATTCGATCCGCCCCGGCGCGAACGACACCGGGTTGACCTGGGTGCGCAGACTGACCGCCAGCACGCCTTCGCGCCGCTCGGAAAACAGCGCGACCACCTCGGCAAAGCTGGTCGGCATCGGCGGCAACGCCACCGGAGGCTCAAGCGGAATCGGCTCGGCCCGCAGCGCCACCGCACCGCCGCCCGGACCGGACGGAGCCGGAATGTGGGAGCCGATCGCCTCGACCCGCCCCCCGCCAGAGGAGGCACCGCCCCCGCCCGAGGGACCACGCGGGCCGGGCAACGTCACCGCGCCCGAGCGAAGCTGTTCGACCAGTTCGGCCGGGCTGGGCAATTCGGCGGCAAAGCCCAGCCGCACCACCGCCATTTCGGCGGCCTGGATCGGGCTGGGAGCGGAGCGGGTCTCGGCCAGCCCCTTCAACAACATCTGCCAGGCGCGGGTCAGCGCCGCCAGCGACAGCTTGGCTGCCATTTCGGCGCCCCGCACCCGCTCGGTTTCCGAGACACCGGCGGTATCGGCGGCGGTGGGCGACACTTTCAGCCGGGTCAGCCAGTGGACCAGTTCCAGCATGTCCTGGATCACCACCACCGGATCGGCACCGGCTGCGTATTGCTGGTCGATCAGATCAAGCGCCGGAGCGATCTCGCCCTTGAACACCGCGTCGAGCAGGTCGAACACGCGGGCGCGATCGGCCAGACCCAGCATGTCGCGGACCTGGGCCTCGGACACCTGACGGCCGCCATGGCTGATCGCCTGATCGAGCAGAGACAGGCCGTCGCGGACAGACCCATCGGCGGCGCGCGCGATCATCGCCAGCGCACCCGGCTCGATCTCGGCCTCTTCCTTGGCGGCGATCGCGGCGAAATGGCGCGACAGAACGTCCATCTCGACCCGGCGCAGGTCAAAGCGCTGACAGCGCGACAGAACCGTCACCGGCACCTTGCGGATTTCGGTGGTGCAGAACACGAACTTCATGTGTTCCGGCGGTTCCTCAAGCGTCTTCAGCAGCGCGTTCCACGCCTTTTCCGACAGCATGTGGACTTCGTCGAGAATGAACACCTTGTAGCGCGCCGAGGTCGGGCGATAGCGCACCTGATTGGTCAGTTCGCGGATATCGTCGATGCCGGTGCGGCTGGCGGCGTCCATCTCCAGGATATCGACGTGACGATCCTCGGCGATGGCGCGGCAATGCTCGCAGACGCCGCAGGGTTCGATCGTCGGGCCGCCCTTGCCGTCGGGGCCAATGCAATTCAGCGCGCGGGCGATGATGCGGGCGGTGGTGGTCTTCCCCACCCCGCGCACACCGGTCAGAACGAAGGCGTGGGCGAGACGGCCGCCGCGAATCGCATTGGACAGGGTGCGAACCATCGCCTCCTGCCCGATCAATCCGGCAAAATCGGTGGGCCGGTACTTGCGGGCCAAGACGCGGTACGGAGCGGGGGCGGGGCTGTCGGTCATCGCGGCAGAATATATCGCGCCGCCGCCGAAGCAAAGTCCCGCGCGCCGCCAGAGCGCACGACAATCTTGCCGATGGTCGGGGCTAGAGATGTTCTACCTAGGGATATCAACACCATCCGATCGCATCCCAAAAGGACGATACGATTCTGGCCGGGACAGACCTTAAGCGGACCCGGCATCAATGTCTGTGGCGATGGAGTGAGGTGGGAGACCGGACAACGACCCAAATCTGAAATCGTTGCGGCTGCTTCCTTCCGGACCTGACCGGGTTGGCGATAGATTCGTCCGCCGCCGATCTCCCGGGCGTTTATCTACAGGCGCCGCGACCGGCTGGCAAGCACAAAAAACGCTGGAACGGCGTGGACGCTCCCTACCCCAGCAGAGCATCGACCGGAACGGCCAGGGCGGCGGCCAGGCTCTTATAGGCCTCGACCGAACCCGGCTTTTTCCCGGTCTCGATTTCGCTCAGATAGGTCTTCGACACCTTGGCGGCCTCGGCCAGCGCCACGGCGCTCAGGCCGCGATACTCGCGCCAAACCCGCACGGGATGGTCGCCATCAATGATCCGCATCGCGAAGTCATGCGGCAAGGTAGCCCCGGTCCGCGCGGCATGACCGGCAAGGATATCGTCTAGATCCTCGATCCGGGCTTGCATCGCCTCATATTCGGCTCGCGGGATGGTGACGGTGTCAGAGTTGGTCATAGACGTCTCTCTGGAGGTGGACTCAGCAGAAACCGCCCCCTGCCGATGCGGCGAGGAACGCTTTGTTCGATAAAAGGGGGGAATGGGGCGAGTGATCGGATTCGAACCGACGACATCCAGGACCACAACCTGGCGCTCTAACCAACTGAGCTACACCCGCCACCGGGGAGGCGGAATGTGTAGCGAACACCCCGCCCCACGTCAAGCACCATATTCACATCCACCGCAACGAACGGCTCACCCCAGCGCGGTATCCAGCCCCATCATCACCGCGAAGCCGACCATCAACCCCAACGTCGCCGGTGTCTGGTGGCCGTTGCGGTGGGTTTCCGGGATCACTTCGTGCGAGACGACAAAGATCATCGCGCCCGCCGCCAACCCGAGACCGATCGGATAGGCCAGGGCAAACCCGCTCGACAGACCAACGCCGAGCAACGAGCCCAACGGCTCCATCAGCCCCGAGGCGGCGGCCAGAACCGCCGCTCGCCCCACGCTCAGCCCGGCGGCACGCAAGGCGATCGCCACCGCCAGCCCCTCGGGGATGTCCTGCAAGGCGATCGCGGTGGTCAGCGGCAAGCCGACCGACAGATCCCCCTGAGAGAAGCTGACGCCGATCGCCATGCCTTCGGGCAGATTGTGCAAGGTGATCGCCAGGACGAACAGCCATACCCGCGACACCCGGGCCGATCCGGGACCGCACGGGCCGCTATGGGGGTGTTCGTGGGGGAAGAAGCGGTCGAGCCCCAGCATCAAGGCCACTCCCAGCGCCAGCCCGACGATCACCACCAACGCCGCCAACGGCCCGCTGCCGGTGATTTCACGCCCCGCCGCCAGACCGGGCAGCAGCAGCGAGAACGAACTGGCCGCCAGCATCATCCCGGCGGCAAAGCCGAGCAGGCTGTCTTCGGCCCGGGTGGACAGATTACGCAGCGACACCCCTGCCCCGGCCCCCAGCGCCGTTGCGGCAAAACCGGCCAGACCGCCCAGCCAGGCCAGCCGCACCATCTCGGCTTTTTCGGGCTTGAGCGCGCCGATCCCGCCCGCGGCAAACAGGACCACAACCACCGCCAACGCCGCGCCAAGCCCCAACGCCGGGAGAGGGCGACGGCGAGCCTCGGCCCAGGCAGTGACCGCCCAGCCATCGGGACGGGAGATGGGATCGATGACCGGATCGTGCGTCATGGGCCGCCCTCTTTTTAGAATAAATCTATACTAGTGGATGTGGTGTCGCGACGCCAGCCTCGGAAGAGGGAAATCGATCCCTTATTGCGATTCTTTCTCATTCGCATTATGGTCCGATCATCCGCTCCAGCCGGGGGAGAGTCGAGGATGAAAGTGCTGATCAATCAGATCTACGAATATCGCAAAGGGGTGCGAGCGCTGTTCATGCTGACGGCAAGCGGACCAGAGATTGCGCAGAGTGCGGCCCGGCTCGAACGCGAGGGAATCGACCATTTCCTTCATTTCGTCAGCCCGACCAAGACCAACATCTTTTTTGGCCGCAAACCCTGGGTTGAAACGGCACGACGGATCGTCACCTGCCCCCTCAACCGCCTATCGCCGGAAGAGGATTTCATCCTGGGCACTCTGCTCGGCTATGACGGCGAGGGGCAGTGCCACCGTTACCTGACCCGCCGCAGCCGCCATGACGGACTCGCCCCGCCGCCTGAATCGCGGGCGGATTGGCAGGGAGCAACCGCCGGGGTATAGTCCGGCCCATCATGAGCAAAGCCCCGGTTCCCGCCGCCTCCACCGGCTCGCCCGCCGAGCCCACGCCACCCAGCCAAACCGCCCTGCTGCTGCGGGTCGCCAAGACGATGCCGCCGCATCTGGTGCTGACCAAAAGCCTGTCTTTCGCCTGGAAAGCGGCGACCCGGCCAGTCCGGGAACTGGTCAACGGGCGGGGCAATCCCTATCTCGATCCCCAGGCCGCCGGGCCATTGACCCGCGTCCTCGGCACAGTTGATTTCAGCGCCGCCGCCGCCAATGCCGAGACGATCCGGGGGCTGACCGCGTTGTGGCTGGCCCATCGCTTCGATCTGCTCGGTTCGGGCTGGGTCCGGCTTGCCCATGGCGAGACTTATCCCGGCTTCAATGGCCATCAGTACGGCCCCGGCCCGGCCTTGACCCCCGACTGGCGTCAGGAGATCGTCGCTGCCCACCGGCCTGGGGCCCGCCCCTCCGCCCGCGCCCTGCTTGACCGCATCGTCGATCCCGACTGGCGGCCGATCGACTGGATGGTCGATTTCCGCTCGGGCTATCGCTGGTCGACCCGGGATTGGGGCCGCGCCGTCGGCGGCGGTCAACCGGGAACCGATATCAAGCTGCCGTGGGAACTGGCCCGCTTCCAGCACGCCCCGGTGCTGGCCCAGGCCTATGCGCTGGCCTCGCGGGGCACGCCCGGCTTTCCCCCGCCCGAGCGGATCGCCGCCGAATTCCGCCATCAGGTGCTCGATTTCCTGGGAGCCAACCCGCCGGGCTGGGGGCCGAACTGGTCCTGTCCGATGGATGTCGCGATCCGCGCCGCCAACCTGCTGGTCGGCTGGGACCTGTTCCGGGCGCAAGGGGTCGTGTTCGGCCCCGCCTTCGATGCCGATCTGGCTGCCGCCGCCCTGGCCCATGGCCGCTTTGTCTTCCGCTTCCTCGAATGGCACGAAACCTATCGCGCCAATCATTATCTGGCCGATCTGTGCGGGCTGGCCTTCATCGCCGCCTATCTGCCCAAAGCAGAAGAGAGCAAAAGCTGGCTGGGCTACGCCGCCGACGAACTCGACGCCGAGATTCTGCGCCAGTTCACCGCCGATGGCGGCTGCTTCGAAGCCTCGATCGCCTATCACCGTCTGTCGGCAGAGATGGCGGTTTACACCGCCGCCCTGCTGGCCGGGCGGGGACGCCCACTGTCGGCCGAGGCACAGGGACGCCTCGCCGCCGCGCTGCGCTTCGCCGCCGCGACCACCTTGCCCTCGGGCTTGATGATCCAGATCGGCGATACCGATTCCGGCCGCTTCTTCAAGGCGGCGCCGCTGTGCGATCCCGGTTCCGACGGGCCGGTCGAGCGCGTTCTCGGTCCCGCCGAACTGTTCGCCGCCGGGCGTGGCCTGTTCGAGCATCACCCGCCCGCGCCGGTCCCGCCCCAGGCCGGATTCGCCACCATTCTGACCGCCGCGTTGGCCGGAGGCACCCGCTTCGCCGAGACCGCGCCACCGCTGCCCGTGCTGTCCGACCGGCCGATCTTTGCCAGCCCGGCCGGACAGGTGGTGCGGATCGTGCCGCCCGACCCCACCGCGCTGGAGGGGCTGGAGCCGCTGGCCTTCACCGAATTCGGCCTTTATCTGTGGCGTGGTCCCCGCGCCCTGATCGCGGTTCGCTGTGGCCCGATCGGCCAGAACGGACGCGGCGGCCACGCCCATAACGACCAATTAGCGGTCGAGATCGAGATCGACGGCGTGGCCTGGGCGCGCGATCCCGGCTCTTATGTGTTTGGCTCGGATTTGCTGGCGCGCGACCGCTATCGCTCGGCCCTGGCCCATTTCGTCCCCCGCCAGGGCGAGGCGGAACCGGCCGAGATGCTGGCACCGTTCCGGCTGGAAGACCGCGCCCAGGCCGAAGCAATCCGCTTCGGGGCCGATTTCATCGGGACGCATCGGGGATTTGACGAGGTGGTGACCCGCCGTGTCGCAATCGAAAACGGCGAGATCGTGATCGAAGACCGGCCGGCCGAGGCGACGACTCATATCGTCCGCTCACCGGCAGAGTTGGCCGCGCTGTGGGGGCTGACCGTGGCGTTCTCGCCCGGCTATGGCCGACGGCTCTGACCCGAGCCGTTCGGCCGCCGCGATCAGGGAATAATGTCGAAGGTTTCGTTGGCTTCGGTCAATTCCAGCATCCGCAAAACAGTGTCGCGCGGGTGCAGCAACGAAAGACTCGAACCGACCGCAGCCAGCTCCTCGTGAGCGATATAGAGCAGGCCGAGACCGACCGAATCAATATGACTCAGGTTGGCGAGATCAAAGACAACCTTCGACCCACGAATTTTCGCGATTCTTTCGACGATCGCCTGAAAGTCTTCGTTCGCCGCGAAATTCAACTGACCGGTCAGCGTGACATGGGTGACGCCACCCTGTTCGGAAAAACGGTAGTCCATTACGAATGCTCCCTCTCACTCGTGCGGACTATATCTTTGGCCTTCACCGAACGCCAGTGGCATCGACCGATCCCGGGGCCATGAAAATTCGGTGACAGAGAGCAGGGAACACGCGGTTTGTTCCGCCGCCGTGTTATGGTTTGCCTCCCCATTCCTGTTATTCGGATTTCATGACCTCCGACATCCCCCACACCGCCGGTTCCAGCGGAACCGGTCGGCTGTCCGCCCAGGTTCTGTTGCTGGGCGAACGTCTCGATACCCGCCGCCTCGAAGAAGGCCAGGTGCTTGGCACCGCCCCCCTGATCATCCGTGCCGGTAAAGACGGTTTTGCCGTGCTGTTCCGCTATGGCGTCGCGGTTCTGTTCGGGCTCGACCCGATGGAAGAGGCTGTGTTCCTCACCTCGCTGGCCAAACTGGTGGCCGAACCGATGCCGGTCCAGGGACGCGCCTCGACCGATCTGGTCATCGTTCCCGGCGGCGAGGACCGGGTCGACCAGACCGGGATCATCTCGCTGGCCGACTCCTGCCCCGAGCGGCTGCAACTGGTCGCCGAGATGATGGCGCGCGATCTGGTGCTCGATCATTACGAAACCCGGATCGCCCGCGTGTTCGACAGTATCGAGCCGCTGGCCGCGTCGCTGGGCAAGCGCAGCCTGCGCCATTTGCGCACCCGCGATCTTTTGGCCCAGATTGGCGAGGTCCTGCTGGCCGAGCACCGGATGGTCGGCCGCGTCGAGTTGCTGGACAGCCCCGAAGTGCTGTGGGTCAAACCCGAACTGGAACGGCTGTTCGTCCGGCTTGAGCGCGAATACGACCTGTCGGCCCGCAACCGGGCGCTCGACCGCAAGCTGGAGGTAATCTCCGATACCGCCGAAACCCTGCTCGACCTGATTCAGACCCGCAGCAGCATGAAGGTCGAGTGGTACATCGTCTTCCTCATCATGTTCGAGATTTTGCTGACGATCGTTCAGATGGTCCAAGGCTCGGGCCCCTGGCACTAGAGTCGATTTCGGCCTGACCCCGACCAGATTGAAATTCGTTCTAAACAGCCTTCCCGATTTTAAACAAAAGGAATAGCATCAGCAAAGGTCATAGACACCGTTGTATGGGGTCGCCACCCACGAGGAGGGCACAATATGTTTCCATTCAAGAACGCGAAAAGTCTCGAAAACGAATCGATCATCCAGGCGCTGGAGAAATCGAACGCTCGGGTTGAGTTCGACTTGAACGGAAACGTTATTTCGGCGAATGAGAATTTCCTCACTCTGATGGGATATTCTCTTGCCGAGGCCCTTGCGACAAACCACAGGGCTTTCGTCGACGATTCGTATCGCGCCAGCAACGACTATACTGAATTCTGGAAAAAATTACGGCGCGGTGAATATCAGTCGGGCCAATTCAAGCGCATCACCAAAGATGGCCGCGTGATCTGGCTCGAAGCCGCCTACAATCCAATCCTGAAACCGGACGGCACGCCGACAAAAATCGTTAAATACGCAACCGACGTAACCAAGGAAAAAGAGCACTATCTCGACCTTGTCGGCAAGTACAATGCCATCATGAAATCCCAGGCGGTGATCGAGTTCAAGATGGACGGGACGATCCTGACCGCCAACGACAACTTCCTGAAAGCGATGGGCTATAACCTTGCCGAAATCGTCGGCAAGCATCACGGAATCTTCGTCGATCCCGCCTATCGCGCCAGCCAGGAGTACCGCGTGTTCTGGGAAACGTTGCAGCGGGGTGAGTTTCTGGCCGCCCAATACCGCCGGATCGGCAAGGGGGGGCGCGAAGTCTGGATCGAAGGTTCGTACAACCCGATTTTAAATGCCGATGGCAAGCCGGTCAAAGTGGTGAAATTCGCCACTGATATCACCAAACAAATCGCCCTGCTCGGCCAACTGAAAACGCTGATCGATGTCAATTTTGCCGAGATCGATCAGGCCGTCACCCAATCGACGACCGAAACCGCGACCGCCAGTTCCGCCGCGATGGAAACCTCCGGCAACGTCCAGTTGATGGCCGCCAGCGCCGAGGAAATGGCCGCCTCGATCACCGAGATTTCCCAGAGCATGACCAAATCGCAGACGGCGACCGATGGCGCGTTCGATCAGGTGGTCTCGGCCGGGGATTCGGCGCAGCGCCTGTCGGCGGCTGCGGTCGCGATGGGCGGGATCGTCGGGCTGATTCAGACCATCGCCGGGCAAATCAATCTGTTGGCGCTGAACGCCACCATCGAATCCGCCCGCGCGGGCGATGCGGGCAAGGGCTTTGCCGTCGTGGCGGGAGAGGTCAAGAATCTGGCGAACCAAGCCGCCCGCGCCACCGAGCAGATCTCCGCGGAAATCGAAGGGATTCAGGCAATCTCGAACGATGTGGTGTCCTCGCTCGGCGTCATCCGCCAATCGATCGGAACCGTTCGCGATCATGTCACCGCGACGGCGGCGGCGGTCGAGGAGCAAAGCGCGGTGACCCGCGACATGTCCGGCAATATGCAGAATGCGGCGGGCTCGGTCGATACCATTTCCCGGACGGTCGCGACGATCAGCGCCAGCATCCAGCAAATCGAATCCGCCGTCGGCAAAACCAAGGATGCTGCCAGCATCCTCGCCCGCTAAGCCGGTTCCCACCCGAAGGAGGGGGGAGGAGAGCCAGCCGCTCCCCCACCCGTCGCCGATGGACAGAACCCGGCCCCTGATCCATGATTAGAGGAAATCCTGGTACCGTATCCGGGGGGATAATGGGCTGGGACCAAGGGGGATTTATGGCGACAATCGTTTATGGAATCTGGGACGGCGCGGTGATCGACCATCGCAACGGCGATGGAGATGCCAGCTCCTTGTTCCCCAGCCTGGCCGGATTTGGCGAATTCAATCCGGGTAATCCGATCCGCGCCTTTTTCGGCGATCGCGGCTTCCTGATCTTCGACCGCACCGTCAGTCTGCTCGACGCGCTGCGCCGCCAGTTGGCCAAGGCCGAGGAACAATCCTGCGGCAAATGCACCCCCTGCCGGATGGGCACCGCGCTGATCGGCGAATCGCTGGCGGCGCTGGCGGCGGGCGAATCGGCGCCGCTCGACCTGGACACCGTGGCGATGCTGGGGCGGCAGATGGCCGAGACCTCGCTGTGCGGGCTGGGGCGGACGACGCCGATCGCTCTGTTGGCGGCGCTGACCCATTTCCGCGACGTGATCGAAGCAGAGATCGCCTCGGGCGCGGCGCGAACGGTGCAGCACGGCATGGATTACATGACCGCGCCCTGCATCGAGGCCTGTCCGTCGAAGATCAACGTACCGCGCTATATCGATTACATCCGCGACGGCAAGCCCGAACATTCGCTGGGCGTGATCTTGCAGAAATACCCGATGGCCGCGACCTGCGGCCGGGTCTGCGTCCGCTTTTGCGAGATGGCCTGTCGCCGCAACCTCGTCGACGAGGCGGTGGGCATCAAGATCCTGAAGCGCTATGTCGCCGATCATCAGAAGGGACCGAACGCGCTGCGGTTTTCGCGCGATCTGATCGCCTCATCCCATCCGCCCGAGATGCGGGTGGCGGTGGTGGGCGGCGGTCCGGCCGGGATTTCCTGTGCCTATCACCTGCTTTTGCACGGCTATCACGTCGATATCCTGGAAGCGATGGCTGAGCCGGGCGGCATGGCGGCAATCGGCATCCCCAGCTATCGCCTCCCCAAGGACGTGCTGCGCTCGGAAACCGACATCATCCTGGCGCTGGGCGGGCGGTTCCTGTTCAACCAGGCGATGGGCCGGGACTTCACCATCGACACCCTGTTCGAGCGGGGCTATCGCTCGGTGTTCCTGTCGCTCGGCTGTCAGCAGGGGACGCCGATGGGCGTCGCCGACGAGGATTCCTCGGCGCTGGGCTATGAAACCGGGATCGGCTTTCTGCTCAAGGTGCACGACCACATCGCGGGCACCCGTCTGACCCGTCTGTGCGGCGATGTCGTGGTGGTCGGCGGCGGCAATGTCGCGATGGATTGCGTCCGCTCCGCCCTGCGGATGGGGGCCGAGCGGGTCCACCTGCTCTATCGCCGCACCCGCGAGGACATGCCCGCCGATCACGAGGAAATCGAGGCCGCCGAGGCCGAAGGGGTGATCGTCCACTTCCTGACCAATCCGGCGAAGATCATCCACGAGAACGGGCGCGTCGTCGGTCTGGACGTCGTCTCGATGCGCCAGACCGAGATCGATGCCAAGGGGCGGCGCAATGTCGAGCCGGTCCCCGGATCGGAACGGCGGATGGAATGCTCTGTTCTGATTTCGGCGATCGGGCAGCAAGTGCGCAAAGGCGTCGTCGGTCCCACCGACGGCGTCACGATGACCCGCTGGGGTTGTATCGAGGCGGCCCCCACCGATCTGGCCACCTCGCGCCCCGGTGTGTTCGCGGGCGGCGATTGCGTGTCCGGCCCCTCGACCCTGATCCATGCGATGGCAGCGGGACTGAAGGCGGCGCGCAGCATCGACGATTATATCCAGCGGGGATACACCCGCTTCTTCCCGCGCTCGCGGATGCGCCAGATTTTGAACGAACACAAATTGCTGGCCGCCGATTGCGTCGAGTTGCCGGTGCGGCTCGAATACCGGGTCCACCATCCCGAACTCGACCCCGAAGTCCGCCGCACCATGTTCGAAGAGGTCGAGACCACCATCTCCGACGCCGACGCCTACCGGGAAGCCAGACGCTGCATGCGCTGCTACCGCATCTATTCGGTGATTACCGAACAGCCCATCCCGGAAGGAGCGGCCTGACATGACCAGCCAAACCGTCACCGCCACGTTGGACGGCCGCCCCGTCACTGCCGAGGCCCAGGAAACCATTCTGGCCTGCGCCCGCCGCCACGGCGTGCCGATCCCGACCCTGTGCGAGATGAACGACATCGACCACGCCCCCGCCACCTGCCGGGTCTGCATGGTCGAAATCGACCAGCCCGGCCGCGAGGCGGCTCAGTTGGTCGCCTCGTGCACCACCCCGGTGCAGGAGGGGATGAATATCCGCACCCGCACCCGCCGGGTCCGCGAGGCACAGCGGCTCCAGGTCGAATTGCTGCTGGCCGACCATAATCAGGATTGCGCCACCTGCGTCCGCCACGGCAATTGCGAGTTGCAGGACATCGCCCAATATGTCGGGCTGCACACCAACCGCTTCTTCGACCGGACCCGGACGCTGGGACGCGGCATCGACGAATCATCTCCGGCGATGATCCGCGACATGACCAAATGCATCCGCTGTCAGCGCTGCGTCACGATCTGCCGCGACGGCCAGACCGTCGATGCGCTGGTGGTCACCGGCACCGGAAACGATTCGTCGATCGGGCTGCATCACGGTCTCAGCCAGAAAGACTCAAGCTGCGTCACCTGCGGCCAGTGCGTGATGGTCTGTCCGACCGGAGCGCTGGGCGAGCGTGATGAAACCGATTTGGTGCTCGACCTGCTGTTCGATCCCGAGATCGTCACCGTCTTCCAGTTCGCTCCGGCGGTGCGGGTCGGCTTTGGCGAGGAATTCGGCCTGCCGGCCGGAACCAATGTCGAAGGCCGGATCATCGGCGCGCTGCGCCGTCTGGGCGCCGACATCGTGCTCGACACCAACTTCGCCGCCGACGTGGTGGTGATGGAGGAAAGTGCCGAATTGCTGAGCCGCCTCGCCGGGGAACGGCGGCCGACCTTCACCTCGTGCTGCCCGGCCTGGATCAATTTCGCCGAGCGTCACTATCCCGATCTGCTGCCGCTGCTGTCCTCGACCAAATCGCCGCAGCAATGTTTAGGCAAGATCGCCAAGACCTACCTGCCCGAACGGATGGGGATCGATCCCGCGCGCATCCGGGTGATCTCGATCATGCCCTGCACCGCCAAGAAGGACGAGCGGGTCCGGCCGCAACTGAGCGAAAACGGCATCGCCGAGATCGACGTGGTGCTGACCACCCGCGAGTTCGCCCGTCTGCTGAAGCGTCAGGGCATCGACCTGCGCAGCCAGGAACCGTCGGTGTTCGACAATCCGTATATGAGCGCCTATTCCGGCGCGGGAGCGATCTTCGGCACCACCGGCGGCGTGATGGAAGCGGCGGTGCGGACGATGTATCAGATCGCCAATGGCCGCGAATTGCCCCAGATCGAACTGGCCCAGTTGCGCGGCTTCGACGGGGCGCGGACCGCCACCATCGAGGTCGGCGGCAAGATCGGCACGGTCAAGGTGGCGATGTGCCACGGCCTGCGCCCGACCCGCGAATTGTGCGAGGCGGTTCGGGCAGGTACTGCCGATTTCGACTTCATCGAGATCATGGCCTGCCCCGGCGGCTGCGTCGATGGCGGCGGCAATCTGCGCTCGAAGAAGGCCTATCTGCCCTTTGCCCTGAAGCGGCGCGAGACCCTGTTTGCGATCGACCGCGCCACCGCTGTCCGTCAATCGCACAACAACCCGCAGGTCCAGGCGCTCTATCGCGACTTCCTGGAACGGCCCTTTTCTGAAAAGGCCCACCACCTGCTCCACACCTATTACACCGAGCGGGCGGTTGAAATGTCGCTGACGGTCAAGCAGGTGTGGGAAGACATCACCATGAGCACGATGGTGTATTAAAGACCCCTCGCCCGCCCTCTCCCGATGGGAGGGGGCGGGACGAAGCGGAGAAGCAGTCTATTTCCCAGCAACGCGGCGATGCAGCCGGTTACGGTTCCACGGACTTTTGCGCTGGAACGAGGTCAAACTCCGCCGCACCACCGTTTCGACCCGGTGGCGCAGGCGCGGCAGCTTGCCCATATCGATCAGGCGGCGGCGCAGGAACGCCCAGCTTTCGATCGAATCCTCCGACTGATCGTCCAGCCAGAAGAACAAGGTGGCGGAATAGAGCGCCGCCAGCGACCCGCGCTTGGTTGCCCAGGCGAGATCCTGGCTTTTATCCCCCACCGCCCGCCACAACGCGTCAGAGGTGCCCCAACCCAGCTTTGCCGCCAGCGGCAGATTTTGCGGCAACGACAGCAGCGAGACGCCGCGGCGGATCGCCTCGCGATGAGCCGACCAGCGGTCCAGCCGCATCTTGACCGCGACGAACACCCGCTCATCAAGCTTGCCGCCGCGCGGACCCTGAAGGGCGAAATCGTCGATCAGCATTTTGTCGGCCAGCGCGACGAAATGAGCCAGCGCCTCGACCGGACCTCCGGGGAACAGCCGCAACGCCTCGCGCGGCGGGTAATCGAGGTCGCGCGCCGCCTCGGACAACGCCACGTCGGACCAGCCATCGAAGGCAATATGAGGCAATGCCGCCAGCACCAGAGCGTCGCGTTTCGCGCTCGGATCGATTTGCATATCCCTAGCCCCTTCCCAAGCAACCGTCACTGTGATATCAAGCGCCTTCCCGGACGGCAGTTGTGCCGTGCGATGGGGTGGCTTTTCAAGCGTAGAGGAGCGGTGGCGAAACGTGCAAGTACTCGTTCGTGACAACAACGTCGATCAGGCCCTTAAGGCGCTCAAGAAGAAGATGCAGCGCGAAGGGGTTTTCCGTGAAATGAAGCTGCGTCGCAATTACGAGAAGCCGTCCGAGCGCCGCGCCAGAGAAAAGGCCGAAGCCGTGCGTCGTGCTCGTAAGCTGGAACGCAAGCGTTTGGAACGCGAAGGTTTCTAAACGGCCCGACAGCGCGCGGTGTCGCCGTCTGGCGGTGCCGTTCGTCGCTGTTTCGTGACTGTTTTGCCCCGCTAAAGCTTCGCCACGGACGCCACTCCGACCCTAGCCGGGAATCCGGCACCATAGGGATTCGGAGGGCGTCGGTGCGCCTTTCTGCCCAACGTCCCGGATTATGCCGCGGGCGATAAACGTGCTGGCGAAAGCCGACAAACCGCCTGCATTACAAAAATATCATCCGGCCGCCATGCTGCGGTAATCCGGACAGGGGCAGACTGTTCATGACTCGAACAGGCATCCCTTCCGGTCGATTGGCGAGAGTGAACTCCCCGCTGAAAAAATCGGAACGTTAAAGTCAAAAGCCCCGCGCTCCACACCCTGGCGCGGGGCTTTAACGTTTTATACCGGCCAACCTTTGTTTTGACCTGTTGGCCGGTATCTGGCCGCCATTGCGGCGGGTCAATTCATTGAGCCGCCGGTATTAGAGGGTCAGATCAAGCTGATCAGCGAGCGAATCTGGCGGTCGCGGATATCGCCCGCGATCTCGGCCTGGGTGACGAACCGGCCGCCGCCGTAATTGGCGATGGTGACGCGGTGGACCCGGTGGAACGAGCCATAGCCGCTCTCTTCCCATTCCTCGACACGCGGGCTACCGTCAAAGGTGACGACCCGGCGTGGCTTGGCGGCGTTGCGGCGGACGGCGAAAATCGCCTCGGTGATGACCACATAGATGCTGTCGACGGTGAAATATCCGGCCAGGGTGCCGAGCGCCACCCCAGCCGACAGCCCAATGCCTGCGCCCCCGGCCATTCCACCCGGCCCGTTATAGGCCCCGCCCGCTCCGGCCCCGGCGGCGGCCCCGCCGGTTGCGCCCAGAAAGCCGAACTGAGCGATCATGTCGCGGTCGAATTGCTGACTGCGCACAACGTTGAGATCGACCTTCAGGCCGAAATCGGTGCCGTCCGACCGTTCATATCCCTTGCCGAGATAACCCTGAAGAATCCGCTCGCGGGTCGAATCCAGATCCCACACCGGGTCGCCCGACATGTTGCGCAACGACAGCTTCAGCCGCCGGTTGGGGAACATCGTCGCATCGGTGAAGATCGAGCTATCCGAACGCATCCCGTACATCCGGTCGGTTTTCGAATCGACCACCATGTCGCCCTGGTTGGGACGCTGGCAGGCGGTCGCCAATGCCGCCATCCCGACGGCCAGGAAGTGTCGCCGGTCGAAGCGCATCGTCAGTCCCCCTTCATCGATTCGTCCAGGAAGCGTTTGGCTTCGGCGTAATGGACGGCAAAATTCAGTCCGGGCAGCGGGGCCGCCCCCTCGCCCCCCTCGATCCGCTGCATCAGCCCAAAGGTGTTGACCCCCACCACCTTGTCCCCCAGGAACAGCGGCCCGCCGGAATTGCCGGAATTGATGTCGGCGTCGGTCTGGACATACAGAACCTCGGGGCCAGCCTGGGTCGGGTTGGTGCCGGACCGAGCCTTGCGGATCGCGCTGACGACGCCGCGCGTGATCGAATAACGCTGACCCTTGGGATGGCCGATCGCATCGACGCTGTCGCCGGGGTTCAGCCCCTTGCCCTGGAAGAACGGCGCGACCCGGCCCCGGTCCTGGACCTTGACCAAGGCGAGGTCGAGGCGGACATCCTTGGCGATCACCTGCCCGAAGGTTTCACGGCGGTCATAGGTGCGCAGTTCGACAATCGGATTGTTTTCGACCACATGCCAGTTGGTCATCACGATATTGGGGCGGACGAAAAAGCCGCTGCCCTGCCCCGTCGGTGTATAGATCACGACCACGCTGTCAAAGCGGGGATCGTTGAGCGGTCGCGAATCGTATTGTTCGGCATAGGCACGGAGCGAGGCGCGGGTCCGCTCGCGGCCGATCTCGTCAAGAAACGCGGTGAGCGAACCCAGCGGACGCGCCGCCCCGCTTTTGGCCAAAGCGTGGTCGAGCACCTGGGACAACGGGATCACAATCGGGGCGCGCTCCCAATCGCGGACCTGCCGCTCGGTCGAAAAGTCGCTGGCATAGGCGCTCTGAAGGGGGTCAGACGCGTCGATGTTATAGGCGAAGGTAAAACGCTCGGTCTCGACGACATCGATCACCGAGGAAATGACGGTGTTGGCGATGCGATCGACCAAATGATACTTGACGGTCAGGGTCTTGACGCATTCGGCATCGGCGACCTTGAACTGATAGGGACCATAGACCGGCTGTTCGAGATAGCGCGGCGTCGTTGCGACCTTGCGCTGCGCCTCTTCATAGCGCATCAGCACCTTGGGATTGTCGGGGGCGCGCTCGACCCGGGTCGAACTGGAATCGAATTTTTTGACCGCCCGCAGATAGGCGGGATTGTCAATCCGATCGACCGAAACAACCTTGCGCGAGGTGCGGTCCTGGATATCGCGGACCTTGCGCGATGCCTTGGCCAGGGCGACGTCGAACAGAACGACATAGCGCCCGGTCTCGGCGACCGACCCGGTCAAAGCGGGGCCGATCTCGCTTGGGCGCGCGTCGAGCGGCAGATCAATCCCGACTGAAAGAGGAAAATCGACATCGCCCTCGACCCGCAGCAACTGGCGCGACGTGGCCTGGACCAGGCTGATCGGCTCGATATCGAGCGCGTTTTCCCCGGCGGCGCGGGCGGCTTCGACCAGGGTGCGTAAATCGGGAGACGCCGCCGCTCTTTCCACTCCCACCGCAGCGACAAGCGCCACCGCGACGAAAAGAAGACGGCACAGACGGACAAAGCGCGTGATCGGTGATGTCATCGTCCGCCGGTACGATCCGTCGATTGCAGTGGATTGCATCATAGAAAAAAAGGGCTGTGTATGCAAATAGGGGGGAAGGATCCCGCCCTCATGACGGCTGTTGCCGCCCGGGGCGGATAATGGCTAGTGTCACCGACAACAACCGAGAGACGTGGCCGGGAGCGGAGGGAACAGAAGATCATGACGGTCGCATCGCAGACCGAATCGCACGCGCCAGGCTTCCGGCTGGAAGCCTGGGCAGGCTGGCTGCCGGGACGGGACCATCTTGCCAGCGGCGGCACGGCCGGAACCGGGGCCGACCTGCCGTCATCGCTGCGCCGCCGCGTCACCCCGATCGGGCGCAAGGCGCTGGAGGCGGCGTGGTGCCTGCTGAGTGGACGCGAAACGACCGACCAGCCCCGGATCGTCCTGTCGTCACGCCATGGTGAATATTCCCGCACCCTGGGCTTGTTGAGCGGTCTGGTCGATAACGGCGAGGTGTCGCCCGCCGCCTTCAGCCTGTCGGTTCATCACGCTCTGGCCGGGTTGCTGTCGATTGCCGCCGGAAACCGGGCCGGGCATACCGCCGTCGCGGCAGGGAACGAGTCTTTCGGCTATGGCTGTCTTGAGGCGGCGACCTGTCTTGCCGACGGGATCGAGCGGGTGCTGCTGCTCCATTTCGACGAGGCGTTGCCCGAGTCGTATGACGGAATCGGCGGCGGGGCCGAGGACGCGCTGGCGCTGGCCCTGCTCCTGGCCCCGGACAACGATACCGGCGCGGGCGAGCGAATCGCGCTTCGCCTGGCGCCGTCCGACCCACCCGGGGCTGACTCCCTGGCCCATCGCGTCGCCGCCCTGCTTGAGTGCGGCGGCAGTGAAACCCGTGCCGTCGGCGAACGGCTGACCTGGACGTGGTGCCGTGCGGCATAGACTGGACCGGATTTGGCGCGCATTGGGCACCGGCCTGTTCCTGGCGGCGATCGGCATCGGCGGTTCGTTACTGGCGCTGACCGTGTTTCCGCTGATCGCGCTGGTCACCCGCGACCGCTGTCTGCGGCAAAAGCGGATTCAAGCGGTGCTGCATCGGAGCCTGCGGCTTTATTGCCGGGCGATCCACGCCCTTCGCATCGCCGACATCGACATGACCGGAACCGAGCAATTGAAATTGCTACGGGGCGCGATGCTGATCGCCAATCATCCGTCGCTGTTGGACGTGGTGATGATCATGGCGGCGGTGCCCAACGTTCAATGCATCGTCAAAGGCGGGCTGTGGCGCAATCCGTTCTTCCGCCTGACCGTCGAGGGCGCGGGATATATCCGGAACGACCAGGACCCCGAGGCGCTGCTGCGCACCTGCATCGAGACTCTGAAGGCGGGCAACAACCTGATCGTCTTCCCCGAGGGCACCCGAACCGTGCGGGGTCAACCAATCGTATTGCATCGAGGGTTTGCAAATATAGCAATACATGCCGAGGTTGATTTACAACTTATAAGAATAAATTGCGAACCGCCAATTCTCCACAAGGGAAATCCGTGGTGGAAGGTTCCGTCAACGCGATCCAAGTTCAAAATGGAGGTGGGCGATCACCTAGACATCCACAACTTCCTGGGTTATCGCTACCGCTCGCTTTCGGCGCGCAAGCTGGTCGAATTCATTGAAGGGTACTATACGGAATCGCATGGTCATGGATGCATTGGAACTGGAGCTGAAACGGCTGATCGTCTCGGCTCTCAATCTGGAGGATATGTCTCCTGAGGAGATCGATTCGGACGAACCTTTGTTTGGCGATGGAGGACTGGGCCTCGATTCGATCGACGCGCTGGAATTAGGCGTCGCCATCCGCAAGACCTACGATATCCGGATCGAAACCGTCTCGGACGAGGTCAGACGCCACTTCGCCAGCATTTCCGCGCTGGCCGCCTTCATTCAGCAGCAAAAGGGACCCCGTTCGTGACCCGCGAAGAGATTTTCACCACCCTGTCCGGCTATCTCGTCGAGATGTTCGAGGTTCCCGCCGAACGCATCACCCTGGACGCCAAATTGTTCGAGGAACTCGACCTCGACAGCATCGACGCCGTCGATCTGGTGGTCCGGCTCCAGGATCTGACCGGCAAGAAGATCAAGCCCGAGCAGTTCAAGACGGTCCGCACCGTTGCCGACGTGGTTGACCGCGTCCATGACCTCCTCACCGAATAGACGGCCGCTTTTCCTCCTCGGGCTGGGTGGACTTGGCATTCTGTATCCCGGACTGGTCTATGTCAGTCTGGGGCGGGTGCCCTCTGCCGTGCTGGCGGTTCTCGCCCTCGCCCTGGTGGGGGCACGGCTGGCGGTCACCCGAGGCGGAGCGCTGGCTTCCGCCCTGGTCCCGACCCTGGCCGCGATCCTGATCGCCACCGCCGCCTTTGCCCTGATCGCCCCGGCCCTGGCCGTGCTGGCCTATCCGGTGCTGATGAGCCTGGGGATGGCGGCGGCGTTCGGCCTGTCGCTGCGCGGCGGCCCGACCCTGGTGGAACGCTTCGCCAGCCTGACCGAGCCCGAGCCGTCGCTCGCAGCGCGCGCCTATATGCGGACGGTCACCTGGGTGTGGTTCCTGTTCCTGCTGGGCAATGCCAGCGTCTCCGCATTGACCGTGGCGATGGGCGACCGCGATTTGTGGACGCTTTATAACGGCCTGATCTCCTATCTGCTGATGGGCAGTCTGTTCGGGATTGAGTA
This sequence comes from Magnetospirillum fulvum MGU-K5, assembly GCF_000442515.1. Classification (GTDB taxonomy): domain Bacteria; phylum Pseudomonadota; class Alphaproteobacteria; order Rhodospirillales; family Magnetospirillaceae; genus Phaeospirillum; species Phaeospirillum fulvum_B. The sequence continues at coordinate 581 of NZ_AQPH01000005.1, read as the reverse complement.
TCTGATCCGCCGCCGGGTCCGGGCCAGGGAGACGGCACGGTGATCCGGCTCGAATGCCTGAACGCCGCCGCGTTCGCCCCCGATCATGTCGTGGCCCGGCGCGACGGCGAGGATTTGACCTGGTCGCGCTTTTGCGCCGAAATCGGCGGCACCGCCCGCCACTTAGCCACCGCCCACCGGGTCGGACTGACCTGCCGCGACGGCTGGCGCTTTGCCGTCGGTTTGTTCGGAGCCTTGAGCGCCGGGGCGCGCGTGGTGGTGCCGTCCCATCCCGGCCCAATCGACGGGATTGACCAGTGGATCGATGACACGTTCGAACCGGGCGCGGCCGCGTGGAGCGGGGGGCTTGAGCCCGACCGGGCCAGTTTGTGCCTTCAGACCTCGGGCTCGACCGGCGAGGCGAAGGAGGTGGTCCGTTCGCTCGCCCAGTTGGACGCCGAACTGACCGCGCTTAATGCGCTGTGGGGCGAGTCTTTGGCCGGAGCCGACACCCTGTCCACGGTGTCGTATCGCCATGCCTATGGGCTGATCTTCGCGCTGCTGTGGCCGCTGGCGGCGGGACGGACGTTCTTCGCCCGGCC
>NZ_AQPH01000004.1 GCF_000442515.1 Magnetospirillum fulvum MGU-K5 | reverse complement strand
TTCGTCGCGGGTGGCCTCGCCATAGATCGGGCGGGCATCGGATTCACCGTAATGAATCCGGCGTGCTTCCTCGGGGAAACGGTCGCCGACATAGTCGCAATTGGCCTCGACCTGCTTCTTGATCTCCAGCAGGGCGCGGCGGACATCTCCGGCGATCCGGTCGGGATCGGGTACGGCGGGCTCGCCCCGGCTGTGGACCAGACGCGGCGCCATCGGCGCCTTGGAAACGCCGGTATCGCCGCAGACCGGGCAGGCAATGGCACCGTCGGCGGCCTGGACGTCATAGGCGGCCCCGTCGCGGAACCACGCCTCGAAGTGGTGTTGCTGGGTGCAACGCAATTCGAACAGGATCATCGGCGTACCGCCATGAACATCCCACGCCCCGACGGCGCGGATTTCTCACCATTATACATCGGTGGCTTCGAGCGAGTCAGCCGTCACGTCCGCAACGGAGCGAACGGCCGGTCGTGATCGAGACAGGGAATCTTCTTGCGCGCTTCACCGACGCGGCGGGGGTCGATCTCGGCGATGACCCAGCCCGGCTGCTCCAGCGCATCGGCCAGAATTTCGCCCCAGGGCGAGACGATCAGGGCATGGCCATAGGTCTGGCGGTTGTTGATGTGCTCGCCGCATTGCGCCGGGGCAAAGACATAGCATCCGGTCTCGATCGCCCGCGCCCGCAGCAAAACATGCCAGTGCGCCTTGCCGGTGGTGCGGGTGAACGCCGCCGGAACCGCCAGGAAGTCGCACCCGGCCTGGGCCAGACCGCGATACAACTGGGGAAAGCGCAGATCGTAGCAGATCGACAGCCCCAGCCGCCCCCACGGCAGGTCGGCGGCAACGGCACGGTCGCCAGGGGCAAAGGTGGCAGATTCGCGATAGACCTCGCCCAGACCAAGATCGACGTCGAACATATGAATCTTGTCGTAACGGGCGCGGATTCCGCCCAGCGGATCAATCACGAAGCTGCGATTGGCGATCATTCCGCCATCAAGTAGAATATGCAGGCTGCCCAGATGCAGCCACGCCCCGATCTCGCGGGCCAGATCGCGGAAAAAGGCCAGCGCGGGATGATCCTCCTCGGTCGCGGCGTTCAGCACCAGCGCCGAGCGGCCCCATTCCATCAAAGCGAGGTTCTCGGGCATCAGGATCAGATCGGCCCCGGCGGCGCGCGCCTCGACCGCCAGCGTCGCGGCGATCTCGCAATTGCGCATCATCTCAGTGCCGGAATTAAGCTGAAGACAGGCGGCCTTGAACGGTTTCATTCCAGATCCTCTTCGGCTGGGGATTCGTCGGGAAACCCGTCGAGGCGGCGCAACGCCTCTCCGGTGACCATCGCGGCGGCCAGGGCGACATTGATCGAGCGCGGTCCCGTCACCATCGGGATGCGAATCCGCGCCGCCGCCCCCGCCGCGATGTCGGACGGAACGCCGCTGCTTTCCCGTCCGACCATCAAAGTATCGCCGGGAAGAAAGGAAAACTGATCGTGGCGATGCTCGCCCTTGGTGGTCAACAGCACCAACCGCCGCCCCTCGGCCGCCAGGGTCGCCTGGAACAGCTCCCACGAGGCATGGCGAACCACCCGCGCCCGGTCGAGATAATCCATGCCCGCTCGTTTTAACTTGCGATCGTCAAAGACAAAGCCGCAGGGTTCGATCACGTCGACCCCAAGACCAAGACAGGCGGACAGACGAAAAAGCGTCCCGGCGTTCTGGGGAATATCGGGCTGGAACAGAGCCAGACGCAGCCGCTCCATGGGGTGAAACTCCTTGCGCGTCAAGGTCTGGCGGCAAAAGTGAGCCGATTGGCTGGCCGACGGCGGGAAATAAGGTATCATAACAGCTTGGCCCTGGGGCTAGAGGGCTGTTGAATCGGGCCATCCATTGTGTTTAATAGTCTCGCTTCCGCGGGCCAACAAGAGGATTTGAAATGGCTGATACGGCAAAGAATGCCCAGCCCTCGGCGGCGGACGGGCAAACGCGGCGGGATTTCCTGCTGCAGGCCGCGTCCACCGTCGGCGTGGTCGGGACGGGCATCGCCCTGTGGCCGTTCGTGCATAGCATGAACCCGGCCGCTGATACCTTGGCGCTGTCCACCACCGATGTAGACCTGTCGGCGATCAAGCCGGGACAGGCCATCACCGTGGTTTGGCGTGGGTCTCCGGTTTTCGTCCGGAGCCGCACGGCTGAGGAAATCGCTTCCGCACAGGCGGTTAACCTGTCCGAATTGCGCGATCCGCAGGCCGATTCCGTTCGGGTCAAGAACCCGCAATGGCTGATCGTGGTGGGTATCTGCACCCACCTCGGCTGCGTTCCGCTGGGCCAGAAGCCGACCGATCCCCGGGGGGAATGGGGCGGCTGGTTTTGCCCGTGTCACGGGTCTCAGTATGATACCTCGGGTCGCATCCGCAAGGGTCCGGCGCCGAAGAATCTGGCTGTGCCCGCCTATCAATTCACCAGCGATACCACCGTACGGATCGGCTGAGGGGGACCGTCATGAGTGGCTTCAAGAGCAACAACGCGGTAGTCAACTGGGTCGAAGACCGGTTGCCCGTGTTCTCGATGCTGCGCCACAGCGCCATTGAGTATCCGACGCCGAAAAATCTGAATTACTGGTGGAACTTCGGCTCTCTCGCCGCGGTCACCCTGGTGATCATGATCGTGACCGGCCTGTTCCTGGCGATGAGCTACACGCCGCACAGCGCGCTGGCGTTCGATTCGGTCGAGCGCATCATGCGCGACGTCAATTACGGTTGGCTGCTGCGCTATCTGCATTCCAACGGCGCCTCGATGTTCTTCATCCTGGTGTACATCCACATCTTCCGCGGCCTTTATTACGGTTCGTATAAGGCGCCGCGCGAATTGCTGTGGTTCATCGGTATCGCGATCTACCTCGCGATGATGGCGACCGGCTTCCTCGGCTATGTGCTCCCCTGGGGCCAGATGTCGTTCTGGGGCGCCACCGTCATCACCAACCTGTTCTCGGCCTTCCCGCTGATCGGTGACTCGATCGTCACCCTGCTGTGGGGCGGCTTCTCGGTCGACAACCCGACCCTGAACCGGTTCTTCGCGCTGCACTTCCTGCTGCCCTTCGTCATCCTGGGCCTGGTCGCGTTGCACGTCTGGGCGCTGCACAGCGTCAAGTCGAACAACCCGCTCGGCATCGATATGAACGGCCCGCAGGATGCGATCCCGTTCCATCCTTACTACACCATCAAGGATCTGTTCGGCATCGGCGTGTTCCTGATGGTCTATCTGGCCTTCGTGTTCTGGGCGCCCAACTTCTTCGGCGAAGCGGACAATTACATCCCCGCCAACCCGATGCTGACGCCCCCGCACATCGTTCCGGAATGGTACTATCTGCCGTTCTATGCGATCCTGCGCGCCTTCACCGTCGACCTTTGGTTCATCCCGGCCAAGCTGCTGGGCGTGGTGGCCATGTTCGGTGCGATCCTGATCCTGTTCGCCCTGCCCTGGCTGGACTCCTCCAAAGTCCGTTCGGCGACCTTCCGGCCGCTGTACCGCCAGTTCTTCTGGCTGTTCGTCCTCAATGCCTTTGTTCTCGGCTATTGCGGCGCCAAGCCGACGACCGATCTTCTGGTCACCATCAGCCAGGTCGCGACCGCCTACTACTTCGCTCACTTCCTGATCGTGCTGCCCTGGCTGTCGCGTAAGGAAAAGACCCTGGCCCTGCCGGCGTCGATTTCCGCTCCGGTGGTCAAGGCGATTGCGGTCGGTGCCATGCTGTTGATCGGTGCCACCGGTTTCTCCGGCACCGCTCAGGCGAATACCGGGACCCACGAACTGCTGAAGCCCGAAACTCCCTTTTCGTGGAACGGCGTGTTCGGTCGCTATGACCGCGAAGCCCTGAAGCGTGGCTGGCAGGTCTATCATGAGGTCTGCTCGAACTGCCACGGCCTGAAGCTGGTCGCCTTCCGCAACTTGGCCGCCGTCGGCCTGACCCCGGAAGAGATCAAGGCCGTCGCCGCCGAGAAGGAAGTCCAGGACGGCCCGAACGACGAAGGCGCGATGTTCCAGCGTCCGGCGCGTCCGTCCGACCGTATGCTGTCGCCCTATGCCAACGACAAGGTGGCGGCGTCGATCCACGGTGGTGCGGTTCCGCCCGATCTGTCTCTGATCACCAAGGCGCGCGTCAACGGTCCGAACTACGTCTACTCTCTGCTGCTCGGCTATCCCGATGTCCCGCCTGCGGACGTCGCGATCCCCGAAGGCAAGATGTACAACACCTACTTCCCCGGCTACGCCATTGGCATGCCGCAGCAGGTGTTCGAAGACGCCGTGACCTATGCCGACGGCACCAAGGCGACCAAGGAACAGATCGCCAAGGACGTGGTGACCTTCCTGAACTGGGCCGCCGAACCTGAACTGGATGCTCGGAAGAGCCTCGGCGTTAAGGTGATGGTGTTCCTGGCGCTTCTGACCGCCCTGCTCTTCGCCCTGAAGCGGCAGATCTGGAAAGACGTGCACTAAGACTTTTGGCCCGGACCGGCGAAAGACCTTTCCTCCGGTTCGGACTGAAACGACGATAAGGCGGCCGCCATCGGTTTCGATGGCGGTCGTTTTGTTTTTTGTGCGGCCCGCCGCCATTCCCTGCCCCGCCGGTTCGTTTGATTTGGCCCGGGCCTGCGGCCATGCTATGGTCCGCCGCGCCGAAAAAACCGACCGGGCGGAGCCTTGACCAAGCAAAAAATCACCTTTGACCATTCGACTCGTGTTCTGGTGCGGCGTCTGTTCCGCGAAGGCATGCGTCCCTATCTGGGCAAAGTCGCCCTGGCGGTTCTATGCATGGTGGTAGGAGCGGCGGCCAACGCCGCCTATGCCCTGCTGATGGACCCGGTGGTCAACAAGATCTTCACCGAGCGACAATCGGCCTTTCTGTTGCCGCTGGGACTGGCGGTTCTGGCCGCCTTTGCGGTGAAGGCGTTGTGTAATTACGGCGAAGCGGTGTTTCTGTCACGGGTCGGCCTCAGGGTGATCGCCGACATGCAGATGCGGTTGTTCTCGCACCTGATGCGGCTGGATGTTGCCTATTTCCAGGCCAATTCGACCGGCAAGATTCTGTCGCGCCTGACCAACGACATTTCGCAGATGCGCTTTGCCGTCTCCGACGCGCTGACCGGCGCGGGCAAGGATGCCTCCTCGCTGATCTTCCTGATCGCGGCGATGTTCTATCAGGACTGGGAATTGTCGCTGTGGACCTTCTTCGTCTTCCCGCTGGCGATCCTGCCGATCAGCAAGCTGGGGCGGCGGATGCGCAAGGTCACCGCCAACACCCAGGAACAGATGGGGCTGCTGACCACCTATCTTGAGCAATCGGTCCAGGGTATCCGGGTGGTCAAGGCCTATGGGATGGAGGATTACGAGAAGACCCGGGTTCGCCAGCTGATCGAGACCTTGCAGGATCTGGTCTATCGGGCGGCACGGGTGCGCTCGGCCTCGTCGCCGATCATGGAATTCCTGGGTGGCGTCGCGATCACCGTGGTGATCCTGTATGGCGGTTCGCGCGTGATCGACGGCCACACCACCCCCGGCGCGTTCTTCTCCTTCATCACCGCGCTGATGTTGGCCTATCGCCCGCTGAAATCGCTGGCCTCGCTCAATACCAACCTCCAGGAAGGTCTGGCGGCGGCGGCGCGTACCTTCTCGGTGCTGGACGCTCAGCCCGAGATTCAGGACCATCCCGCCGCCCGCGACTTGCTGGTGCGTGAGGGCAACGTCCGCTTCGAAGGCGTATTCTTCACCTATGACGGCAGCCGCGCCGTGCTGGACGGGATCGACCTTACGGTTCCGGGCGGGCGCACCGTGGCGCTGGTCGGGCCGTCGGGCGCGGGCAAATCGACCCTGCTGAACCTGCTGCCGCGCTTCTTTGACGTCACCGACGGCCGGGTCACCATCGATGGCCAGGACATCCGCGACATCACGATGACCTCGCTGCGGTCGAAGATCGCCCTGGTCAGTCAGGAAATCACCCTGTTCGACGACACCATCCGCGCCAACATCGCCTATGGCCGTCTCAGCGCCGGAGATGACGAGATCATCCAGGCCGCCCACGCGGCGGCGGCGCACGACTTCATCATGGGCCTGCCCGACGGTTATGACACCATCGTCGGCGAGCGTGGACTGAACCTGTCGGGCGGCCAGCGCCAGCGAATCGCGATCGCGCGCGCCATGCTGAAGAATGCGCCGATCCTGCTACTTGACGAGGCGACCAGCGCGCTCGACACCGAATCCGAGCATCAGATTCAGGCCGCGCTCGACCGGCTGATGCGAGGACGCACCACCATCGTCATCGCCCACCGGCTGTCGACCGTGGTGGGGGCCGATCTGATCCATGTGATGGATCGCGGCCGGGTGGTCGAATCCGGTACCCACGCGATGCTGGTAGAGCAGGGCGGGCTGTATGCCCGTCTCTATGCGATGCAATTCGCCGAGGAGACCGCCGAAGGCGGCACACACTAAAGGAGACCCGGGGGGATGGGGCTGGCCAAGCGAATCGGCAAAAGCGAGACCTTGCGGGGAGCGTTGTGCTGGCTGGGCGCGCTCTACATCCGGCTGGTCGCGCTGACGGGGCGCTGGACCATCGTCAATGGCGGCACGGCCGCCGCGATGTGGGACGAAGGTCGCCCGTTCATCCTGGCCTTCTGGCACGGCCGCATCCTGATGATGCCGCGGATCTGGCGGCCGGGCGTGCCGATCAACATGCTGATCAGCCAACACCGCGACGGGCAATTGATCGCCCGCACCGTCAGCCATTTCGGGATCGACACCATCGTCGGCTCAACCAGCCGAGGCGGCGGTGCCGCGTTGCGGGCAATGCTGAAATCGCTGAAATCGGGCCAATGCGTGGGCATCACCCCGGATGGCCCGCGTGGCCCCCGGATGCGGGCGACCGCCGGGATCGTCGCGGTGGCCCGGCTGTCGGGCTGTCCGGTGCTGCCCGCGACCTGGGCGGCGCGGCCGCGTCGTCTGCTGGGAAGCTGGGACCGCTTTGCCGTCGCCCTTCCTTTTGCCCGGGGCGAGTTGGTGTGGGGCGACCCGATCCACGTGCCCGCCGATGCCGATGCCGCCGGGTTGGAACTGGCGCGTCAGCAGATCGAGGCGGCGCTGAACGCCCTGACCGCCGAGGCCGATGCCCGGCTTGGCGTTGACAGCCCCGAACCGGCCCCGTTGGGCACGATCGGGGCGGAGGAATCATGATTTACAGCCTATACCGACGGGTCACCGATCTGGGGGGGCCGCTGATCTCGCTGTACCTCGACAGCCGCCGCGCCCGGGGCAAGGAAGATCCTGCCCGTTTTGGCGAGCGGCTGGGTCAGCCCGGTCAGCCCCGCCCGCCCGGTCCGCTGGTGTGGATTCACGCCGCCTCGGTGGGGGAGTCGCTGTCGGTGCTGCCGCTGGTGGGACGGATGCGGCGGCGTGGGCTGGGGGTTTTGCTCACCACCGGCACGGTGACCTCGGCGCGGATGGTCGCTAATCGCCTCCCCGAGGGGGCGATTCACCAATATCTGCCGGTCGACCGCACCGCCTATGTCGAATCGTTTCTCGACCATTGGCAACCCGATCTGATGCTGTGGACCGAGTCGGATTTCTGGCCCAACATGCTGGTCGAGGCCAAGCGGCGGGCAATCCCGATGGTGCTGGTCCAGGGGCGGATTTCGCCCCGCTCCTATGCCCGCTGGCGCTATCTGCCCGATCTGATCGGCGCGATGTTGGGCGGCTTCGATCTCTGTCTGGCCCAGACCGAAGCCGATGCCGGACGCCTGCGCGGGCTGGGCGGCGGCGATGTCCGCTGCCTGGGCAATCTCAAATACGCGGTGCCGCCCTTGCCCGGCGACGAGGCAGAACTGGAGCGTCTGCGCACCGCCCTGGCCGGACGGCCTTTTTGGCTGGCCGCCAGCACCCATCCCGGCGAAGAAGCGATCATCGCCTCGGTCCATCGTCGCCTCGCCGAACGTTTCCCTGCCCTGCTGACCCTGATCGTGCCGCGCCATCCTGCCCGTGGCCCCGACATCGCCCGCAAGCTGATTGCCCAAGGCCTGTCGGTGGCGATGCGCTCGGCCGGGGAAACGCCGCGCGCCGGAACCGCGATCCATATCGCCGACACGATGGGCGAGTTGGGCGTGTTCTATCGCCTGGCCGACATCGTCTTCATGGGCAAGAGCCTGACCGTCGGCGGCGGCCAGAATCCGTTCGAACCGGCGCGGCTGGGCTGCGCTGTTCTGTTCGGGCCGAAGATGGATAATTTTCCCGACATGACGGCGCAGATGATCGCGGCGGGAGCGGCGATCGAGGTCAAGGATGCCGATGCGATGGCGGAAACGCTGGGCGCGCTGCTGGACGATCCCGCCCGGCTGGAGCGGATGAAGACCGCCGCCGCCGCCTGGGCCGAGGCCGAGGCCGAAGTGCTCGACGTCGTCGAGGCGGCACTGGCTCCGTTCCTTCGCGCCGCCGAGAGGCGACATGCGCGCCCCTGAGTTCTGGCGCAAGGACGGACGGCTGGCTCGGGCGCTGGCCCCACTCGGCGCACTTTATGCTTGGGGCGGGGCGCGACGGCTGGAGCAGGCCGAGCAATACCGCCCGGCGGTGCCGGTGATCTGCATCGGCAATGTCGTCGCCGGAGGTGCCGGCAAGACTCCGGTGGCGATCGCGCTGGCCAAGCGGCTGATCGCGGCGGGTCGGCACCCCCATTTTCTTAGCCGGGGTCACGGCGGAACCGAAATCGGTCCCCGCGCCGTCGATCTGCTGCGCCACGATGCCGCCCGCGTCGGCGACGAACCGTTGTTGCTGGCGGGCTGCGCGCCAACCTGGGTCGCCCGTGACCGCTCCGAAGGGGCCGTTGCAGCGGTCGCCACCGGGGCCGATCTGATCGTGATGGATGACGGCTTTCAAAGCGGCCGGATCGCGATCGATCTTGGCCTGCTGGTCGTCGATGGTACCTATGGCTTTGGCAACGGGCGGGTAATCCCGGCCGGTCCCTGCCGCGAGCCGCCCGAGCGGGCCTTTGCCCGCGCCGACGCACTGGTGATCGTCGGCGAGGATCGCGCCGGGCTGGCCGAGCGGGCCGCCGCCGCCAACCTGCCGGTGATCGCGGCCCGGTTGGTCCCCGCCGCCGACGCCCCCGATCTGGCCGGACAGCGAGTGAGCGCCTTCGCCGGGATCGGGTTACCGGAAAAGTTCTTCGCCACCCTGCGCGGGGTTGGGGCCGCAATCGTCGCGGCGCATCCGTTTCCCGATCATCACCCCTTCACCCGTGCCGAGATCGAAACGATCCTGGCCGAGGCCGAAGCGGCGGGAGCCGTGGCCGTCACCACCGCCAAGGACCGGGTCCGGCTGCCGCCCGACCTGCGCGAGCGGGTGCTGGCGCTGCCGGTGGAGTTGGAATGGCGCGACCCGGCCTGCCTCAGGCCTTTGTTCGACCGGATCGGAGTGGTGGCATGACGGGCAAGGAAATACGGCAACGTCTGGAAGCCGGGCTGGCCTGGGGCATCTGGCTGCTGTTCCGCGCCTTGCCGCTCGATGCCGCTTCGGCGCTGGGCGGCTGGCTGGCGCGGATGGTGGGGCCGCGTCTGGGCGTCACCCGGATCGCGAGGCGCAACCTCGCCCGCGTCTTCCCGGAAAAAAGCGAGGCCGAGCGCGAAGCGATCATGCGCGGAATGTGGGACAATCTCGGCCGCGTCGCCGGGGAGTTCCCCCATCTGGCCAAGATCGCCGCCGAACGGATCGAAACGATCGGGGCCGAGGAAATCGACCGGATGCGCGACGACGGCCAGCCCGGCATCTTCATTTCCGGCCATCTCGGCAATTGGGAACTGGCCGGAGCGGTGGCGTTGCAGCGCGGCGTGCCGCTGCATCTGGTCTATCGCGCCGCCAACAATCCGTGGATCGAAAAGCTGTACCGCAAGGGCCGCAAGGGCGCGGCGGGTGCCCAGATTCAGAAGGGATCGGAAGGGGCACGCGAGGCGCTCAAGGTTCTCAAAGCCGGCGGCCATCTCGGCATGCTGGTCGATCAGAAAATGAATGACGGGGTACCGATCCCGTTCTTTGGCCGCGATGCGATGACCGCCCCGGCGATGGCCCAGTTCGCCACCCGCTTTTCCTGCCCGCTGGTTCCGGCGCGGGTCGAGCGGCTGGGGGGAGCGCATTTCCGCATCACCATCCTGCCGCCGCTGGATTTCCCCCATACCGGCGATCCCCACGACGACAATCGCCTGCTGCTGGAACGAATCAATCTGTTGATGGAAGAGTGGGTGCGGGCGACGCCGGACCAGTGGTTGTGGCTGCACCGGCGCTGGCCCGACTGAGCGGAGCGCCCCGCTTCGCCCCACCTTGCGGGCATCAGCGGCCGGGCTTATAGTTCGGCGCCATGACCGACACCCGCTTTCAGCACCGTCATCTCCTCGGTATCCAGGGCCTGGGGCCGGAGGAGATCACCACTCTGCTCGACATCGCCGATGGGTATGTCGAACAGAACCGCTCTGTCGACAAGCGCAAGAACCTGCTGCGCGGTCGCACCGTCATCAACCTGTTCTACGAGAACTCGACCCGGACCCGGACCAGCTTCGAGCTGGCGGGAAAGCGGTTGGGGGCCGATGTCATCAACATGCAGGCGGCCGGATCGTCGGTGCAGAAGGGCGAGACCCTGATCGACACCGCGATGACGCTGAACGCGATGCATCTTGATGTGCTGGTGGTGCGCCACCCCGATTCCGGCGCGGTCAAGCTGTTGTCGGAAAAGGTCAATTGCGCCGTCATCAATGGCGGCGACGGCAGCCACGAGCACCCGACCCAGGCGTTGCTCGATGCGCTGACGATTAGGCGGCGCAAGGGGCAATTGTCGGGCCTGACCGTTGCGATCTGCGGCGACGTGCTGCACAGCCGGGTGGCGCGCTCGAACATCCATCTGCTGAACGTGATGGGGGCGCAGGTGCGGCTGATCGGGCCGCGAACCCTGCTGCCGTCGGGCGTCGAGCGGATGGGGGTCGAGGTCTTCCACGACATGCGCCGGGGTCTTCAGGGCGTTGACGTCATCATGATGTTGCGCATTCAGAACGAACGGATGCGCGGCAATTTCATCCCGTCAATCCGCGAATACTTCCACTTCTTCGGACTGGATCAGGCCAAGCTGGCCCTGGCCAAGCCCGACGCGGTGATCATGCATCCCGGCCCGATGAATCGCGGCGTCGAGATCGATTCCGACGTCGCCGACGACGTTGAACGCTCGCTGATCCGCGAACAGGTCGAAATGGGCGTTGCGGTGCGGATGGCCTGCCTCGACGTCCTTACCCGTCATCTCCCCAATCGGGACGGAGCCGCCTGATGCCTAACCGCGCCTCCACCGGTCTGGTGGCCTATGTCAATGCCCGCCTGCTCGATCCCGCCACCGGGATGGATGCCAAGGGTGCCCTGCTGATCAATGGCGAGACCATCGCCGATGTCGGACCCGGCCTGTTCCAGGCCGGAGTGCCGAGCGGAATCGAGGTGGTCGATTGCAACGGCCTGTGCCTCGCCCCCGGTCTGGTCGATATGCGGGTCCAGGTCCGCGAGCCGGGCGAAGAGCACAAGGAAACGCTGCGCTCTGCCGGTGAATCGGCGGTGGCGGGCGGCGTCACCTCGATGGTCTGCCTGCCCAACACCCACCCGGTGATCGACGATGTCGCCACGGTCGAGTTCGTCGCCCGTCGCGCCCGCCAGATCGGGCTGGCCAAGATCTATCCCTATGCCGCCGCGACCAAGCAATTGGCCGGAAAAGAACTGGCCGAGATGGGGATGCTGTCCGAGGCCGGTGCGCTGGCCTTCACCGACGGCACCCGCGCCATCGGCGACGCCAAGGTGATGCGCCGGGCCTTGTCCTATGCCGCCACCTTCGGCCTGCTGATCGTCCAGCATCCCGAGGAACCCTCGCTGGTCGAGGATGCGGTGATGAACGAAGGCGAGTTCGCCACCCGCCTCGGTCTGGCCGGGATGCCCGCCGCCGCCGAGGCGATCATGATCGCCCGCGATCTGCGGCTGGTCGCCCTGACCGGCGGACGCTATCACGCCGCCCATCTGTCGACCGCCGAGGGAATCGAGCTGATCCGCCGCGCCAAGGCGAGCGGATTGCCGGTCACCTGCGACACCGCGCCGCCCTATTTCGCCCTGAACGAGCAGGCGGTCGGCGATTACCGCACCTATGCCAAGCTGTCGCCGCCGTTGCGCGGCGAAACCGACCGGCTGGCGGTGATCGAAGGGCTGAAGGACGGCACCATCGACGCCATCGCCTCGGATCACGCGCCGCAGGATCAGGATTCGAAACGGGTGCCGTTCACGATGGCCGAATTCGGCGGAACCGGGCTGGAAACCCTGCTGCCGGTTACGCTCGATCTGGTCCATGACGGCGTCCTGTCGCTGGTCGAGGCGTTGCGGCTGGTCACCTGTGCCCCCGCCGCGATCCTGGGGCTGGCCGCCGGACGGCTGAAGACCGGGGCCTCGGCCGATCTGGTGCTGTTCGATCCCGACCGGGCCTGGGCGATCGACGCCAAGGCGACACGGTCGAAATCGAAGAACTCGCCGTTCGACGGACGTCTGGTCCGTGGCATGGTGACCCGCACCGTCGTCGATGGCCGCACGGTGTTCCGCCATGAGTGCTGATCTGCTGTCCGGCCTCACCCTCGCTCTGGCTGCGATCGGCGGCTATCTGCTGGGCAGCGTTCCGTTCGGGCTGGTGCTGACCCGCGCCGCCGGGCTGGGTGACATCCGCACCATCGGATCTGGCAATATCGGTGCCACCAACGTGCTGCGCACCGGCCACAAGGGACTGGCGCTGGCCACCCTGTTGCTGGATGGCGGCAAGGGGGCGATCGCGGTCGGTCTGGCCGCCTTGCTGACCGGCGGCGAATCCTATCCGCTGCTGCTGGCCGGATTCGCTGCGGTGCTGGGCCATAATTATCCGGTGTGGCTGGGCTTCAAGGGCGGCAAGGGCGTCGCAACGACGCTGGGCACCCTGGCCGCCGCCTCGTGGCCGGTCGGCATTGCCTGCGGTCTGACCTGGCTGGCGGTGGCGGCGGCATTCCGCATCTCGTCGGCGGCGGCGCTGGCGGCGCTGGCGCTGTCCCCGCTTTATGCCTGGTACTTCGCCGGTCCCGCCGCCGCCCTGATGGCGTTGGGTCTGGCGGCGATGGGATTTCACCGCCATCAGGCCAATATCGCCCGGTTGATCAAAGGTGAGGAACCCCGTATCGGTGCTGGCCGCAAGTCCAGCTAAACCGGACCGTCATTGTACCTGGGCGACCGGGTACGCTAGAGTTGGGGTGAATCGATAACTAAGTGCCAGGAGGGGCTATGACCCAGAATTCCGAAGCCGAGGTGCGGGATCTTGCCTATCACCTGTGGGTTGAGGCAGGTAAACCCGTTGGCCGCGATCTGGATTTCTGGTTGGCAGCTGAACAGCGTCTGACCGGATCGTCGGTTGAGGTCGAGCCGCCCGCCCCGGCCAAGACCCGGACCGCGAAACCGAAGGCGGCCAAGGCCGCGTCGGCCGAGGACAAGCCGAAAGCCGCCCCGCGCCGTCGCGCCAAGGCGAATTAAGAGATCAAGGACACAACGGGACCGAGGCCACCTCTGGCCCGGTCCCGTTTTTCCGATCTATTTCGATCCCGATCCGATGACCAGATCGAGCAGGGGGGCCCATTCGGCAGCATAGGCTTTGGCCCGGCTTTCCCCGCTTTCCAGCACGCTTGATCCCCGCGCCGCCACACTCGGATAAAGCTGGGTGTCGCGCAGCCGCGCCACCACCGGAAAACCCAGACCGCCGAAGAACCCGTCGAGACGGTCGCTGGCCCGGGTGCCGGGACGCAGCCGGTTTCCCAGCACGGCCACCACCCGCTTGTTCTTGCGCACGACCTTGACCTTCGACAGGCGTTCAAGGAAGCGGGCGGTCGCGTCTTCGTCGAACGCGCCAGGCAGCACCGGCACAACGATGATGTCACTGATCTCGATCAGCGCCTCGACATCCTTGTGATGCATCGCCGCCGGGGCGTCGATCACCAGCCGCTCCAGGCCCTTAGGGGTGTCGCCGACCTCCTTGGCCCAATCGAGCCCCTGGATCGTCGCCAGCGCCGGATCACGCCGCCGCAGCCAGTTCAGGCTGGACCCCTGGCGGTCGCAATCGCCGATCGCGGTGACATATCCTTCGGCAGCAAAGGCGGCGGCAAGGTGGGTGGACACGGTGGTCTTGCCGCATCCACCTTTGATGTTACCAACCAGAACCGTCCGCATCTGTCTCGTCTTCCCTTTTGGGCGGCGGCCTAATGGCCGGAAATCGCAATGTTCGACACCTGCCGCGCTTTGAACGGGCAGGGGCTTGTATTTTCGCCGTCGACCTCACAAATGCGGGGATATCCGTTATCGCTGGTGCGGTCGAGTTCAAGCGTGTCGCCCAGAAGGACGCAGGAATACAGCCGCTCGGTCTTGCCCTTGGGCGGGATGCGCGAGGTGGTGACGAACCAGGCGTCTTTTTCGTTTCCTTTAAGAATGGTGCGGTATTTGCCGGAATAGCCGATCGAGACCGGAGTGAAATTTTCGACCACCACCCGGATTCGACAGCCGCGCTTTTCCGACATGCCGGGAGAAACGAAAACCCAGGTGCTGACGACGACCTCGCCCTCTTCGGCCCCGGCGGCCAAGGCGGTGGAACCGGGCAAGCAAAGCAGCGTGGCCGCAACCACGCCAGCAGCAGCAAAAGCGAGGCGGCGCATGACCCGAACTCCCGCGACAGGATTTCAACCCGGTCGAGGGTAGAAGTCCTTTCGGGCGGGCACAAGAGGCGTAAACGCGATCCGCCCCCATCGGAAAATCCGATCTTGGGCGAATCCGCTATCGCCTGTGGAACCGCCTGTAACGGCTCGGTCATGTATGATATGCAGACGGCGCTCGTTCGCGGGCACATCTGGAACTGTCGGGGGCCTGGTTGATGTTCTTTCGCCTGTTTCGGTCGCTGATGCCGCGCGAAGAGCGATTCGTCGAATTGTTCGAAGCGCATTCGGCGAAAATCCTCGAAGCCGCACGCGCGCTGGAAGACATGATGGCCGAAGGGGCCGACATGAACCTTCACTTTCACCGCATCACAGAGATCGAGGGGGAAGCCGACAAGATCACCCGCGAAACGCTTCAGGCCCTCCACCGCAGCTTCATCACCCCCTTCGACCGCGATCAGATTCACAAGCTGATCACCACGATGGACAACACCGTCGACGGAATCGAAGAGGTGGCCCAGCGCGTCGATCTGTACGGGGTGCGCGATTTCAGCCAGGACATGCGTGAATTGGCCGCCGGAATTTCCGCCTGTGCCGGTCTGCTGGTCCAGGCGATCCCGATGTTGCAGCAGGCCACCCGCAACGCCGACGAGATCAACCGGCTGTGCGAGGCGATCGGACAGGAAGAAAGCATCGCCGACCAGCGCCAGCGTGACGGCCTGCGCGGTCTGTTCGCTTCCGAGCGCGACCCGGTCCGGCTGATCGCCCGCAAGGAAGTCTATCAGCGGCTCGAAAAGGTCACCGACCGCTTTGAAGATGTCGCCAACGTCGTCGAAACCATTGTGATCGAGTTGGTCTGACGCACCATGGACGGATCCGTCGCTCTGCCGATCATCGTGGGTTTGGTTTTTGTCGCCCTGGTGTTCGATTTCCTGAATGGTCTCCACGATTCGGCCAATTCAATTGCCACCGTGGTCTCGACCCGGGTGTTGTCGCCCAAATACGCCGTGGCGTGGGCAGCCTTCTTCAACACCGCAGCCTTGCTGTTCTTCGCGCCGCACGTCGCCGCGACCATCGGCACCGGCATCGTCGAACCCAACCTGATCGACACTCACATCATCTTTGGGGCGCTGGCCGGGGCGATCTTGTGGAATATCGTCACCTGGGTGCTGGGGATTCCCTCGTCCAGTTCCCACGCTTTGATCGGCGGGATCGCCGGAGCCGGGATCGCCAAGGGCGGGTTTTCCGCCCTGGTCACCTCGGGCTTCATCAAAGCCGGGTCGGCGATCGTGCTATCGCCGCTGATCGGGCTGGTCCTGGCGATGTTGCTGATCCTGGCGGTGTCGTGGCTGTGCCGCCGCACCTCCCCGTTTGCCGTCGATCGCCGCTTCCGCGTGCTGCAATTCTTC
The DNA here is from genome assembly GCF_000442515.1 of Magnetospirillum fulvum MGU-K5. Taxonomy (GTDB): domain Bacteria; phylum Pseudomonadota; class Alphaproteobacteria; order Rhodospirillales; family Magnetospirillaceae; genus Phaeospirillum; species Phaeospirillum fulvum_B. Next base: position 78,514 of record NZ_AQPH01000004.1, on the reverse strand, counting down.
TCGGCGGCAATGTACTCGCTGGGCCATGGCGGCAACGATGCCCAGAAGACGATGGGCATCATCGCGATTCTGCTGTTCAGCCAGGGGATGCTGGGTCCGACCTTCCACGTCCCGATCTGGGTCGCGGTGGTCTGTCAGGTGGCGATGGGTCTGGGAACGCTGTTCGGCGGCTGGCGCATCGTCAAGACGATGGGATCGAAGATCACCGACCTGAAGCCGGTTCAGGGCTTCTGTGCCGAAACCGGCGGAGCGATCACCCTGTTCGCCGCCACCTGGGCCGGGATTCCTGTCTCGACCACCCATACCATTACCGGCGCGATTGTTGGCGTCGGTGCCGCCCGCAAGCTGTCGGCGGTGCGGTGGAATATCGCCGCCAACATCGTTGTCGCCTGGGTCATCACCATTCCGGCGGCGGGCACGGTCGGCGCGGCGGCGTGGTGGGTCTCCACCAAATTGTGGTAGTCCGCCCGCCGCTTGGTCGGAAAAACGCACGCTACGCTGCCGGGCGATCGCCCGGACCCATATGATTATCAATAAAACAGAGGGTTCGGGAGGCACCGCCTCCCGATGCGGTGGATTGGGGGGCGCACAGCCCCCCAGGTCCGTTCGAGCCCGTGTTTTCTAGAACGTCGCCGGGGCCGGAGCGATTTCCCGCGCCCCTTGCGGGGTGATCTCGCGGATCGCCAACCCGCGTTCGGCCAGCCCAGCCGGTGTCAGGCGGAACAACCCACCCGCCCCCAGAAAGCCCAGCGGGGATTGCAGCGAATCCGCGCTGTAATCACCGTGTCCCTGCCGGGCCATCAACGCCGCCAGAGCGGTGGCGTCATAGGCGATCCCGGCCAGCAGACCGGGGACACGGGCGGGGATCGGCCCGAACGCCTTGGTATAGCGCTGTTCGAACGCCTCGTAGGAGGAAGACGGCGGAGCCGGATACCAGCCACCGATCAAAGACGGCTCGGACGCCAGCCGGGGATCGTCCCACAGCAGGGTGCCCAGCAGCCGGGGCGGCTCGCCCGCGGTCAGGTAGTAGGACAGCAGCGAGGTGAGGTTGCGCAGCCGCACCCCATCATCACCGATCAGAATCGCGTCATAAGCCGCTTTCTCGCCCGGAGCCGGACGGCGGGCGGCCAGCCGTTTGACCAGCGCGGTGAAGTCGGTCTGGGCCGGATCGTAATATTCGACCGCGATCAGATCGACCCCCAGGTTCGACGCCGCCTGCTGAGCGGCATCGGCAACGGCACGACCATATTCGTCGGAGCGGGCCAGCACGGCGATGCGGCGGCGGCCCTGATCGCGGGCATGGGCGATCACCCGGGCCACCTGGGGACCGGGCAGATAGCCAAGCGCATAGATGCCGTTCCCGGCGACGGTGGCATCGGTGGTGAAAGCCAGCATCGGCAGCGCATTTTCAAGGGCCAGCGGCGCGGCCGCCTTGACCTCGAAGCTGAACACCGGGCCGAGGATGATATCGGCACCCTGGGCCACCGCCTGGGCCATCGCGGCGGCGGCGCCGTCGGCGGTGCCCTTGGTATCGAGCGGAATCAGGCTGAAATGGGAATCCGCGATCTCGAACAGCGCCAGCTGGGCGGCATTCGACAACGCGAGTCCGGTCGCGGCCTGCGGACCCGACAGCGGCAGCAGCAACGCCGCCCGCGACTCGGTTTTCGCCGCCTTGGGCGCGGTCAGCGCCAGCGGGGCCGAAGCGGCCGGAGCCGGAACCGGGGCGGGCTCAGGCAGCGGCGGCGGCTCGGGAAGGGTAGGGGCGGGGGCAGCCTGAACCGGCGGCGCAGAGGGCGGCGGCACCGCAGTTCGGGATGCGGGCTTGGTTCCCAGCGCCCAAGATGATACCTCTGCCGCCTGTTGACAGCCCGAAAGCACCAGGAAAGCGGTAAGCCATGACAAGGCAGCGACACGGCGCCACCGAAACGCGGACCGGCGCAAAGCAACCCTCCCTGGACGAAGCGGGCGGCGAAGACGCCGCCGCGGAAACGTCCGGCGAAATTAGCCCGTGGGGACGCGGAAGTAAACCGGCGGCGGGGCTTTATCTTGTCGCCACCCCCATCGGGAATTTGCGCGACATCACGCTGAGGGCCCTCGACGTGCTGTCCGCCGCCGATCTGGTCGCCTGCGAGGATACAAGGGTCACCGGCAAGCTGTTGCGCCTGCTGGGGCTGAAGGCCAGCCTGACCCCCTATCACGATCACAATGCCGATCAGGCCCGCCCGGCGCTGCTGGCCAAGCTGGAACAAGGCGCGGTGGTGGCGCTGGTGTCCGATGCCGGAACCCCGCTGGTGTCCGATCCCGGTTATCGGCTGGTGCGCGATTGCGTCGAACGCGGCATCGCCGTCACCGCCCTACCGGGAGCCTCGGCGGTGCTGACCGGGCTGCAATTGTCCGCCCTGCCCGTTGAACGGTTTCTGTTCGCCGGATTCCTGCCGCCGCGTGGGGCCAAGCGGCGGGCGGCATTGCAGGAACTGGCGGCCGCGCCCGCCACCCTGGTCCTCTACGAAGCCCCCCACCGTGCCGCCGAGACCCTGGCCGATATGGCGGCGGTGCTGGGCGACCGCGAAGCGGCGCTGGCCCGCGAACTGACCAAGATGCACGAGGAAGTCGTGCGCGGTCCTCTCTCGGAATTGGCCGCCCGCTTTGCCGTGACCCCGCCGCGTGGCGAGGTGGTGATCGTTGCCGCTCCACCCGGCGCGGCCGAGGCCCCCAGCGCAATGGATGTCGAAACCCGGCTGCGTCAGGAGATCGAGGGGGGAGCCAGCCTGAAGGATGCCGCCGCTCTGATCGCCGCCGAGACCGGGCATCCCCGCCGCGAGGTCTATGCCCTGGCGCTGCGGCTGTTCCGGGGCAGCAACGAAGAGTGAGGGACCCAGCCCCTCCGGCCCGGCCCGATTCCGCTCGCCGCGCTGCCCACAGACGGGGGCGGATGGCCGAGACGGTCGCGGCGCTGTGGCTGAGTCTGAAAGGCTATCGCCTGCTATGCCGGGGCGCGGTCACCGGACGCGGATCGGGTGCGGGCGAGGTCGATCTGATCGTCCGACGCGGTGCGGTGGTCGCCTTTGTCGAGGTCAAATCCCGCCCCAGCCTGGAGCAGGCGGCCCAGGCCCTGACCCCGGCGCAACGGCGGCGGATCGAACGGGGTGCGGCGGCCTTCCTTGCCCGCCATCCCGCTTTGGCAGGATGCGATCTGCGTTTTGACCTGATGCTGCTGGTGCCGGGTCGGCTGCCCCGCCATCTCCCCGACGCTTGGCGCGTCGGGGATTAACGGAGCGCCCCGCCCCCGACGACTGAGGGGCATGTAGCCCGCGCAAGCGAAAGCCAAGCCGCCAGAGGCGGCGCCCGGCGACTGAGGGGCATGAACAGCACTCTTCCTGGAACCGCCGCTTGCCTCTAAACTGCGGGCCAATTGCTTTGTACGCTTTCGGAGGATCAGACCGTGCCCCTTCCGCGCCCTCTGCCGATTGTTCTGGTCGCAACCGCGCTGGCGGGTCTGCTGTCGGGCTGTATCCCGATTCTGATCGGCGCGGGAGCCACCACCGGCGTTGCCGCCGCCGAAGAGCGAGGGATGGGCGGATCGATCGACGATCTGAAGATTCGCACTGCGATCAATCAGAAATGGTTCGACCGCGATGTCGAGATGTACCGCAAGGTCACCCTCAACATCAGCGAAGGCCGGGTGATGCTGACCGGGGTGGTGCCGACCGAGAAAAACCGCAACGACGCCGCCGAACTGGTGGGACAGGTCGCCGGTGTGCGCGAGGTCTATAACGAAATCGTCGTGCGCGGCGACGACGAGCCGGGCGGCAATTCGGCCAACGATCTGTGGATTCAGCAGAAAATGAAGACCCGGATGCTGGGCGATTCCGATATCCGCAACATCAATTTCGTCGTCGATGTCAGCGACGCGGTGGTCTATGTGCTGGGGATCGCCCAGAACGACACCGAGATGGAGCGCGTTATCGCCCATGCCCGCGACATCAACGGAGTCCGCCGGGTGGTCAACCATATCCGCCTGAAAAACGATCCTCGCCGGACCGGTGGCTGATGACCGACGCGGCCGGTCTGCGACGGCGTCTGGCCGATCTGGGTCGGCAGGACGATGCGGCGATCGCGCCGGTCGAGACGGCGTTGTGGCTGGCCGCGCAGGCCCGTCCGGGAGCGCTGGCGGCAATCCCGAGCCATCTGGCCGATCTGTCTACCCTGGCTGACACCGTCCGCGCCGCGGCCCAAAACGGCGAGAGCGATGGCGCGACGGTCGAACGCCATGCCGCCGCCCTGACCGGAGCGGTTCTGTGCCGCCACGGCTTTCAGCCGCGTGTTGACGAAAGAGACGAGGACGAAGACGGCGATCTGTGCGCGGTGATCGAGCGCCGGTGCGGCGATCCCGACTCGCTGGGGCTGGTGATGCTCGACATCGCCCGCCGCGCCGGGCTGAACGCCGAGGCGCTGGCCTTTCCCTGCCGCCTGCTGCTGCGGATCGAGGACGAATCCGGTCGCCGCCTGATCCTCAACCCCGCCGATGCGTCGCGGCGGCTTGACACCCCCGATTTACGCGCCTTGCTGAAGGCGGTGCGCGGACTGGCGCACGAATTGGAGCCGTCGCACTTCACCCCGCTCGACAATCGCGCTTTGCTGGTCCGGGTCCAGATGACGCAGAAACAGCGTCTGTTGCGACTGGGGCGACTGGACCGGGCGCTGGCGCTGGTCGAAGGGCTGCTGCTGATCGCCCCCGATTTGCCACCGCTGTGGCGCGAAGCCGGGTTGATGCATCTGCGCCAGGGCAACCCGCGCGGAGCCGTCGCCGCGCTGGAACAGTTCGTGATCCGCACCTCCGACCTCCCGGCCCGGGCGCGGGCCTTGTCCCTGATGGCCGAATTGAAGTCCCGGCCGCACTGATTTTCCGTTAGGAGCCCCCCCCGATGAGCCTTGTCGTCGCCATCCAGATGGACCCGATCGAATCGATCGATTTCGCGGCCGATTCCACCCTTGCCCTGGCGCTGGAGGCGGAGCGGCGCGGCCACTCCCTGCTGCATTACCTGCCGACCGACCTATCCTGGCGGGCGGGAACCGTCGAGGCCCAGGTCCGGCCGCTGTCGGTTCGCGCCCAGGCCGACGATTACTTCACCCTGGGCGCGCCGGAACGGATTGATCTGGCCAGCGTCGATGTCGTGCTGATGCGCCAGGACCCGCCGTTCGATCTGGCCTACATCACCGCGACCCACCTGCTTGACCACATCCACCCCCGCACCCTGGTCGTCAACGACCCCACCGAGGTCCGCAACGCCCCGGAAAAGCTGCTGGTCACCCGCTTTCCCGATTTGATGCCGCCGACGCTGATCAGTTCCGACCGCGCCGCGATCGCCGCCTTCCGCGCCGAACATCGCGACATCATCCTGAAACCGCTGTTCGGCAATGGTGGCGCCGGGGTGTTCCATCTGCCGCCCGGGGACGAAAACATCAACTCGCTGCTGGACCTGTTCGGCCAGCTTTCGCGCGAGCCCTTGATGATTCAGCGTTATTTGCCCGAAGTCCGCCAAGGCGACAAGCGGATCATCCTGGTCGATGGCGAGCCGGTCGGGGCGCTGAACCGGGTTCCGGCGGCGGGTGAAGCCCGCTCGAACCTGCATGTCGGGGGCGAGGCCCGGCCCTCGGCGCTGACCGCCCGCGAGCGCGACATCTGCGCCGCGATCGGCCCGACCCTGAAAGAACGCGGCCTGATCTTCGTCGGGATCGACGTGATCGGCGATTACCTGACCGAGATCAACGTCACCTCGCCCACCGGCATCCGCCAGATCGACCGCTTTGACGGCGTCAACCTCGCCGGGCTGATCTGGGACGCGATCGAGGCCAAGCGGGCCGCAACGCCAAGAGATTGATTTTAAAAAGGTCCGCCGCCCTCTGACTGCACATGGTGTTGACGAGGGCGGCGGCCGCCCCTTGAAAACTGCGAACGCGGTTGTCGGTTTTGCCTGCACCGACGAATGTAGTCAAACTCGTTGCGGCACAGAACGGACCCGGCACGCCCCCTTCGCGGAGTTCCCGATCATGACCGCCCGAATGGTGATCTTCGATTTCGACGGCACCTTGGCCGATTCGTTCGGCTGGTTCCTCGCCCAGCTCGACGACGTCGCCAAACGCTATCATTTCCGCCGGATTCGGCCGGAAGAGGTGGCGGATTTCCGTCAGCTCGACGCCCGGCAGATCCTCGACCGCCTCGGCCTGCCGCGCTGGAAGCTGCCGCTGGTCGCCGCCCACATGCGCAGTCTGCAAGCCAAAGCCGACATCCGCCTGTTCCCCGGCGTGCCTACCTTGCTGGACGATCTGTCCCGCAGCGGGCTGCGCCTCGCCCTGGTCAGCTCCAACGCCGCCACCAATGTCCGCCGCATTCTGGGGCCGGACATCCTGGCCCGCTTCGATCATCTCGATTGCGGTGCGGGCGTGTTCGGCAAAGCGGGGCGGCTAAAGACGGTGCTGCGCCGGGCCAGCCTCGCCGCCGCCCAGACCATCGCCGTCGGCGACGAAATCCGCGACATCGAGGCCGCCCGCACCTGTGGGATCACAACCGGGGCGGTCAGTTGGGGCTATACCGACGGCGACGCCCTGGCCGCGCACGCCCCCGATTTTCTGGTCCACAGCCTTGACGCATTGCGCACGGCACTGCTGGAGCGGGCGGGGAAAGATTCTTTTCAGGGCAGGGTGCCCCCTCCATAATAACCGGAACGATTGTTCGCTGACCGCCGCTTGTCTGGATTCCGATGACCGCCCACGCCCCTACCGTTGCCTTTGCCGGAATCGATTGCCTCGACATCGATGTTCAGGTTCAGATCGCCGCCGGACTGCCCGCCTTTACCATCGTCGGGCTGCCGGATAAGGCGGTGGGGGAAAGCCGGGAACGGGTGCGCGCCGCTTTCAACGCGCTGGGGCTGGCTCTGCCGCCGAAACGGATCACCGTCAACCTTGCCCCCGCCGATCTGTTGAAGGAAGGCAGCCATTTCGATCTTCCCATCGCGCTGGGGCTGCTGGCGGCGATGGGAGTGCTGCCGCCCGACGAGATCGAGGGCTATGTCTCGCTGGGCGAACTGGGCCTCGATGGGCGGATCGCCCCGGTCGCCGGGGTCCTGCCCGCCGCGATCGCCGCCCGCACCGCCGAGAAGGGGCTGATCTGCCCCGGCGTCCAAGGCGGCGAAGCGGCCTGGGCTGGAGAGATCGAGGTACTGGCCCCGTCCTCGCTGCTGGCGCTGATCAATCATTTCAAGGGGAGTCAGGTTCTCTCGCCGCCCGAGCCACGGATTGCCGAAGATACCGAATCCCTGCCCGATCTACGCGACATCAAGGGGCAGGAAACCGCCAAGCGGGCGTTGGAAATCGCCGCCGCCGGAGCCCACAATTTGCTGATGATCGGGCCGCCGGGATCGGGCAAATCGATGCTGGCCGCCCGCCTGCCCGGACTGATGCCGCCGCTGGAACCGGCTGAGGCGTTGGAGGTCAGCATGATCCACTCGGTCGCCGGGCATCTGGCCGAGGGGAAGCTGCTGCGCCGCCGTCCCTTTCGCGATCCCCATCATTCCGCCTCCGTCCCCTCGCTGATCGGCGGCGGGCTACGGGCCAAGCCGGGCGAAGTCTCGCTGGCTCATCACGGCGTACTGTTCCTGGACGAATTGCCCGAATTCCAACGCGCGGCGTTGGAAGCGTTGCGCCAGCCGCTTGAGTCCGGACGCGCCGTCGTCGCCCGCGTCAACGCCCACGTCACCTACCCCGCCCGCATCCAATTGGTAGCAGCGATGAATCCCTGCCGCTGCGGCCATCTGGGCGACCCGGCGCTAGCCTGCACCAAGGCGCCGAAATGCGGCCAGGATTATCAGGCGCGGATTTCGGGACCGTTGTTCGACCGCATCGACCTTCATGTCGAGGTTCCGGCGGTCAGCCCGGCCGATCTGGCTCTGCCGCCCGCCGCCGAGGGATCGGAGCAGGTCGCCGCCCGCGTCGCCGCCGCCCGGGCGATCCAGGCCGAGCGTTATCGCGACCAGCCGATCCGCACCAATGCCGAGGCCGATGGCGCGCTGCTCGAAGCGGTCGCCGCCCCGGACGAGGCGGGCCGTCGCCTGCTGACCGAGGCCGCCGAACGGATGCGGCTGTCGGCGCGGGGCTGGCACCGGGTGTTACGGGTGGCGCGCACCCTGGCCGATCTGGAAGTGGTGGAGCGGGTCAACCGCCTCCATATCGCCGAGGCGCTGTCTTACCGCCGACTGATGCCGGGCCGGAACGGTTAAGTCATTGATGGCGCAAGCCCCCAAGGCGCCCCCTACGACGCGGCCGCTTTGTCGGCGCGCCACCACGCCGCCATCGCCGCCAGCCCGGATTCGAGGCTGACCGGCGGGGTCCAGTCCAACTCGGCGCGGATCAGGCGATCGTCGATTTCGAGCGAGCCGGTCAGCCGCTGAATCGCCGCCGACCGCCCGGTGAGCCGCCCGGCCAGACGCAGCCAGCCGACCGGCACCGGCAGCAACCGCGCCGGACGCTCCAGCGCGACGGCAAGGCGGCGGATCAGACCGGGGGTCGAGACCGTTTCGCCATCGCACAGGGTATAGCGGCGGCAGACGCCGGGGGCAGGGGGGCAGGCGAGGGCGCGGCCGATCGCAGCGGTCAGATTCCCTACTCCGATCAGGGCGCGGCGATTATCCACACAGCCGAGTGGCAGCGGCAAGCCGCGATCGACCGCCTGGAGCAGACGGCGCAGATTACCCTTCACCCCCGGCCCGTACACCAACGGCGGGCGCAACACCGTTACCGCCAACCCGGTCCGGGCGGCGAGGGCGGCCAGACCCTGTTCGGCTTCGAGCTTCGATATCCCATAGGGATCGACCGGCGCGGCTGTTTCGGGACCGAACGGGGTCGCCGTGGTTTCTTCGCCGTTGGCCTTGATCGAACTGAGGAAAACGAGATGACGCGCCCCCGCCGCCGCTGCCTGCTCGGCCAGGGCCAGGGTTCCGGCGACATTGGCGGCACGGAACTCGGCCAGCGGATCGGCGCTGGTATCGTGCATCACATGGACGCGGGCGGCGAGATGAACCACCGAATCCGCCCCGGCTAGGGCCGCGCTCCAATCGGTCGAGGCTGCCAGCCCGGCGACGGAGCAGCGCTTGATGCCTTCGGACAAAGCAGCGTGGGGCCGTACTGCGGCGAGGATGTCGTGTCCGGCCTTGGCGAGGTCGGCACAGAGCGGACGCCCGACAAAGCCATTGGCTCCGGTTACTACGATTGTCATCGCACGATCCCCTTGGCCCAGCGGGTCAACAGCCCCAGCAGCAGCGCGACAGTCAGCGCCGCGCCACCACCAGCCCAGGCGGGAAACCCGGCGGCAGCCAGAGCGGCCCAGCCGATCAGGGCCAGATTGCCGACCAGGATCGCCCGGGTCACATCGGCATGAGAGCGGCCGCCACGCACCGCCCGCTGATAGAAATGGCGGCGGTGCGGCTGCCAGATCCGCTCGCGGTCAAGCGCCCGCCACAGCAGGGTGATCGTCGCATCGGCAAGGTAATAAGCGGGCAGGATCAAAGCGGCGACGACCTGCCCTTGCGCGGCCAGCCCAACCAGCAGCGCGCCCAGCAGGAAGCCGAGCGGAATTGAGCCGCAATCGCCCAGGAATATCCGCGCCGGCGGCCAGTTCCACAGCAGAAAGCCCAGACCGGCAGCGGCCAGCGCCAGGGCGAAGGGCAGGGAGCCCAGCCCCAACCCGGCAATCACGCTCACCACGGCGATCCCCACGCCGACACAGGCGGTCTCGGTGCCGGTGATGCCGTCGATCCCATCCATGAAATTGTACAGATTGACGAACCACAGCCAGCCTAGTCCGGCCAGCAGGCGATCGGCCCACAGCGGCACCAGCCCCTGGAACACCATCTGATCGGACCCAAGCAGCGACAGCCCCGCCACCACCGCCAGGGCATGGGCGGCAAAACGGGGGAGCGGCGGCAGTCCCTGGCGGTCATCCAGCCAGGACAGCCCCATCAGCCCCAGCGCCAGCCCGGCCAGGATCAGGAAGGTGCTTTGTCCAGACCACACCGCCGCCGCGATCCACACCAGGACGGCGATAGGGGTGACCGCCATCCCGCCACCACGCGGCACCGCGATCGTGTGGCTGGAGCGTTCGTTGGGGCGGTCGAGAATCTGTTTGCGGGTCAGCCAGCCCAGCACCTGACGGGTCGCCAGTCCGGTCAGGGCGAACGAGGCGCCCGCCGCGACGGCACCGGGGAGCAGATCACCCGGCACCATCACCGGGCCTCGTCGCCGCCAGACGAAGCATCGGCCAGGGCCGGAGCGACCGGCGCCTGCCCGTTGGGCTTATATTCCGGCACCAGCCGCCGCAGGATGCCCAGCGCCATTTCGACCTGACGGGACCGGCAAGACTGGCGCAATTCGTCGATCGCCCGGCCCAGCGCCTCGGCATCGACGGCGCGCGGCGTCGCCACCAGCAGACCGGGCTGACCGGTCGCCACCGGCGGCTCGGCCCCGTGGAAAATTTCCTCGAACAGCTTTTCACCGGGACGCAGGCCGGTAAAGGTGATCGCGATGTCGCGATCGGGCCGCAGCCCGGCCAGCCGGATCATCTGACGGGCGAGATCGACGATCCGCACCGGCTCGCCCATGTCGAGCACGAAAATCTTGCCGCGATAATCGGCGTTACGCGCCCCGAATTGCGAGGCATGCAGCACCAGTTCGACCGCTTCGCGCACCGTCATGAAATAGCGGGTCATGTCGGGATGGGTGACGGTGATCGGCCCGCCCGTGGCCAACTGGCGCTGGAACAGCGGCACCACCGAGCCGGTCGAACCCAGCACATTCCCAAAGCGGACGGTAACGAAGCGGGTGCCGCCCGGCCGCTGCCCGGCGGCGAGATCAAGTGCCTGGGCGTACATTTCCGCCACACGCTTCGACGCGCCCATCACATTGGTGGGGTTGACCGCCTTGTCGGTCGAAATCTGCACCATCAGCGCCGTTCCGGCCTCGATACAGGCGTCGGCGACGATGCGGGTCCCGACCGCGTTGGTCAGGAGTCCTTCCTCGGGATTGTGCTCGACCATCGGCACATGCTTCAGAGCGGCGGCGTGGAACACCAGATCGGGGCGGTGCTCCGCCATCGCCTGACCAACCCGACCGGCATCGCGGACATCGCCCAGCAGCGGTATCACCTGCGGCGCGTCGGGCCGCGCGCTCAGTTCCTGGTCGATCGAATAGAGGTTGAACTCGCAGGCTTCGAACAGAACCAGACGCTCGGGCGCGAACGCGGCGATCTGGCGCACCAGTTCCGAGCCGATGCTGCCGCCCGCTCCGGTGACCATCACCCGGCGCCCCCGGATCAATTCCTCCAGCCCAGAGCGATCAAGCGCCTGTTGCGGCCGTCCCAGCAAATCCTCAACCGCGATCGGGCGGATCGGAATCTCGTCGCCCAGACCGTCCTTGAGGTCGGTCAGGCGAGGAATCCGCCCCAAAACCATCCCCAGACGGTCGGCGGCATCGAACAATTCGCGGACAATCGCCCCATCCAGCCGATGATCGGTGATAATCAGCCGTTGCGGGGCCTGACCGCGCCCCTTCAATTGCTCGACCACCGCGTCAAGCTCGTCGATCGAGCCCAACACATCGATTCCGTGGATATTGCGCCCGACCCTGGCGCCCCGTTCGCTGACCAGACCGACGGCGCGGTATTCGGCGTCGGCCGAGCGGGTGGCGCGGATGAACAATTCGGCTTCGTCCCCGGCTCCGACCAACAGGGCCGGAATCGCCTCGGAATTAAAGGCGCGCTGAGCCTGACGGCGGTCCTTCAGGCTGCGGTAGAAAAAGCGCGGGCCACCCAGCAGGGTCAGCAGAACGAACCAATTGATGATCAGCACCGAGCGCGGCACCGTCTCCAGCCGGTTGACCAGGAACAGCACCACGGTGAAGACCAGGATCGTCAGCGTCGAGGCGCGCAGCAATCCGGCCATGTCGTTGGTCGAGGCATAGCGCCACACCCCACGATAAAGCCGGAGCGACAGGAACACCGGAATCGCCACCGCAACGAACAAAGCGGTCCCGACCAGCAGGTCGCCATTGCTCCACATCGACCACATGGCGTCGCCCAGCCGCAAATAAAGCGAGGCGAGAAACGAGGACGCGGCCATGACAACGTCGTGGGCAAACGCGATATAGGCACGCGACAGTTTTAGTTTCATTCCCAGACCCCGGGACGACAAACGGTTCCCTTGTTTAGACCCTCTTGGCCCCCCTGTCACGGCACCTCCGCTCTGGGCGCGCCACCAAGGGCACGCCTTTCCGTTAAGCGTCGCCCCCTTTTCCGCAACGGGAACGGTTAGTAATCGATCGAGATCCGGACCTCGCCGCCCTCGTCCACGCCAGACGAATCCGGGGCGACCCGGATCTTGCGCGAGGGAACGCCCATCTGGGCCAAGGCCGCGACGATCCGCCGCGCCGTGCCCGGTTCGATCTGACCGTCCAGCCGGATCACGCCGCCAGAGCGACGGTTGAGAGCGGCGACATCGCGCAATTGGGACAGGTTGTCCGCGCTCAATCCGCCATCGTAATCAGGACGGAACGACGCAACGACAAAGCTGGCGGCAGGAGCGGGCGGCAACACCGCCCCCTTGGCCCCGCGCACGCCGCGCGGCGGGATCAGCACCGGGGCCACGTCGTCGGGCGACGCGAAGGATGCGGCGGGCAGCGGCTGCTGGCTCCGATAGGTGATCGGAGCATTGGCGGGGACCGCATAGGCCGAGGCCGGTTGCGCGTAAGACGAGTCCGGCCGGGGCGGCGGCACCGAATCGAACGTCCCGCTCTTGGCCGTGGCGGCGGAGGATTCGTTCAGGCGCTGCTGGTAATGATCGACCAGGGTGCTGCGGCGGGTCGGCACCGTCTCGGGAATATTGGGCCGGGGCGGTGGCGCGCTGGCAATTTGGGTCGGGGCGGCGCTGGGGCCTTCGTCGCGGGCGGTCCGCATCTGACGGTCGAGCGACGGCATTTCACGCACGGCAGCCGGAGCGGCGGTCGAGGCAGCCACGCTGGCCGAGGTCGCACCGGGCGGAACCGGCAACGGTGACGCTACCACCGGCGCGGGTGCGGGTACAGCCGGAACCGGCGGGGTCGCGTCGGCGGTCTGGACCGGAGCGACGACAGTACGGCGGGCCAGCTGCTTGGTCGGCGCGGGTTCGCGGCGGGAGGCGCTGGCATATTTGGCGTTGTCACGGTCGGCGGCAAGACCACGGCCGACACCCTGGGCGTTGGTCTCGTCGCTTTTTCCACCCGACCGGCGGGGAGCGGCGATATCAGAGGCGCTGACCTCGTCGTTCGAAGATCCGGCGATCCCCCGGTACCACTCGACCGGGTTCAAAGCGTCGGGCACCCACGAGCAACCAGAAATCAACGCAGCCGTGGCGACGCTGGTGCCGACCGCGAGCATCCGGCGCCGGAGATTGCGGCGCATGATCTCGATGGACTCGAACATGGTGGGACGGCGACCCCCGATAAGGACAACAGAAATTGGTCTCTGCCGGGATTTACGGCAAGTTCACGTTTATCAGGCGGGCGATAGAAAGTATATAGATTGTGTGTAACGTGTAAAGAGAGGACGATTTTCTCGTCCCCCTCCGGACCGGTCGGCGTGGCCGGTGGCGGCGGCGTTTCTTCCTGCAACATCCATGGGGTGCGAAATGACCGATCCAAAGGTCGCGGGAACCAAGCTGCTCGATCCCTCCGAATTTTCATCGGCAATGACCAGCATCGCCGAACGCAGCCAACGTCTCGTCAGTGACTTCATTACTCGTCAGGCAGCCGATCCGACGATCGCTTCGCTCGACCCGCTCAACATCGGCAATGCCTTCCTTGAGATGACGACCCGGATCATCAGCGATCCGGCCAAGATCGTCGAGGCGCAGGTGTCGCTGTGGCAGGATTATGCCGCGCTGTGGCAAAACACCACGCTGCGGATGCTGGGGCAAAAGACCGATCCGGTGGTAGCCCCGGATTCCGGCGATCGCCGCTTCAAGGACCAGATGTGGAACGACAACGAGGTCTTTGACTACATCAAGCAATCCTATTTGCTGTCGGCGCGGTGGATGCAAAACGTCGTCCGTGGGGTCGAGGGTCTGGACGAGCGTTCAGCCAAGAAGGTCGATTTCTATACCCGCCAGTTCGTCGATGCGATGTCTCCCAGCAACTTCGTCCTGACCAATCCCGAAGTATTGCGGGCTACCGTCGAATCCGGCGGCGAGAACTTGCTGAAGGGTCTCGACAATCTGCTGGGCGATCTGGAGCGCGGCAAGGGCAGTCTGGCGATCCGGATGACCGATTACGACGCCTTCCGCGTCGGCGAGAACATCGCGGTGACGCCGGGCAAGGTCGTTTTCCAAAACGACCTGATGCAATTGATCCAATATACCCCGACCACGCCCACGACGTTCGAAACGCCGCTGCTGGTGGTGCCGCCGTGGATCAACAAATATTACATCCTCGATCTGCGGCCGAAAAATTCCTTCCTGAAATGGGCGGTCGATCAGGGCCACACCGTCTTCGTGATTTCGTGGGTCAATCCCGACGAATCGCTGGGGGGCAAGACCTTTGGCAATTACATGCACGAAGGTCCGCTGGCCGCGCTCGACGCGATCGAGCAGATCACCGGCCAGCGCCGGGCCAATCTGGTCGGCTATTGCCTGGGCGGCACCCTGACGGTCTGCACCATGGCCTGGCTGGCGGCAAAAGGGGACGATCGCATCGTCTCGACCACCCTGCTCGCGACGATGACCGACTTCAAGGAGCCGGGCGAGCTCGGCATCTTCATCGATGAAGAGCAATTGGTCAGCCTTGAAGCGCGGATGTCGCAGACCGGCTTCCTCGACGGTCGCGACATGGCCACCACCTTCAACATGTTGCGGGCCAACGACCTGATCTGGTCGTTCGTCGTCAACAATTACCTGTTGGGCAAGGACCCGTTCCCGTTCGATCTGCTGTACTGGAATTCGGACTCGACCCGGATGCCGGCGGCGATGCACAGCTTCTATCTGCGCAAGATGTATCAGGAGAACAAGCTGATCGAGCCGGGCGGGATCGAAATCGACGGCATCCCGATCGATCTGGGCGCGATCAAGACCCCGATCTACCTGCTGTCGACCCGCGAGGACCATATCGCGCCGTGGCAAAGCACCTTCTCGCTGACCCGCCACGTCTCCGGCCCGGTCCGCTTCGTGCTGTCGGCTTCGGGTCATATCGCGGGCGTGGTCAATCCCCCCGTCGCCAACAAATACACTTACTGGGTCAATGCCAAAAAGGCCAAAACCCCTGAGGCTTGGCTGGCGGGCGCAACGGAAAACCCAGGATCGTGGTGGACCGATTGGCAGAGCTGGGTCGAGAAGAACGCCGGACCGCAGGTCGCGGTGCGCCAGCCCGGCGACGGCCCGCTTCCGGTGATCGAGGACGCTCCCGGCAGCTACGTCACCGTCAAGGCGGTGTAGCGACGCCTTCGTCCCGGTCGATCAGGTGAACGAACGACCCGGCGACGGTGCCGGAGCAAAGCCCACAGCGGCCCAGCCCGGCACCGTCAGCCCCGGATACCGTGAACAGCGCCTCCCCCTCCTCGGCCAGAACCGAGGCGTAATGAAATTCGTGGCCACGAAACACCGCCCCGACCACACCCAACGCGCCCGCGCATTCCAGCACGGCACGGCGATAGCCGAGGTGAAGCCGCCGCCGGGCGAACGAGCTTTCCAGCCCGAGCAACCCGGCCATCGCGTGGCGGGTTCCCGTCTCGTCCTCGATCCCGCGCCCCAGCACCATATAGCCGCCGCACTCGCCGAACAGAGCCGCGCCCCGGTCGGCGGCGGCGCGGAGACCGCCCAGAAAGCCCTGGTTGCCCGCCAGCAGACCGGCATGAAGCTCAGGGTAGCCGCCGGGAAGATAGACCGCGTCGGCGGCAGGGTCCGGCCCCTGATCGGCCAGGGGCGAGAACGGAACGATTTCGGCCCCGGCGGCGCGCCAGCCGTCCAGCGTTGCCGGATAGGCAAAGGCAAAGGCGGCATCGGCGGCCAGGGCGATCCGCTGACCCAACGGCGGCAGCGGCACGGCCGGAGCCGACGCGGACAGCCGGGCCGGGCGGGCGAGGGCACACAGACGGTCAAGGTCGAGATGGGCCTCGACCAGAGCGGCGGCACCGTCGAGAAAGGCGTCGAGATCGGGCCGCTCGCAGGCCTGGACCAGCCCGAGATGACGGCTTTTCATCTCCAGCGCCGGAGCGGGCGGCAAAAAGCCCAGCAGCGCGACATCGGGACAGGCGGCCCGGCAGGCGCTTTCGATCGCGGCCTGGGCGCGTGAAGAACGGACCCGATTGAACACGACACCGGCCAGCCCCGGACCGGGCCGCAGCCGGTCGAACCCGGCCAACACTGCCGCCGCCGAGGCGATCATTCCGCGCCCGTCCAGCACCAGCACCACCGGCCAGCCAGTGGCCAGCGCCAGTTGGGCGGTGCTGCCGTCGGGCTGATCCGGTGCGGTCAAGGCCCCGTCGAACAGCCCCATCACCCCTTCGCAGACGACCAGATCGACCCCCGCCCCGACGTGCGTCGTCAATCCGGCCAGGGTGGCGGGGCGCATCGCCCAGCCGTCGAGATTGAAACAGGCTTGGCCGCTGGCGGCGGCGTGAAAGGCGGGATCGATGAAATCGGGACCGACCTTGGCCGACCCCACCCGTACTCCCCGCCGGGCCAAAGCGCGGAGCAATCCCAGCGTCACCGAGGTCTTACCGCTGCCCGAGGACGGGGCCGAAATGATTAGTCCGGGTGCACCCATCTCGCTCATCCCATCGCCAAACGAAACGCCAGCAGGCCCAGCCACCCGGCATTGAGCAGCAGCAACACCGGGGCAACCCGCAGCAGACTTTGCCGCCAGCGCACCAAAGCGGCGTGGCCGATCGCCGCGACCAGGATCAACACCGGCATCGTGCCGATGCCAAACGCCAGCATCGCGGCGGCCGACAGAAGCGGATCGCCCGCCGCGGCCGCGGCCGCCAACGCAGCATAGACCATCCCGCAGGGGAGAAAGCCGAGCAGCAGACCGAGCAGAACGCCCCGCCATCCGGTCGGGGCGGCGAACAACGGCTGGACAAGACGCCCCAGCCCCGCCACCCCTCGGCCGCCAAAGTCGCCCCGGCCCCGGCGCGGCCAGGCTTGCAGGCCCAACAGCAGTGCCGCCAGCAACAGCAGCGCCACCGCAACCCAGCGAAACAGCGGCAAATCGCGGACCAGACCGGCCACCGCGCCCGCCCCGGCCCCCAGCGCGGCATAGGTCAGAACGCGACCGAAATGATAGGGCAGCAGCGCCGCCCCGGCCAGCCGCCGCAACTCTGCCCCCGGCCCGGCCGGAACCGCACGGATTCCCGCCATCACCTGAGCCAGCACCAGCGGCCCGCACATCCCGCCGCAATGAATAAACCCGCCGATCAGCCCGGTGACCAGCAGCGTGGCGATCAATCCGCTATCGCCACCACATTGGGCCAGCAATTCGCGATAAACCGAATGCGCCGCCGCGTCATGCATCAGCCGCTCTCCGCCAGCGGCCGCCACCAATCCAGCCGCTCGCGCAACCCCACCACCGGACCAACCACCACCAGAGCGGGCGGGTCGAGCGCGTGAGCCTCCGCGCTTTCGGCCAGATCGGCCAGCCGGGTCTCGACCACCCGTTGGCGCGGCGTCGCCGCCGACGCGACCAGCGCTGACGCTTCATCAGGTGAGCGTCCCGCCGCGATCAGACGGCGGCTGAACTCGGCCAGATGGGCCAGCCCCATGAACACCACCAACACCGGGGCCAGCGCCACCCGGTCGAGATCGTCGGGCAAGCCACCATCGGGACCATGGCCGGTGACGAAGGCGAAGGCGGAATTGGCCGATCCGGCGGTCACTGGAACACCGGCATAGGCCAGCCCGCCGATCCCGGCGGTGATCCCCGGCACGATGCGAAAGGGAACCGAGGCGGCGGCCAGCGCCAGCGCCTCTTCGGCGCCGCGCCCGAACACGAACGGATCGCCGCCTTTCAGCCGCAGCACCCGCAGCCCCTGCCGGGCCAATTCGATCAGCCGGGCGGTGATCTCGCTTTGATGCGGCGAGGCACGGCCGCCGCGCTTGCCCCAGGCTTCGACCACGGCATCGGGACGGACCAGCCGCAGCAGGCGGGGATCAAGCAGGGCGTCGTGAATCACGATGTCGGCCTGACGCAGGCCATGCAGCGCCGTCAGGGTCAACAGGCCGGGATCGCCAGGCCCCGCGCCGGTCAGCCAGACCGAGCCGGGTTCGAACGCAGGCAGGGCAAACGGAAGATCATCCATGCCGGGCACGATAGCACTCGCTATCCGGCAATGCGATCAGCAGCGGTCTGGACCAGGGTTCCGATCAGCAGATCGAGCGTCACCAGCAGACCGGCGGCGAGATAGGTCACCCCCAGCGCAACGCGGGCGAGATAGGCCTGATAAAACAGCAGGCCGACCGTGACGATCAGACTGAGCAGGGCCATCGGCGTTCCCGGCATCAGCCAGGCCAGCAGCGATACCGGCAACAGGGCGGAAATCTGAATGATCGCCGACCAATTATAGACGGTCAGATAGCGGGAATAGTTCTGGCTGCGGCCGATCTGGTCGCAAATCTGCGCCACCACCAGGGGGAAGGCGGTGCAGCCGATGACAAAGGCGATCAGTTGCGACGCCAGGGCAAAGCCGAGATTGGCTTCTTCGAAGGTCCCGTCCAGCGCCTGGAGCACCAGCACGCCCGGCAGCACCAGCGCCGGTCCCCAGAACGAGCGCAGCACCCCACCCGGCGTGGAATCGAACCATTGCATCCCGCTGGGCTTGCCGCAGGCCAGCAGCCAGCTGCCATAAACAGACCGGATGATTTCGGCAAAACCGATCATGCGCCCACCCAATCGGCCAGCACGCGGCGATAGATCGCGGTCAGCCCAGCCAGATCGGCAATGGCGACGTGTTCGTCGGCTTTGTGGATGGTCTGACCGACCAACCCGAATTCGACCACCGGGCAGACCGAGCGGATGAAGCGGGCATCCGAGGTGCCGCCGCTGGTAGACAGTTCGGGGGTAAGCCCGGTTTCGGCGCGGATCGCGCTCACCAGACTGTCGGACAAGCGCCCGGGCGGGGTCAGGAAGGCCTCGCCCGACACTTCGACCGCCACCTCGACCTGCCCCCCGGATTCGCGGGCCACCTGCTCGATCCAGCGCGTCAGCGACTCGCCGCTATGCAGATCGTTGAAGCGGATATTGAACCCGGCGCGGGCTTCGGCGGGAATGACGTTGGTGGCGGGATTGCCGACATCGACGGTGGTCAAGGCCAGGGTCGACGGCTGGAAATGCGGCGTGCCCTGATCCAGCGGCGCTTCGGTCAGCCGCCGCAGGATTTCGATCAGCCGGGGAATCGGATTGTCGGCCAGATGGGGATAGGCGGAATGGCCCTGGGTGCCGATCACCCGCAGCCGGGCGTTGAGGCTGCCGCGACGGCCGATCTTGATCATCTCGCCTAGTTGGCGGGGATTGGTCGGCTCGCCGACCAGACAGGCATCGATCGTTTCGCCCCGGGCGGCCAGCCAGTCGAGCACCTTGACGGTGCCATCGATGGCGCGGCCTTCCTCGTCGCCGGTGATCAGCAACGAGATCGAGCCCGACGGCTCGCCCTCGGCCAGCATCTGCGCCACCGCCGCGACGAAGCAGGCGATGCCGCCCTTCATGTCGGCGGCGCCGCGACCGAACAGACGGCCGTCGATCGCCAGGGCGGCAAAGGGATCGACGCTCCAGCCCTGGCCCGGCGGCACCACATCGGTATGACCGGCAAAGCAGAAATTGGGCCCGCCGGTTCCCCGGCGGGCATACAGGTTACGGATCTCCGGCCCGCCGGTTGCCGAGCGGATCTCGTGGCAGACGAACCCCATCGGCGTCAGGGCGTCGATCAGCAGATCGATCGCCCCGGCATCCTCGGGGGTCACGCTGGGACGGCGGATCAGCGCCTGGGCCAGCGTCAGCGGGTCGAAGACGGCGCTCAATCGCGTAACAGCTCGTTGATCGAGACCTTGGACCGGGTGCGGGCATCGACCTTTTTGACGATCACCGCGCAATACAGGCTCGGTCCCGGCGTGCCGTCGGGCAGCGGCTTGCCCGGCAGGCTGCCCGGCACCACGACCGAGAAGGGCGGCACCCGTCCGATAAACGTCTCGCCGGTTTCGCGGTCGATGATCTTGGTCGAGGCGCCGAGATAGACGCCCATCGACAGCACCGCCCCGGTCTCGACGATCACCCCTTCGGCGACTTCGGCACGGGCCCCGATGAAGCAATCGTCCTCGATGATCACCGGACCGGCCTGAAGCGGCTCAAGCACACCGCCGATCCCCGCGCCGCCCGACAGATGGACGTTCCGGCCGATCTGGGCACACGAACCAACGGTGGCCCAGGTATCGACCATCGTGCCGGATTCAACCCGGGCTCCGAGATTGACGAAGGACGGCATCAGCACCACACCCGGCGCAATATAGGCGGAGCGGCGCACCACCGATCCCGGCACGGCGCGGAAGCCCGCGGCGCGGAAGCGGGCATCATCCCAGCCCTCGAACTTGGTCGGCACCTTGTCGAACCACGACGCTCCGCCGGGACCACCGGGGATCGGGGCGGAATCGGTCAGGCGGAATGACAGCAGCACCGCTTTTTTCAGCCATTGATTGACAACCCAGGTCCCGTCTTTTTTCTCGGCCACCCGCAACGACCCATTATCGAGCCCGTCCAGCACCGCTTCAACGGCGTCGCGCACGGCGCCCTGCGTGGCAACAGTAACGGTATCGCGCGCCTCCCAGGCGGCGTCGATGGTCGATTCGAGGGCGGCGGGGCTCATCTGCGGACTCCTGGTTGTAAAGACTCCCGGTGACGGGAGGTCACCATACTCCGCGAAAAGGGGCTGTCAACGAAGCGGAATCGAATCGTTTTAACTTTCCCCCTGGCACTTTGGCCGGTTCACCCCCACCTAGGACTGACGACTAACACTCAGACGAGGGAGCCTTCGTGATGAATGCAACCACCGTTTCGATCCGTCCCGACCGCCCCTGGTCCGAAGACCGTCCGAGCCGCGCCGAGGCCGAAACGGCTG
Organism: Magnetospirillum fulvum MGU-K5; assembly: GCF_000442515.1. Classification (GTDB taxonomy): domain Bacteria; phylum Pseudomonadota; class Alphaproteobacteria; order Rhodospirillales; family Magnetospirillaceae; genus Phaeospirillum; species Phaeospirillum fulvum_B. Next base: position 57,342 of record NZ_AQPH01000004.1, on the reverse strand, counting down.
TTCGGACCCTGATCCGCTGGGCTGGCGACGATCCCGACCGCGAAGGCTTGATCGACACCCCTTCTCGGGTCGTGCGCTCGTACGAAGAATTCTATTCGGGCTACGATGCCGACCCGGTGGATATCCTGGCCCGGACCTTCGAAGAAACCGATGGCTATGACGAGATGGTGATGCTGCGCGGCATCCGTCTCGAATCCCATTGCGAGCATCACATGGTGCCGATCCTGGGGGTGGCGCACGTCGCCTATCTGCCCGATCGCCGAGTGGTGGGGATTTCCAAGCTGGCCCGCGTCGTCGAGGCATTTTCCCGCCGTCTCCAGATTCAAGAGAAACTGACCGCCCAGATCGCCAATGCGATCGAAGAGGTGTTGCAGCCCAAGGGAGTCGCGGTGGTAATCGATGCCCAGCATCAATGCATGACCACCCGGGGCGTTCACAAAACCGGCGTGTCGATGGTCACCAGCCGGATGATCGGCGCGTTCCGGACCGATCAGGCCCTGCGCCGTGAATTCCTGTCGCTGACCACCGGGCAATAGTCCTTTCGGTTCTCCCTCCGCTTTCATTCAGCCGACTTTGTCCGGGAGGGTCACCCCTCCCGGTTTTCTTTTGCGGCCGGAACCGAGCGCCCGGACGGTGGGCGCGATCCGCCGTCCGTATTTATCGTCGCTTGCTCAATCGCCCTGGCTCCGGTCACGATGACCCGACGGGCTCGTCGGTCTCTCGATCATCCGCCGACAGCCATGGAGGGTTCGACACCATGACTACCCTGCTCACCCTTGTTGCCATCGTCGTTGCGCTGATTTTTCTGCGCAGCTTCATCCGGATGCGGCCGTCCGACTTCGCCGAATCCGCCACTCCGCTGCGGCTGGAGGAGTATTTTACCGGCCGGGCTCGGGCCTGGGGGATGTTCGAGGATCGCTTCGGCCGAATCCGTCGCCAATTCACCGCCGAGACAATCGGACGGTGGGACGGCCAGACGCTCGAACTCGAGCAGGACTTCACTTACAGCGACGGCGAAACTCTGCGGCGGGAATGGGCCATCACCCGGCGCGAGGATGGCAGCTATAACGCCACCGCCAACGATGTGATCGGCAGCGCCAACGGGCAGTCGTCAGGCAATGCCCTGTCGCTGCGCTACATCGTGAAGCTCAGCTATTTCGGCATTCCGCTGCGGGTCAATGTCGAGGATTGGATGTTTCTGCAACCCGGGGGCGTGCTGCTCAACCGGGCCAGAGTGTCGAAATGGGGCGTGACGCTGGGACGGGTAACCCTGGTCTATGCCACCGATTTCTAGATCGGTAAGGCCGACACCCCGCCGCGAGCCCGCAACCGGACCGCGACGGGGGTAAGCCTCAGACGTCAGATTACTTCTTGTCGCCTTCGGGCAGAGCCGCGCCGTCGGGACCAAAGCGCTTGATCTTCGCCTTGTCGCGCAGTTCGGTCACCGTCTGCTGCGCCACCACTTCGGCGAGCTGCTGGCTGATCGGGCCCTTGGCCTGTTCGAAGCTGGGCAGCGACGACATGCGACGGTCTTCGACCTTGATGACATGCCAGCCGAACTGGGTCTTGACCGGGGTCTTCGACACCTGACCGGGCTGCATCGCAAAGGCGGCGGCGGCGAATTCCGGCACCATGTCCTTCTGAGCGAAGTAACCGAGGTCGCCGCCATTCTGGGCACCCGACGGGTCCTTCGACTTGGTGCGGGCCAGATCGGCGAAATCGACGCCCTTGTTGAGATCGGCGATCACCGCCTTGGCGGCGTCTTCGGTCTCAACCAGGATGTGGCGGGCGTGGACTTCCTCGGCCGGGACGAAATCCTTGGCCAATTGGTCGTAGCGGGCGCGGACCGCCTCTTCGCTGACGGCGGAGCGCATCTTACGGGCGATCCAAGCCTGGCGCATCAGCGAGCTTTCCGCCTGCTTCAGGGCCGCCTTGACCTCGGGATCGGCGTCCAGCTTTTCTTTCTTGGCCTGCTCGAGCACCAACTGATTGTTGATGACGACCTCAAGCAGAGCCTCATAAGGGGGCTGGCCGAGGTTCGGAGGCAATTGCCGGGCGAAATCCGCCATCTGCGACATACGCAGTTCGGTCCCGTTGACCACGGCAACAACCGTGTTCTTGTCGGCGGCAAGGGCGGGGGCGGCGACCAGGCCCAAGGCCAGGACCAGCGCCTGACCGCTCGCGGACAGCTTGTTCATTGGCGGTTTTTCCTTTTTGCGCGAAAGACCGGAGGGCGTTCAAACTGCCACGGCCTGACTAGGATAGTAGGGGTTGAAGCACAACCGGAGGTCCGGCACAAGGCCCGCGATGACGTCGCCGCCCAAGCAAAACCGTTCAGGCCAGCTGTTCGGCGGTTCGACCATGACCGCGGGAATAAAGGCATGAATCCTTGAAATCCTTCGCCCCGAGAACGCGGCCGACCAAAATCAGCGCGGTCCGCGTCACCCCGGATTCGGCGACCTTGCCCTCGATATCGGCAAGGCAGCCCCGCACCAGACGCTGGTCGGGCCAGCCGACCCGAAAGGCAACCACAACCGGGCAATCGGCACCGTAACGCGGGGTCAGCTCGGCGACGACATGGGCGATGTTATGAACGGACAGATGGATCGCCAGGGTGGCGCCGCTGGCCCCCATCGTGGCCAGGGTCTCGCCGTCCGGCATCGGGGTCGCCCGCCCGGTGGTGCGGGTCAGCACCAGCGACTGGCTGATTCCCGGCAGGGTCAGTTCGGTCGCCAGGGCGGCGGCGGCGGCGGCAAAGGCCGGAACGCCGGGAGTGACGTCATACTCGATGCCCAAATCATCAAGGCACCGCATCTGTTCGCCAATTGCGCTGTAGATCGACAGATCGCCGGAATGCAGCCGGGCAACATCCAGACCGGCATCGCGGGCGGCGGAAAATTCGGCGGCGATCTGATCCAGCTCCATCAGAGCAGTATCGACGATCCGGGCATCGGCAGGGGCTTCGGCGATCACCTCGCGCGGGACCAGGGACCCGGCATACAGCACCACCTTGCAGCGGCGGATCAGGTTGAGTCCCCGAACGGTGATCAGGTCGGGGGCTCCGGGTCCGGCCCCGATGAAATGGACCTTCATGACGGAACGGACTCCGGTACCCCTCTCCCGCCCAGGCGGAAGAGGGGAAGCGAGTGACGGGAACCTGGGATCAGGCCCCCTGGGACAACGCAACGATACCGGGCAGTTCCTTGCCTTCGAGCCATTCGAGGAAGGCACCGCCCGCAAGCGAGACATACGAGAACTTGGCTTCGACGCCCGCCTTGGCCAAGGCCGAAACGGTATCGCCACCGCCCGCGACGGTCAACAGGCGACCCTGAACGGTCCGCTCCGCCGCCCACACCGCGACCGCGTTGGTCGCCTTGTCGAACGGCACGATCTCGAACGCACCGAGCGGGCCGTTCCACACCAGGGTCTTGCAGCCGCCCAGGCGATCAATGATCGCTTCGGCCGACGCCGGGCCGGCATCCAGGATCATCTGATCTTCCGGCACCGCATCGACGCTGACCACCTGGGTCTCGGCATTCTCGCCGAAACGGTCGGCCACCACGACATCGACCGGCAGGACGATGTGGCAATGGGCCTCGCGCGCCTTGTCGAGAATCTCGCGGGCAGTATCGGCCAGCTCGCGCTCGCACAACGACTTGCCCACCGCCTTACCCTGAGCGAACAGGAAGGTGTTGGCCATGCCGCCGCCGATGATCAGATAATCGACCTTGGTGACGAGGTTGCCGAGCAGATCGAGCTTGGTCGAAACCTTCGACCCGCCGACGATCGCGGCCACCGGCTTCTCGGGCTTCTCCAGCGCCTTCCCCAGGGCCTCAAGCTCGGCCTGCATCAGCAGACCGGCCGCCGACGGCAGCAGGTGAGCCAGTGCCTCGGTCGAGGCGTGGGCGCGATGGGCGCAGGAAAACGCGTCGTTGACGTAGAAATCACCGAGCGCCGCCAGTTCACGGGCGAAAGTGGGGTCGTTCGCCTCTTCCTCGGGATGGAAGCGGACGTTTTCCAGCAGGCAGATTTCACCGTCGCGCAACGATCCGACCAACCGGGCGGCGTCGCGGCCAACGCAATCGTCGGCCCACAGCACGGTCTGACCGACCGCCTGTGACAGCGGATCGACCAGAAAGCGCATCGAGAAGGCGGCATCGACGCCCTTGGGGCGGCCGAAATGGCTCATCACCACGACGCGGGCGCCGCGCCGGGCCAGATCGCAAAGGGTCGCGGCCGAGCGCTCGATCCGGGAGGCGTCGGTGACGATTCCGTCCTTGGCCGGAACGTTGAGGTCGGCGCGGACCAGGACGCGCTTCCCTCTGACGTTCAGCTGATTGAGAGTACGAAACATCGCGGCGATCCTTTCGCGTCAGATCAGCTTGGCGATGGCAATCGCGGTGTCGGCCATGCGGTTCGAGAAGCCCCATTCGTTGTCGTACCAGGACAGAACCCGGACGAAGGTGCCGTCGATGACCTTGGTCTGGGTCAGATCGAAGGTCGAGGAATTGGGGTTGTGGTTGAAATCGACGCTGACCAGTTCGGCGGATTCGGCACCGAGCACGCCCTTCAGGCGGCCCTTGGCGGCGTCGGCCATCGCCTGATTGATCTGCTCGGCGGTGACCGGACGTTCGGTGACGACGACGAGATCGATCATCGAGACGTTGGGGGTGGGGACGCGGACCGAGGTTCCGTCCAGCTTGCCCGCCAGTTCCGGCAGAACCAGACCGATCGCCTTGGCCGCGCCGGTCGAGGTCGGGATGATCGACAGCGAGGCGGCACGGGCGCGACGCAGATCCTTGTGCAGGGTGTCGACGGTGCGCTGATCGCCGGTGAAGGCGTGGACGGTGGTCATGAAGCCGTGCTTGATGCCGCCCAGCTCGTTGAGGATCTGCGCCACCGGAGCAAGGCAATTGGTGGTGCACGAACCGTTCGAGACCACGAGGTGATCGCGGGTCAGCTTGTCGTGATTGACGCCATAGACGACGGTCAGGTCGGCACCGTCGGCCGGGGCCGACACCAGAACCCGCTTCGCACCGGCGGTCAGATGCGCGGCCGCCTTATCGCGCTTGGTGAACAGCCCGGTGCATTCGAGCGCCACATCGACGTTCAGTTCTTTCCACGGCAGCTGGGCCGGGTCGCGTTCGGCGATGACGCGGATCGCCTTGCCGTCGATCGTGATCGAATCGGCGGTGGCCGAAATCTCGTTGGCAAGAACGCCGTGAACCGAGTCGTACTTCAACAGATGGGCGTTGGCCTCAGCCGACCCCAGGTCGTTGATTCCGACGACTTCGATATCGCTGCGCTTCGATTCGACAATGGCTCGCAACACCAGGCGGCCGATGCGGCCGAAGCCATTAATGGCAACGCGAACAGTCATAGAAATCCTCCACAGGGTCCGGGACGGGGCGGGAGATCATATTGCACAGACTCGGCCCCAAATCCAGCCCTCAAACCGGAATTTTCCATCCCGATCAAGGGGGAGAGCATGGGGATAAACCGAGGGGACGCCCGGCCATGGGGGATAGCCGGGCGTCGCGCTCCTTGGGGGGGAGCGTGCGGCGGGGGCGTGCGCGGAGGGAGGGGAAGCGCCCCGCCGCAACCGGGCCGCCGGTGAAAACGGCCCGGTCTCGATCCATAAGAGGTAGGCCGTCGCGCCCCTTAACGCATCCCTGACCTCGGCATGGCTTACATGCCCAATCGACATGAAGCAGGGCGAGCGAGGCGCGAAAGCGGCTCTGCTCCGGCTTAATGATCGTTCAGGTTGAGAGGCGATTTCGTCATGTTGGGATCGACGAACTTGAACAGCTTGGGATCGAGCGTCACGCCGGTCCGGCTTTCGAACAGCGACACCGTCGTCACCTGATGCTGGGCGTCGCGCACCTGCCACTGGCGCAATTCGAACGGGCGGTCGGAAAACACCAGGGTGATCTCGCCCGAGCTCGGGTCTTCGGTCTCGACCGCCGAAATCCGCACCACACCGGGCAGCCGCGCCACCCGCGTCACCGTGACCGAGCCGCCGGTCAGGCGCAAATTAGGCTGCACCAGCATCCCGGCCGGGGTCGAGCCGAGCGGAATATAACTGGGCGCGCCCAGCTCGCGGTCGTGAACGATCAGAAAGCTGCCATCGGCGACCACCAGCAACGGGCTGGGCGGATCGTATTGCATCCGCAACCGGCCGGGCCGCGACAGATAGGCATCGCCTTCGACCGAAACGCCGTTAGGCGAGGTCTGGAGAAAGCGGGCCTTGAGCGTGGTGATCGCGTTCAGATAGTCCTCGGCGCGAACGACATCGGCGCGGTCATCGGCCGACAGCGGCACCGCCTTCGGTTCGGCCGCCACCGCCGCGCCGGTGGTCAGCGCCAACCCCAGCAGCAGCGCCAGGAAGATCGTCCGGAACCTGTCCCGGGTCATGGTGTCGCCTTTCATCAATACTCGCCTCCGCCGCGGGCCAGAACCTCGCGCTTGCCGACATGATTGGGGCGGCTGACCACCCCTTCGGCTTCCATCCGCTCGACCAGCCGGGCGGCGCGGTTATAGCCGATCTGAAGGTGCCGCTGGCAAAACTGGTCGAGGCCTTGCCTTCCCGGATCACCAGCGCCACCGCCTGATCGTACAGATCGTCGCCGGAGCCGCCTTCAGCCCCACCACCCGCGCCGGGGCTGGCCTCTTCCTCGGTCACCGCCTCGATATAGGTCGGTTCGCCCTGAGCGCGAAGGAATTCGACCACCGTCTCGACCTCGGAATCCGAAACGAACGGACCATGGACGCGGGTGATCCGCCCGCCCGAGGCCATGTAGAGCATGTCGCCCTGACCCAGCAATTGCTCGGCCCCCTGTTCGCCCAGGATGGTGCGGCTGTCGATCTTCGAGGTGACCTGGAACGAAATGCGGGTAGGGAAGTTGGCCTTGATCGTTCCGGTGATGACATCGACCGAAGGACGCTGGGTCGCCATGATCAGATGAATCCCGGCGGCGCGGGCCATCTGGGCCAGCCGCTGCACCGCCGCCTCGATCTCCTTGCCCGCGACCAGCATCAGATCGGCCATTTCATCGACGATGATGACGATGAAGGGCAGCGGTTCGAGCGCCAGGGTCTGGTCTTCGTAGAGCGGCTTGCCGGTCTCGGGATCGAAACCGACCTGAACGGTCCGGGTCAGCACCTCGCCACGCCCGCGCGCCTCAAGCAGTCGGTTGTTGTACCCGGCGATATTGCGGACACCCAACTGGCTCATCGCGCGATAGCGATCTTCCATCTCGCGCACCGCCCATTTCAGGGCCAGTACCGCCTTCCCCGGTTCGGTCACCACCGGGGCCAGCAGATGGGGAATGCCGTCATAGACCGACAATTCCAGCATCTTGGGATCGATCATGATCACCCGGCATTCTTCGGGCGGCAGCCGGTACAGCAGAGACAGGATCATCGTGTTGATCGCCACCGACTTACCCGAGCCGGTGGTGCCCGCGATCAGAAGATGCGGCATCCGGGCCAGATCGACCATCACCGGGCCGCCGCCGATATCCTTGCCCAGCACCAGGGTCAGCCGCGCCGGAACCTTTTCGAACGGCTCCGAAGCCAGCAACTCACGCAAATAGACCGTTTCGCGCCGGGCGTTGGGCAGTTCGATTCCGATCACGCTACGACCGGGAATGGTGGCGATCCGCACCGACAGCGCGCTCATCGAGCGGGCGATGTCGTCGGCCAGACCGATCACCCGACTGGTCTTGGTCCCCGGCGCGGGTTCGAGTTCGTACAGCGTCACCACCGGGCCGGGGCGAACCTTGACCACCTTGCCGTTGACGCCGAAATCTTCCAGCACCGCTTCCAGCATCCGGGCGTTCTGGGTCAACCCCTCGGGATTGAAGCGGGGACCGCCTTGTTCCGGACTGGGGGTCAGCAGGGTCAGCGGCGGCAATTGATAGGTTGCCGACGGCGTGGCAATCGGACGGGTCGGCGGCGGCTCGCGCCGGGCAGCGGCAGGAGCCGGGCGGGGCGGGGCGATCGGCACAACCGGAACGGCATCGGAACGATCTTCGTCCTCGTCGTCGATCTCCTCTTCATCCGCCGGAGCAAACGGATAGGGCTGGGGGATCGGATGCGGCGGCGCGGCAGCCTGAGCCGGAGCCTGGGTCGGGATCGTCCGCGCCACCGGCGATCCCCGCCGCGCCGGAATCGCCGCGCTGACCAGCCGCAGCAGAGTGGCGGGGAACCGGCGGAACAGCCCGATCCATTCGCCCGGCGACAGACCGACGACGAACAACATCAACCCCAGCGCCAGCAGCGCCGCGCCGGACCCGACCACGGCGTCCAATCCGTCGGGCAACAGCGCGATCAATCCGTCCGAGATCAAATGACCGAGCGCGCCGCCCCATCCGGCCGGCAAAGCCTCGGATTCGGCCAGCGGCAACGCCGCCAGAGTTACCGCCAAGGCCACCATCGCCAACGGCAACACCGCCAGTCGGGCCGCCCAGGCGCGGGGCGGCACGGCGCGGATCAGGATCAGCCCGCCCCACACCAGGGCGGCAAGGATCAGCCCGGCCGCACCCCAGCCCACCGTCTGCAACAGCAAATCGGCCAGCGTCGCACCGGGACGGCCGAGCAGATTGTGGATCGGCCCTTCGGCGGCAGTGTTAATGCTGGGATCGTGGGAATCCGCACTGGCGAGCGCCGTGCCCAAGGCGGCGGCAAGCGCAATCAACACCAGACCGCCGGATTGGGTCAGGCGGCGGCGGAGGAATTCGACCGAACCACGCGGCAGAAAGCCGCCCCGGCTCTTGGACTTGCGGACAGGAGCCGCCGCCATCGCGTTAGCCGTCGAGCAACGCGCCGAGACGGGACAGTGCCGTCTCGGTGGTCTGAAGATCGTGGACCAGCGCCACCCGGATATAACGCTGTCCCGGATTGGACCCGTCGGCCCCGGTCCCGGCAAGATAGGCACCGGGCAACACCCGGATCGCCGCCTCGCGCCACAGAATCTTCGCCGCCGCTTCGCCATCGCCGACATCGAGCCAGAGGAAGAAGCCGCCTTCGGGACGGACGAAGCCGAAACGGCCGCCCAGCAGCCGTTCGGCGATATCGGTCTTGGCGCGGTAGAGGTCGCGGTTGACGACAACGTGGTCTTCGTCGTTCCACAAAGCGGTCGCGGCGGCCAGCACCGGCAACGGCGTCGCCGCCCCACCATAGGAGCGCAGGCGCGCGAACGCGGCGATCACCCGCTCGTCCCCGGCAACGAAGCCCGAACGCAGACCGGGCAGGCTGGAGCGTTTCGACAGCGAATTGAACACGACGACATGGGACAGCCCCTCGCCCAGCGTCGCGCAGACGGACAGCGCGCCGGGCGGCGGGGCCTGATCCCAAATCTCGGAATAGCATTCGTCGGCGGCCAGGACAAAGCCATAGCGCCGCGCCGCCTGGATCGTCCGTTCCAGCAGGGCGGTATCGGCGACCTTGCCCTGGGGATTGGCCGGGCTGCACAGATAGGCCAGCGCGGTCCGCTCCAGCAAAGCGGGCGGCAGGGTCGAATAATCGGGCAGTCCGGTCGGACCGTCGGCGCTGGGCACGAACACCGGCTCGGCTCCGGCCATCGCCGCCGCTCCGGCATAAACCTGATAGAACGGGTTGGGCAGCAACACCACCGGCGGCGTGCCATCGTCGCGGCGACCACAGACCGCCTGGGCGATCAGAAACAGCGCCTCGCGGGTGCCGGCCACCGGCAAAATCGCCCGGTCGGGATCGACCAGACCGGCGGGCAGATCATAGCGGCGGCCCAGCCACCCGGCGACGGCGTGGCGGAACGCCTCGGTGCCGGTCGCGGGCGGATATTTGTTCCACAGCCCGGCATGGCGGGCGAGCGTCTCGGCAGCCAGCGGCGGGGGCGCGTGCTGCGGCTCGCCGATCGACATCACTGTTGCCCCCGGTCCCGACGGCGCGCCCAGCAAGGCGGTCAGCCGCGCAAACGGATAATCCGGAAGCGTACCCAGTCGGTCGTCAAGCAGCAGCGGTTTCACCATGGCTCCAGAAGAACAGGAAAGGAACGGACTGTTGTTTTACCCTATTCCCCCTCCGCCCCCCAACGGAAAGTTGGCGAAGCCGCCCTCCCACCCGGTCGCAAGGGGAGGAACGGCCCCGTCGGAACCGGTCTAATCGTCACCCATTTTGAGCGCGGCGAGGAAGGCGCTTTGCGGAATTTCGACCTTGCCGAACTGACGCATCCGCTTCTTGCCCTCTTTCTGCTTCTCGAGCAGCTTGCGCTTACGGGTGGCGTCGCCGCCGTAGCATTTAGCGGTAACGTCCTTGCGCAGCGCGCTGATCGATTCGCGGGCGACGATGCGGCCGCCGATCGCCGCCTGGATCGCAATCTGGAACATCTGGCGCGGAATCAGCTCCTTCAACCGCTGGCAGATGCCGCGCCCGCGCGCTTCGGCATTGGCGCGGTGGACGATGAAGGACAGCGCATCGACCGGCTCGGCATTGACCAGGATCGACACCTTGACCAGATCGCTTTCGGTATAGGAATCGATTTCGTAATCGAAACTGGCATAACCGCGCGAAATCGATTTCAGCCGGTCATAGAAATCGAACACCACTTCGTTCAGCGGCAGACGATAGACCGCCATCGCCCGCGCCCCGGCATAGGTGAGGTCAAGCTGCTGGCCGCGCCGTTCGGTGCACAGCGTCAGCACCGGCCCGAGATATTCGTCGGGGACCATGATCGTCGCCTTGATCCACGGCTCGTCCATCCGCTCGATCCGGCCCTGGTCGGGCATATCGGCGGGATTGTGCAATTCGTGCAATTCGCCGTTGGTCAGGTGGACGCGGTACACCACCGACGGCGCGGTCGTGATCAGATCGAGGTTAAACTCGCGTTCCAGCCGCTCCTGGATGATTTCGAGATGGAGCAGGCCAAGGAAGCCGCAACGGAAGCCAAAGCCCAGCGCCGCCGACGTTTCGGGTTCGTATTGAAAGCTGGCGTCGTTCAGACGCAGCTTGGCCAGCGAATCGCGCAGATCTTCGTAATCGGCAGCGTCGATCGGGAACAATCCGCACCACACCACCGGCACGCTGGGCTTGAAGCCGGGCAGCGGTTCGGAAGCCGGGCGCTTGTCGTCGGTGACGGTATCGCCGACCTTGGTCTCCGCTACCGCCTTGATCCCGGCGGTGAAGAAGCCCATCTCGCCCGGCTTCAGCTCGGCACACTGAATCATCTTGGGGGTGAAATAGCCGACCGTATCGATCTGATAGGCCGCCCCGGTCGCCATCATCCGGATCTTCTGGCCCTTCTTCAGGACACCATTCTTGATGCGGACCAGAATGATGACGCCCAGATAGGAATCGTACCAGGAATCGACCAGCAGAGCCTGCAACGGCTCGTCGATCTCGCCTTCCGGTGCGGGCAGGCGCTTGACCAGCGCTTCGAGCACGTCGCCGATGCCCAGCCCGGTCTTGGCCGAGATCATCACCGCGTCGGTGGTGTCCAGCCCGATCACGTCCTCGATCTGCTGCTTGATCCGCTCCGGCTCGGCGGCGGGCAGGTCGATCTTGTTCAGCACCGGCACCACTTCGTGCCCGGCGTCCAGCGCATGATAGACGTTGGCCAGCGTCTGGGCCTCGACCCCCTGACTGGCATCGACCACCAGCAGCGAGCCTTCGCACGCCGCCAGCGAGCGCGACACCTCATAGGCGAAATCGACGTGGCCGGGCGTGTCCATCAGGTTCAACTGATAGGTTTCACCATCCTGGGCGCGGTACATCAGGCGCACCGTCTGGGCCTTGATGGTGATGCCGCGTTCGCGTTCGATATCCATCGAATCGAGAATCTGTTCCTTCATGTCGCGCGCCTCGACGGCGCCGCAAGACTGGATCAGCCGGTCGGCCAGGGTGGATTTTCCGTGGTCGATATGAGCGACGATGGAAAAATTGCGGATGTGGGTCAGTTTGGTCATGGCGATCGGTTTATCCTGAAGCTGCCGGACCATAAAGCCCGCCGGACATTTTTGGAAGGGGGGACGCAAAGGGCATCGGCCACGTCGGTCGGCCGACCGATCGCGCTCATCGCCCCTATATACCGCGCCGGTGCGGGCGACGGAAGGACCGGCCCCGACCAAGGCGGCCGGGCCGGGATTATTTCTTGTGCTTCTCCAGCCGATCCAGCGCTTTTTCCAGGGCGTCGGCGACGGTCTGCATCACCTTGACCCGGGCAAAGGATTTCGAATTGGCCTCGACCAGGGTCCAGGGCGCGGCGCTGGTCGAGCTGCGTTCGACCATATCGTTGACCGCCTGCTCGTACTCGGACCATTTGCCGCGATTGCGCCAATCCTCGTCGGTCAGCTTCCACTTCTTGTAATCGATCTCGCCCCGCGCCGTGAAGCGGGCCAACTGCTCCTCCGAAGTGATGTGCAGCCAGAATTTGCACAACACGATGCCGTGGCAGGTCAATTGCTCTTCGAAATCGTTGATCTCGTTATAGGCCCGCCGCCACGCCTCTTCTGAACAAAACCCTTCGACCCGCTCGACCAGAACCCGGCCATACCAGGAGCGGTCGAACACCGTCACCCGTCCGGCGCGGGCGATGTGACGCCAGAACCGCCACAGATAATGCTGGGCGCGCTCTTCCTCGGTGGGGGCGGCGATCGGGATCACCTGATAATCGCGGGCGTTCAGCGCATTGGTCAGGCGGCGGATGGTGCCGCCCTTGCCCGCCGCGTCCCAGCCCTCGAACACCAGCACGGTGGAAAGTCTCGCCTCGATCGCGGCGCGGTAAAGATGGGCCAGCCGCGCCCGCTGCTCCTGGAACAGATGGGCATAGGCGGTGCTGTCGATCGCCTGGGTCATGTCGAGCGAGGACAGGATCGTCGGCTGCGGCGGCAATGCCACTGGAACCGTCGCCTCCTCATCCGTGCCGCGGGTCGCCTGCTTCATCTCGGCGGCGACCTTGCGAGCCGCCGCGCGGGCGGCGAGATGGGCGGTGATCGCCTCCTTGATCGTTTGCAGCACGACCGCCGAGCGATAGCGGGAATCCGCCCCTTCGACGATCCGCCACGAGGCATGGCCCTTGCTGGTCTGCATGATCATCCGCTCGGCGGCGGCAACGAACTTGTCGTAAAGCTCGTAATGCTTCCAGTCGGTCTCGGTGACCTGCCACGCCGTCAGCGGCTCTTTTTCCAGGCTCTTCAGCCGCTTTTTCTGAGCCGGGCGCGACAGATGCATCCAGAATTTGAGGATCAGCGCGCCTTCGTCGGCCAGCGTCTTTTCGAACCGGATGATCGGCCGCAGCGATTCGTCGAACTCGACCGCCGACGCATGGCCGTGGACCCGGGCGATCAGCGGATCGTGGTACCACGAGGACAGGAACAGCCCGATCTTGCCCTTGGGCGGCAGATCGCGCCAGAAGCGCCAGAAGGCGGGGCGCTCGGCCTCTTCGTCCGAGGGCTTGCCATAGGCCCGGGTCACGATCCAGCGCGGGTCGAGCCATTCGTTGATCAGGTTGACGCTTTCGTTCTTGCCCGCGCCATCGACCCCGGCAAAAACGATGATGACGGGAAAATCCGCCTCGCGCAGTTGCTGCTGCAAATCGAGCAATTCGGTGCGGAGCGAGGGCGCCAGGGCGTCAAACTCTTCCCGCGAAATCTTGCGTCCCAGTTCCGCCGCTTCGAACATCCCCGTTCTCCCGCTCCGGTCCGAACCATCCTCAGAGCCTAGGCCGAACGGCAGGGTCGAGCAAGCCCGTTACCGCGCCAACCAGGGCGGGGCGAAAGCCGAATTGCGGCAATGATGTCATACGATTGACGGATGGGACGGCCAGAAAGCAGTCGATTCTTCGACCGCGCCGCGCTAAACATGACCCCTTTCCCGAGGCCACACGCGCCCCGTCCCGTCCGTCACCCGCAGGTTCGGCCATGAGCATCGAGCAGGATTTCCATCGTATTAAACGTCTTCCGCCCTATGTGTTCGCGGAGGTCAACGCGATGAAGGCCCGAGCTAGGGCCGCCGGTGACGACATCATCGATTTCGGGATGGGCAATCCCGACCAGCCGACGCCGCCGCACATCGTTGACAAGCTGATCGAGGCGGCGCGCAATCCCCGCGCCCACCGCTATTCGATGTCGCGCGGCATTCCCGGCCTCCGAAAGGCGCTATCCGGCTATTATCAGCGCCGCTTCAACGTCGATATCGACCCCGAATCCGAGGCGATTGTTACCCTGGGCTCGAAGGAAGGGCTGGCTAACCTCGCCAACGCGATCACCAGCCCCGGCGATATCGTGCTGGTGCCCAACCCCAGCTATCCGATCCACCCCTACGGCTTCATCATCGCGGGCGGCTCGTGCCGCTATGTCCCGGTGACCCCCGATGCCGAGTTCCTGAAGGCGCTCGACCGCGCCGTCCGCCACTCGGTGCCCAAGCCGATCGCGCTGGTGCTGAACTATCCCAGCAACCCCACCGCCTTGCTGGCCGATCTCGATTTTTACGGCCAAGTGGTCGAGTTCTGTCGTTTCCACAAGATCTGGATTTTGTCCGATCTGGCCTATTCCGAGATTTATTTCGACGTACCACCCCCGCCGTCGATCCTTCAGATTCCCGGCGCCAAGGACATCGCCGTCGAGTTCACCTCGATGAGCAAGACCTACAACATGCCGGGCTGGCGCATCGGCTTTGCCGCCGGCAACAAGACGCTGGTCGCCGCCCTGGCCCGGATCAAATCCTATCTCGATTACGGCGCGTTCACCCCGATCCAGGTCGCGGCCAGCGCTGCGCTGAACGGGCCGCAAGATTGCGTCGATGAAATCCGGGCGATGTACAAGGATCGCCGTGACGTGCTGATCGAAGGTCTGGCCGCCGCCGGGTGGGATATCCCCAGCCCCCAGGCGACGATGTTCGCCTGGGCCCCGATCCCGCCCGCCTTTGCCCATCTCGGTTCGCTTGAATTCTCGAAGCTTCTGATGCAGCACGCTCAGGTCGCGGTGGCGCCCGGCATCGGCTTCGGCGAATATGGCGACGGCTTCGTCCGCATCGGGCTGGTCGAAAACCGTCACCGCACCCGTCAGGCGGTGCGCAACATCAAGACTTTCCTCGCCAGCGCTGACACGCTGATCGAGTCCTCGGAAAAACAGCGCGCAGGAACCGACCGATGACGTCCTCTCCTCTGAAGATCGCGATCGCGGGCCTTGGCACCGTCGGCGGCGGCACCGTTGAGCTGTTGACCGAGCAGGCCGATCTGCTGGCCGGACGCGCCGGACGGCGGCTGGAGATCGTCGCCGCCTCGGCGCTGGAGCGCCCGGCCGGTCTGGCGCTCGACGGCGTGCAGTTCTATACCGACGCCCGCGTGCTGGCCCGCGAGGCCGAGTATGACGTGCTGGTCGAACTGATCGGCGGCGCCAGCGGCGTTGCCCTTGACGTCGTCCGCGCCGCGTTGGAACGCGGCAAGAGCGTCGTCACCGCCAACAAGGCGATGATCGCCCATCACGGCGTCGAACTGGCCCGTCTGGCCGAGCAGACCGGGGCCAATATCGGCTTCGAAGCCTCGGTCGGCGGCGGCATTCCGATCATCAAATCCCTGCGCGAAGGGCTGGCGGGCAACCACGTCACCACGGTGATGGGGATCCTCAACGGCACCTGCAATTTCATCTTGTCGACGATGCAGGACACCGGGCGCGATTTCGCCGACGTCCTGGCCGAAGCCCAGGCGCTGGGCTATGCCGAGGCCGATCCGACCTTCGACATCGACGGGATCGACACCGCCCACAAGCTGGCGATCCTGGCCAGCCTCGCCTTTGCGATGCCGGTCTCGATCGACGCGGTGACCTGCGAGGGTATCCGCCACGTCAGCGCGCTCGACATCCGCTATGCCCAGGAACTGGGCTATCGGATCAAGTTGCTGGGCGTCGCCTCGATCACCAGCGAAAAGGCGGTCGAGTGCCGGGTCTATCCGGCGATGGTGCCGCTCAGCTTCCCGCTGGCCCATGTCGAAGGCCCGTTCAACGCGATCGTTACCGAGGGCGATTTCGTCGGCCGCACCGTGCTGGAAGGCCGCGGTGCCGGAGCGCGCCCGACCGCCTCGGCGGTGGTTGCCGATCTGATGGACCTTGCCACTGGCCGCGTCGGCCCCACCTTTGGCGTTCCGGTCGACCGGCTGGAGCCGCGCCCGGCCGCCTCGCGCGGCACCGGCCGCAGCGCCTGGTACATCCGCCTGATGGTCAAGGACGAGCCCGGCGTGTTCGCCGACATCGCCGCCGCCTTGCGCGACGAGAAGGTCTCGATGGAACAGATCATCCAGCGTGGCCGCGCCCCCAACCAGACGGTGCCGGTGGTGATGACGGTCCACGAAACCGACGAAGCGGCGATGTTGCGCGCCGTGGCGCGGATCAACGGCCTGTCCTCGGTCGCCGAACCGCCGCGCCTGATCCGCATCGAGAAACTGTAACCGCCGATCCGCGACGAAGCGGAGACGATCCGGGAGAGCACGACCGACATGTCCGTCCACACCCAATTTACCCCGGTGTTGGACCGCAACCTCGCTCTTGAGGTGGTCCGCGTCACCGAAGCCAGCGCCCTTGCCGCCGCCCGCAGGACCGGGCGCGGTGACGAGAAAGCCGCCGACGAGGCCGCCTGTAGCGCGATGCGTCGTGCCCTCAACGGCGTGTCGATGACCGGCGTCATCGTCAATGGCGAGGGCGAGGACGACGCCCAGCCGCTGCATACCGGCGAAAAGGTCGGCACTGGCAAGGGACCGAAGATCGACATCGTGCTGACCGCGCTGGAAGGCCGCTCGATCTGCGCCCGGGGCGCCAGCAACGCGCTGTCGGTGGTGGCGATGACCGAAGAGGGCTCGTTCCTCAAGGTACCGCAGCACACCTATATGGAAAAGCTGGCGGTCGGCCCCGGTCTGCCGCCCGGCGTGATCGATCTCGATTCGACGCCCGAAGAAAATTTGGCCCGGATCGCCGCCGCCCGGAAGGTCGAGATCGCCGATCTCACCGTCAGCATTCTCGACCGCCCCCGCCATGTCGATCTGATCGACCGGGTCCTGGTCGCCGGGGCGCGGGTGATGCTGTTCGACGATGGCGACGTCTCGGGCGCGCTGGCGACCGGCCTGCCTGACACCGGGATCGACGTCTATATGGGCTCGGGCGGTGCGGCCCAGGGCGTTCTCGCCGCCGCCGGGCTGAAATGCCTGGGCGGGCAGATGCAATGCCGCCTGCTGATGCGCTCGGAAGCCGACCATGCCCAGGCCCGCCGCGCCGGGATCGCCGATCCCCGCCGTAAGTGGGACATCGACGACATGGTCAAGGGCGAGGTGATGTTCGCCGCCACCGGGATCACCGATGGCCACGTCCTCAAAGGGGCGCGTCTGCTTCCCGGCAACCGGGCGATCAGCCATTCTCTGGTGATGCGCTCGCTGTCGGGCACCATCCGCTATCTGACGGTGCAGCACGACCTGACCCGAGGTCTGCTCGCGTTATGAGCGCCGCCCCGGGCGACGCCTTTCTTGGCGTCGAGCGCTCCCTGACCGGGCGGCGCTGGCAGGCCCGTCCCGGTGACGGCCGCGTCGCCCAGGCTTTGTCGCAGCGTCTGGGGCTGCCCGAACTGGTCGGCCGCGTCCTGGCGGCGCGCGGCATCGGCCTTGACGAGGCGGAAGCCTTCCTGTCTCCCACCCTGCGCGACCTGCTGCCCGATCCGGGCCACCTCCGCGACATGGACAAGGCGGTCGCCCGGCTGGCCCAGGCAGTGCAGGCGGGCGAGACGATCGGCATTTTCGGCGATTACGACGTCGACGGCGCCACCTCGACCGCCGTTCTGACCCTCTATCTCGAAGCGGCGGGAGCGCGGGTGCTGACCCACATTCCCGACCGGGTGGTCGAGGGTTATGGCCCCAATGCCCCGGCGCTGGCGCGGATGCAGGCCGAAGGGGCCCGACTGGTGATCACCGTCGATTGCGGCACCACCGCCTTTGCCGCACTGGAAGCCGCCGCCGCCGCCGGGCAGGAGGTGATCGTCGTCGATCACCATGTCGCCGAATCCAGCCTGCCCCCCGCCTTGGCGGTGATCAATCCCAACCGCCTGGACGAAGACAGCCCGCACCGCCACCTTGCCGCCGTCGGTGTCTCGTTCCTGTTGGCGGTGGGGCTGAACCGCGCCCTCAAACAAGCGGGCTGGTTTTCGACCCGGCCCGCGCCCGATCTGCTGCGCTGGCTCGATCTGGTCGCGCTCGGCACCGTCTGCGACGTCGTGCCGCTGGTCGGCGTCAATCGCGCCCTGGTCGCCCAGGGGCTGAAAGTGATGGGACGGCGCGGCAATGCCGGTCTGGCCGCCCTGTCCGACGTGGCCGGAGTGAAGGAACGCCCCGACGCCTATCATCTTGGCTATGTGCTGGGGCCACGGGTCAATGCCGGGGGCCGGGTCGGCGAAGCCGGGCTGGGAGCTCGGCTGATGACCACCACCGACACGATCGAGGCGGGCGACATCGCCCGGCGGCTCGACGGCTATAACAAGGACCGCCAGGAGATCGAGGCGGCGGTGCTGGCCGAGGCGATCGAGCAGGTCGAGACCCGCCCCGACGACGGTCTGCCCCTGCTGCTGGCGGCGGGCGAGGGCTGGCACCAGGGGGTGATCGGCATCGTCGCCGGACGGCTGAAGGAACGCTATGGCCGCCCCGCCTGCGTCATCGCGCTCGACGGCGACACCGGCAAGGGCTCGGGCCGCTCGGTGATCGGGCTTGATCTGGGAGCGGCAATCATCGCGGCGCGGCAGGCCGGGTTGCTGGTCGCCGGTGGCGGTCACGCGATGGCGGCGGGCTTCACCCTGGAACGCGACAAGCTAGAGCCGTTGCGCGCCTTTATCGCCGACCGGCTTCAGGCCCAACTGAGCGGGGAATTGGTGCCGCTGCTTGACCTCGACGGCGCGTTGGATGCCGGGGCCGCCTCGGTCGAGTTGATCGAGACCCTGGCTGGAATCGGCCCGTTCGGATCGGGCAACCCCGAACCGCTGTTCGCCGTCACCAACGCCCGCATCGTCCGGGCCGATGTGGTGGGATCGGGCCATGTCCGGCTGATCCTGACCGGAGCCGGGGGCAAGCGGTTAAAGGCGATCGCCTTCCGCGCCGCGGATTCCGAAATGGGTATGACCTTGCTGGGGTCGGCCGGGGCGTCGTTCCATCTGGCCGGAACCTTGCGCGTCGATAGCTGGCAAGGTGCCAACACCGCGCAATTGGTGGTGACCGACGCCGCCCTGGCCCGCTAACAGGCTGCGGAAAATTCCGCTTCGCGGTCGGGCGACGGCCCGAACCCGTTCGGAGACGCAGCCCCCGAATTTTGAGTTTTTCCGCACCCCGCTAAAAGCAACCCCGCTCTTCCCCCCCGGCGATGGCGTGGTATAGTTTCGCCGCCTCCGGCCTTGACGACCGCCCCCTCGCATCCGAACGAGCCCCCATGAGCCCAGCCGCCCTTTTCCCGCGTTTCGCATGCCGCCGTCTCCGGCTGGCCCAGGCGATGGGCCTCGGCCTGCTGATCCTTGTCGCCGGTTGCGCCGACAAGAAAGAAGAGTATGTCGAGAAGCCGGTCGAGGAGCTGTATAACGGCGCCATGGACCTGATGGACAAGAACGAGTACCAGCGGGCAGCCAAGCAGTTCGAGGAAGTCGAGCGCCAGCATCCCTACTCGGCCTGGGCGACCAAGGCGCAGTTGATGTCATCCTATGCGCTGTACGAGCGCAACAAATATGACGAGGCGCTGATCGGGCTGGACCGTTTCATTCAGCTCCATCCCGGCAACAAAGATGCCGCCTATGCCTATTACCTGAAGGGACTCTGCTATTACGAGCAGATTTCCGACGTCGGTCGTGACCAGAAGATGACCGAACAGGCGCTGAAAAGCCTTCAGGAAGTGGTGGATCGCTTCCCCGCCAGCCCTTATGCCCGTGACGCCCGGCTGAAAATCGACCTGTCGCGCGATCACATGGCGGGCAAGGAAATGTCGGTCGGCCGCTATTATCTCAACACCAAGCAATATCTGGCCGCGCTCAACCGCTTCAAGATCGTGACCGAGCAATTCCAGACCACCAGCCACGTCCCCGAGGCGCTGCACCGGATGGTTGAGATTTACACCATCCTCGGCCTTGACGACGAGGCGCGGCGCACCGCCGCCGTGCTGGGCCACAATTTCCCCGGCACCGATTGGTACCAGGACAGCTACGCGATCGCGGTCGAAGGCGACCACGACCCGTCGAAGAGCCTGCTGCAATCGAGTTGGACGGATTCCCTGGCCTTCTGGTCCGACGGCAAGAAAAAGGCACCGCCGCCCGGCGACGACCCGGCCAAGACCAGCGGCGGCTGGTTCAACTGGGCCAAGTTCTGGTAGGCAAATGCTGGCCTCGCTCGCCATCCGCGACATCGTCCTGATCGAGCGCCTCGATCTCGGCTTCGATCCCGGATTGTCGGTCTTCACCGGCGAAACCGGCGCGGGGAAATCGATCCTGCTCGATTCGCTCGGGCTGGCGCTGGGAGCGCGAGCCGAATCCGGACTGGTCCGCCATGGCGCGGCCCAGGGCAGCGTCATCGCCGAATTCGATCTGCCCGCCGACCATTCCGTCCGCACCCTGCTGACCGAACAGGACGTCGATAGCGGCGAAGGCGGCCCGGTGCTGCTGCGCCGGGTGTTGACCGCCGATGGCCGCTCGCGCGCCTATGTCAACGACCAGCCGGTCAGCATCACCTTGCTGCGGCGGATCGGGGCGCAATTGGTCGAAATTCACGGCCAGTTCGAAAGCCACGGCCTGCTCGATGCTTCGACCCATCTGGGGGTGCTCGACGCCTTTGCCGGACTGGACAAGACACGGGGCGCGGTCGCCGCCGCCTGGGATTCCTGGAGGGCTGCCCGCGCCGACCGCGCCGAGGCCGAAGCCGCCTTGGCCGAAGCCCGTGCCGAAGAAGAGACCCTGCGCGCCACCGTCGAGGATCTCGCCGGACTCGACCCCAAGCCGGGCGAGGAAGCCGAGCTGGCCCGCTCCCGCGCCATGCTGATGCAGGGCGAAAAGCTGATCGAGGCGATGAACGCCGCCCAGACCGCGCTGAACCGCAGCGGCGACGTCGAAGGCAGCCTGCGCAACGCCCGCCGCGCCCTGGAACGGGTCGCCGACCGCGCCGAAGGGCGGCTGGACCCGGTGATCGCCGCCCTGGACCGCGCTGCGATCGAAGCGGCCGAGGCGATTGGGCAGTTGGAACGGGTGTCGGCGGGAATCGATCTTGATCCCCGGCGGCTGGAAAAGGTCGAAGAGCGGCTGTTCGCCCTGCGCGCCGCCGCGCGACGCCACGGCATCGCCGTCGACGATCTGCCCGCGCTTCGCCAGCGCCTGACAAGGCGCCTGGAACAACTTGACGATGGCGGCGGCGATCTGGCCCGGCTGGCCCGCGCCGAAGAGGCGGCCCGCACCGCTTATGTCGAAGCCGCCCGCGCTTTGTCCAAGGCCCGGACCAAGGCCGCTCGCTCGCTTGACAAGGCGGTGGCGGCGGAACTGCCGCCGCTGAAGCTCGACAAAGCGACCTTTCACACCCTCGTCGCGGCGCAGGACGAAGCGCAATGGGGACCGGACGGACTGGATGCGGTTGGATTCGAAGTCGCCACCAATCCCGGCAGCCCGCCAGGGCCGCTCGGCCGCATCGCTTCGGGCGGCGAGCTTGCCCGCTTCATGCTGGCGTTAAAGGTGGTGCTGGCCCGGATTTCGCCCACCGCCACCATCGTCTTTGACGAGGTCGATGCCGGAATCGGCGGCGCGGTCGCGGCAGCGGTGGGGGAACGGCTGGGCCGTCTCGCCGCCGAATTGCAGGTGCTGGTGGTGACCCATTCGCCCCAGGTCGCGGCACGCGGGGCTCATCATTTCCGCGTCGCCAAGCGTAGTTCCGGCTCCACCACAGTGACCGGGGTCGATATTCTGTCCCCCGAGGCACGGCGCGAGGAAATCGCCCGGATGCTGGCGGGCGAGACCGTCACCGATCAGGCCCGCGCCGCCGCCGATTCGTTGATGACGAACGGGTAGGGGAAAAACCGACTCGGCCTTCAGGTCTTGAAGGAACGAGTCAGCAATTCCTGAAGCTGGCGGCCATTGACCGGCTTGTGCAGGATCGGCATCCCTTCGGACGCAGCCAGACGCAGACGATCCACCGTCACCGTGGTATCGCCGGTGACCACCACCCCGGGAATATCGGGGCCGAACGCCTGACGGACCCGCTCGATCGCCTCGGTTCCGGTCTGGCCGTCGCGGAGACGGAAATCGGCCAGGATGAAACCGGGCGGCATCGATCCAGCCTCCAGCATCCCCAACGCTTCGTCGGCGGATTGGGCGGCGATCACGACATAGCCCCAGCTTTCGAACAGCATCTGGTAACCGGCAAGGACGATTGCCTCGTCCTCAATGACGACCACCAGGCGAACCCCGGGGCCAGGACCACCGGGGCCGGCGATTTCATTGCCGAGCGCAGACACCTTCAAGGTCTCCCCAGGAGATTTGAGTTAACATCATGTGGGAAAGCAGGGGCCAGAGAAAACATGCCTATGGGCATAGTTCATTCGCATGAGGGTTGCGTACCCTACCAAAAATGCCCTTATACTTGCCGCCCTTGACCGCACACGGGGCTAAATTAGCCCCCGGGAGACGCCAACCCGAGATGACCGACACCATCGTCCTGCCGCCCGCCGGGGCGAAGACAGAGCGCGACATCGATCCTTCGCTGGACCTTGTCGCCGAAATCAACCGTTTGCGACGCGAGCGCAACGCGGTCATTCTGGCTCATTATTACCAGGATGGCGAGATTCAGGATCTGGCCGATTTCGTCGGCGATTCGCTTGACCTGTCGCGCAAAGCCGCCGCCACCGACGCCGACGTTATCGTCTTTTGCGGCGTCCGCTTCATGGGCGAGGTGGCGAAGATCCTGTCACCCACCAAGACAGTGCTGATCCCCGACGCCGAAGCGGGCTGTTCGCTGGAAGAATCCTGTCGGCCCGAAGCGTTCCGCGCTTTCCGCGAACGCCACCCCGACCATATCGCCGTCACCTACATCAATTGCTCGGCCGAGATCAAAGCGCTGTCCGACGTGATCGTCACCTCGTCGAATGCCGAGGCGATCTTGCGCCAGCTTCCCGCCGACCGGCCGATCCTGTTCGCCCCCGACCGCCATCTCGGCAGCTATCTCGCCCGCATCTCGGGGCGCGAGATGACGCTGTGGCCGGGCAGTTGCATCATTCATGAGCAGTTTTCCGAACGCGAGTTGGTCAAGTTGAAGGTGCGCCACCCCAACGCCCTGGTCGCCGCCCATCCGGAATGCCCCGAGGCGGTGTTGCTCCATGCCGACCATGTCGGGTCGACCCGCGCCATTCTCGATTATGTGCTGGCCAGCGACCGCGATGAGTTCATCATCGCCACCGAGCAGCACATCATCCACCAGATGACCAAGGCCGCGCCGCACAAGACCTTCCTGCCCGCGCCGGGAGCCGATGGCGGCTGTTCCTGCTCGAACTGTCCGTTCATGGCGCTGAACACGCTGGAAAAGATCTATCTTTGCCTCGTCAACGACGCCCCGGCGATCACCGTGCCCGAGTCGTTGCGGCTGGAGGCGCTGAAACCGCTGGAGAAAATGCTGGAGATGAGCCGGTCGGTGCCGATGTCGGGGAACGCCCATGCCTCCTGAAATCGATTGGGATGACGCCCGGCGGGTGATTGATGCCGCCTTGGCCGAGGATACCGGCGCGGACAAGGGCGGCCCCGGTGCCGATATCACTTCGACGCTGGTGATCCCGGCCGATCTGCGCTTCAAAGGCGTGATGCAGGCCCGCCACGCGATGGTTGTCGCCGGTCTGCCGGTCGCCGAAGAATCGTTTCGCCGGGTGGTGCCCGACGCCCGCTTCACTCCTCGCGTCGCCGATGGCGACCGGGTCGCGGCCGGAACCGTGCTGGCCGAGATTGAGGGACCGGCGCGCGGGCTGCTGACCGCCGAGCGCACCGCTCTTAACCTGTTGCAGCTTCTGTCCGGCATCGCCACCGAGACGGCGCGCTATGTCGAGCGGATCGCTGGAACCGGCTGCACCTTGCTCGATACCCGCAAGACCATTCCCGGCCTGCGGCGGCTGTCGAAATATGCCACCCGCTGCGGCGGCGCGACCAACCACCGGATGGGCCTGTTTGACGGCGTCCTGATTAAGGACAACCATATTGCCGTCTGTGGCGGGATCGGTGCGGCGGTGCGGCGGGCCAAGGCCGGCGGCGTCACCGTCGAGGCCGAATGCGACACCCTGGACCAGGTTGCCGAAGCGGTCGAGGCGGGGGCCGATATCGTTCTGCTCGACAACATGCCGCCCGATATCTTGCGCCAGGCGGTGGCGTTGGTGGCCGGACGGTGCGAAACCGAAGCGTCGGGCGGCGTGACGCTGGAGACGATCGGTGCCATCGCCGCGACCGGCGTCGATTATGTCTCGGTCGGTCGGATCACTCAATCGGCACCGGCTGTGGATATTGGCCTGGATTGGACCTGACATGAGCGAGATGGAAACAGCGCCCTTCGACCTTCTGGTAATCGGCTCGGGCGCGGCCGGGATGTCGGTGGCGCTGGGGTTGTTGGCGCTGCGTCCCACCGCGCGGGTCGGGGTGCTGTCGAAGACCGACCTGTCCGAAGGCAGCACCAAATATGCCCAGGGCGGCATCGCCGCAGTGTTGGACGCCACCGATTCGATCGAGGCCCATATCCGCGATACCCTGATTGCCGGTGGCGGTCTGTGCTACGAACCGGCGGTGCGGGCCGTCGTCGAAGGGGCTCCGGCGGCGATCCGCTGGCTGATCGCCAATGGCGTGATGTTCGACCACGAAGATGGTGGCCTTCACCTGACCCGCGAGGGCGGCCATTCCCACCGCCGCATCGTCCATTCCGCCGATGCCACCGGTCTGGCGGTTCAGACCAGCCTGGAATCCCGGCTGCGCGACAGCGGCGCGATCCTGTTCGAAAATCATAACGCTGTCGATCTGATTCGCGAGAAGCTTCCGCAGGGCCGTCAGGGCCGCTGCGTCGGGGCCTATGCGCTTGACCGCCGCGACGGGCGGGTCCACCGCTTTCCCGCCCGCTCGGTGCTGCTGGCCAGCGGCGGCGCGTCGAAGGTCTATCTCTATTCCTCGAACCCCGACGGGTCGACCGGCGACGGCATGGCGATGGCGTGGCGGGCGGGCTGCCGGGTCGCCAACCTGGAATTCAGCCAGTTTCACCCGACTTGCCTGTACCATCCCCGCGCCAAATCCTTCCTGGTCACCGAAGCGGTGCGGGGCGAGGGCGGGCGGCTGCTGCGCCCCGACGGGACCCGCTTCATGGACGAGTACGACCCGCGCGGCGAACTGGCACCGCGTGACATCGTCGCCCGCGCCATCGACGATGTGATGAAGCGTCTGGGCTGCGAGTGCGTCTATCTCGACATCAGCCACCGTCCGGCCGAGTTCATCACCCACCATTTCCCCACCGTCTATGCCGAGGCGCTGAAGTTCGGCTTTGACATGACCCGCGAGCCGCTGCCGGTGGTTCCGGCGGCGCACTATACCTGCGGTGGGGTAATGACTGACCTGTCCGGCCATACCGACGTCGACAATCTGTATGCAGTGGGCGAGGTGGCTTGCACCGGGCTGCATGGGGCCAACCGGATGGCCTCGAACTCGCTGCTGGAATGCCTGGTGATCGGGGCCGCCGCCGCCCGCGACATCGCCGAGCGGCTGGACACCATCCCGCCGCCGCCGCCGCTGGCACCGTGGGACGAAACCTGGGTTACCGATTCCGACGAAGAGGTGGTGGTCGCCCACAATTGGGACGAACTGCGCCGCTTCATGTGGGATTACGTCGGCATCGTCCGTTCGACCAAGCGGCTGGAGCGGGCCCGTCACCGGGTCAAGCTGCTGCTGAACGAGATCGGCGATTATTACGGCAGCTTCCGCGTTACCAGCGATCTGCTTGAGCTGCGCAACCTCGCGATGGTCGCCGACCTGATCATCCGCTCGGCCTTGGCCCGGCGCGAGAGCCGGGGTCTGCATTACACCATCGATTTCCCCACCCTCGACACCGTCGCCCCGCCGCAAAACACCATCCTGGTCCCCAAGACCTTCGCCATCCGCCGGGTGGGCTGAGCGCGATGGCACCGCGCCGCCTCGTCTTCCCGCCCGGCACGGTGATCTTCACCGAAGGTGAGGCCGGGACCACCGCCTTTGTCGTCGAACTCGGCAAGGTGCGGATCTACAAGACCCGCGAGGGCCGCCAGATTGAACTGGGCGAGGTTCGACGCGGCGGCATTTTCGGCGAGATGGCGCTGATCGACGATCAGCCCCGGATGGCAACCGCCGAGGCGGTCGAGGAAACCACCTGTGTGCTGATCCCCAAGGATCGGCTGGCTGGTCAGCTTGAGCTTGCCCCCAAGGGGGTCAAGGTGATCGTCAACGCCCTGCTTGGCAATATCCGCGCCATGGGGGCCGAACTGGCCGAAGCCGCTCTGCTGCTCGCCCAGTACGACAAGAAGCCGTAAAGGAAATCCCGATGCGCCGCCGCACCTTCGTCCTCGCCGCCCTGGCCGCCCTCAGTCCCCTCAGCCTCCGCGCCGAGGAGAAAAAGGAAAAGAAAAACGACCGCCTGCCGGTTCCCGGCAAGGGCGAGCGCTATGTCCGCCTGCCCACCATCGCGCTGGAACTGTACGACAAGGCCGGGCAATACCACATGTCGTCGATCGACCTGATTCTTCTGGTTCCCGAGGAAGCGAAGTTTTCGGAAAAGCACCTGTCCGACAAGATGCGGATGGCCTTCAACGTCATTCCTTACGACGAATACGCCCAGGCCAATCCGGCACCGATGGTGAAATCGCTGGCGCTCGAAATCGCCCGCAAGGAACCGGGCAGCGAGAATACCCGCGACGTGCTGATCTCGAAAATGCTGTTCCGCTAACCCACTCCGGCGCGGCGCGAGCGTGGGGAAGAGTTGGCGGCGAACGCGTTTCAATGGAATCGGAATACGGTCAACATCGTGGTTCAGGCGAAGACGACACCTCACACAAAAAGTCCGCCTGAGCAATAATTCACAATCGTAAAATCAGATTGCCCGCTTTTGACCATAGGGATCATGAGGGGCGGAAGACGGCATCGCCATAGTCAAGGGGGTCGTTTCCCGGCCTTGCCTATGGTATGTATCGGGTCTGTCGGGGACTATCCTGGATTTGCTGACATGGTGGCACGCGACCACAATCCACGCGGCGGATCGTCACACGGGGGACAGCTTGCTTTGTCCCTGGGAGCGGACGGGCTGTCCGCGTTTCCCGGGCCAGCGGTTGTCCTGGATGCCCACGGATCGGTGATTGCCAGCAATGGACGCGGCGAGGGATTGGCCGCCGCCGTCACCCAGGGACGGATCGCCTGCCTGTCCGATCTGCTGTCAATGCCGGGAACCACCTCGCTTGAATGCCTGCCCCTGGCGGGCGGCGGCGCTTTGGTGTTCGATCTCGTCGCCCTGCCAGCCCAGAGCGGGCTATCGATTCTGCTGGGACGCGACGTAACGCTGGAGCGCAATCTGCGCGCCGCTTTGGTTGAATCCCGGCAGCGTTATAAGGATCTGGTCGAAATCTCCAGCGACTTCGCCTGGGAGATCGGAGCCGATGGCCGCTTCGTTTTCGTCAGTCCCAAGGGGGCGCTGGGCCATGCCGCCGACGAACTGATCGGCCGCCGTCCCGCCGAATTCGTCGTTCAGGATAATTCCCCCGCCGCCGCCAACCCGTTCGAAGCCAATGGCCCGATCGAGGATGTCGAGGTGTGGATGCGCCAAAGCGACGGGGCTCAGGTCTGCGTGCTGATTTCGGCGATGCCGCTGCACGGTGATACGGGCGAGTGGCGCGGCACCCGTGGGGTCTGCCGCGACGTAACCCAGGAACGACTGCGCGATGCCGCCTTGTCGCGCGCCAACGCCCGCGAACGGCTGCTCAGTTATATCGTCCGCACCATTCGCGACGAGGTCGAACCGGCCGGTATGCTGCAAGCCGCAGCCGAAGCCACCGCCCGCGCCCTGGGCGCGTCGGGATGCCAGATCTTCCGCCTGCGGCCCGAGGATGGCGGCTTTTCCCTGGCCGCAGCGTTCGGCGAGGCGGGGCCAGAGCAAATCGTGCTCGAATCCCTGGCCGATTCCGATCATTTCGATAACGATCACGAGAGCTGGCGGGTGCTGGCGACGGTGTGCCGCTATCGCCATTCGGTCAATGGTGCAGTTCTGCTGTGGCGGACGGCGGAGCGCGCCGCCTGGGGCGACGATGACCGCCTGCTGATCGACGATGTCGCCAATCAGGTCGGGTTGGCCGCCGAGCAGATCGCCAATCACGAACGGGTGCTGAAATTGTCGCGGACCGATGGGCTGACCGGCCTGTTCAACCGCCGCGCCTTTTTCGAGGAGATCGCCCGCCGCTTCCAACGCCTGCTGCGCGAAGGCCGCCCGGCGGCGCTGATCTATGTCGATCTCGATAATTTCAAGGCGGTCAACGACGTCCACGGCCACCAGACCGGCGACCGCGCGTTGCTGGCGGTGCGCGACCTGATGGTCCAGCACACCCGGCCGACCGACCTGATCGCCCGGCTGGGCGGCGATGAATTCGCCATCTGGCTGGAAGCCGCCGAGGAAAAGATCGCGGTGCGCCGCTGCGAGGAATTGCTGACGGCGGGGGCTCAACTGGCCTGCTATTCCGGCAGCCCGGACAAGCCGTTGCTGTTCTCGCTGGGGGTCGCGGTCCATTCCGGCGGCGAGGCGGAAACGATCGAAGCCTTGATCGCCCGCGCCGACAAAGCAATGTACGAGGTCAAACGGGGAGGCAAGGGGGCCTGGCGGCTGGCACCGCCGTCGCCCGCAACGGTTCGGATCGGAGAGTAGAGGCGCATCGTGGCGGGATTCCTGAAGCGGCTGTTTGGTGGCGGCGCTCCCCCGATCGATTACGACCGGGCCAAGGATCTGGCCGCCCACCCCGATTCCAAAATCCGTTCCGATCTGGCCCGACGCGCGGATATCCGCCCCGAAATCCTCTATTTCCTCGCCGAGGATAGCGACCCCGTCGTCCGCCGTTCGGTCGCCGCCAACGATTCCGCTCCGCCCCAGGCCAATTTGCTGCTGGCCGCCGATTGCGATGATTCGGTTCGTGGCGATCTGGCCGCCAAGATCGCCCGGCTGGCCCCCGGCCTGTCCGCCCACGATCAGGACCGCCTGCGCCGCCTGACCTTCGAGGCGCTGGAGATCGTCGCCCGCGATCAGGTGCCGCGCATCCGGCAAATCCTGTCCGAGGCGTTGAAGGACGTCGCCAACGCCCCGCCCGAAGTGATCCGCCGTCTCGCCCGCGATGCCGAACTGGTGGTGGCCGGACCGATCCTGCGGTTCTCCCCGGTTCTCACCGACGAGGATCTGCTCGAGATCATCGGGGCGGGACCGATCCCCGGCGCACTGGCGGCGATCTCGCGCCGCGCCGGAATCAACACCCAGGTCTGTGACGCGATCGCCGCCACCGACGATACCGAAGCGATTGCCGTCCTGCTTGGCAATCCACTGGCACAAATCCGCGAAGAGACGCTGGACCGGCTGGTCCATCGCGCCGCCGACATCGAAGCCTGGCACCGTCCCTTCGTCGAACGGCCCAAACTTCCGGCGCGGGTGGCCCAGCGTCTGGCCCGGTTCGTCGCCGCCGATCTGCTCCGCACCCTGGCCGAGCGGGACGATCTTGAACCAGAAACCGCCTCGCTGGTGGCGCAGGCGGTGGAAAAGCGGATCGCCGAAGCCGCCGCCGCCTCGCCCGAGGCCAAGGCCGCCGACCGCAGCAAGGCCGAGCGCAACGAGGCAGAAGCCCGCGCCCTGGCCCTGAGGGACAGCGGGCAATTGACCGAAACGACGATCGACACCGCGCTGGCTTCGGGCGATTTGTCCTTTGTCACCGCCGCCCTGATCTTGCTGGCGCACTTGCCCGCCAAGAGCGTGACCAAGGTGATCGACACCCAAAGCGCCAAGGGCATCATTGCCGTCACCTGGAAAGCCGGTCTGTCCGCCGGACTGGCGTTGCAGCTTCAGACCCGGCTGTTGCGTCTGCCCGCGGCACGGGTGATCCCGCCCAACGGCGGCGATTTCCCGCTGACCATCCGGGAAATGGAGTGGCAACTCGAATTTTTCGGTGCCACCGAGTAGGGTTCCCCGTCCGCGTCCCCCTGGAGCGCCCCCGATGCGCGAAATTGTTCTCGATACCGAAACGACCGGCTTTGACCCGCTGTCCGGCCACCGTCTGGTCGAAATCGGCTGCGTCGAGTTATTCAACCACCTCCCCACCGGCGAGGTGTTCCACCGTTACGTCAATCCCGAGCGCGACATGCCGGAAGAGGCGTTCAAGGTCCACGGCCTGTCGGCGGCGTTTCTGGCCGACAAACCGCTATTCTCCGATATCGCCCAGTCCTTCCTCGACTTCATTGCCGACTCGACGCTGGTGATTCACAACGCCGAGTTCGACATGCGCTTCCTCAACGCCGAACTGGCGCGGATCGGGCGGCCGACCCTGCCGATGTCGCGGGCGATCGACACAGTGGCGATGGCGCGCAAACGGTTTCCCGGCGCCCAGGCCAATCTCGACGCGCTGTGCCGTCGCTTCGACATCGACAACACCCACCGCACCCAGCACGGAGCCTTGCTCGATTCCGAGCTGCTGGCCGAAGTCTATCTGCAATTGATCGGGGGACGTCAGCCCGGTCTTGAACTGGGCGTGCTCGACCGGCAAGGGGCGTCACGCGGCACCCCGGTCGTGCGGATCGCCCGCCCGGCCCGTCCGCACAGCGTCCCCGAAGCCGAGGCCGAGACCCATGCCGCCTTCATCGCCAAGCTGAAGAACCCGATCTGGACGCGGGACGGCACGAGCGAATAAGTGAATTTATACCAAGCTGCTCTTTGAGCCGCTTGGGTCTAGGCCCAAAGGGCCACGCGCCGCCCGACTTCGTCGGCAAACATATGTTGCACGCCGTTGCGTGCGTGGCGCGGAGCCAAGCGGCCCGGATGGGCCGCGCCCGGCGAATGAGGGGCTCGCGCGGATTAAATCTCTCTCCCCCGCGGGGGAGAGAGACAAACCCTTCGGACGGATCAGGCAGTGCCAGCGGCAGCCTGTTCCTCGAGACGGGTGCGGTAGAGTGCGACGAAATCGAGCGGCTGAAGCACCAGCGGCGGGAAGCCGCCATCGCGGGTCACGTCGGCGATGATGGCGCGGGCAAACGGGAACAGCAGACGCGGGCATTCGATCAGCAGGTAGGGAGCGATCTGATCCTCCGGCAGGTTCAGCGCGAACAACCCGGCGTAATCGAGTTCGACGATGAACAGCGCCTTGCCGCTGGTCCGCGCTTCGACACGCAGGCGCAAAACGACCTCGAACAGATTCTGCCCGACATTGCCCGCGCTGACATCGACCTGGATCGGAATTTCCGGAGCCTCACCCTGCGCTTCCAGGAACACCTGGGGAGCATTCGGAATTTCGAACGAAAGATCCTTGATGTACTGTCCGTGAATCTTCAGCGCCGGAGCATTCTCCGTCGGGTTTTGGGAATCGGTCATCTTCTTCTCCTGCGGATTGTGCGGGCCGACGCAACCGGCACAGTTCGGGTAGCACGGATCGCGGTCTCGTACAATACGAGCCACCACCTTATGCTACACTGTCTTTGTTCTGTCCCAATCGGTCGCGATGATTATCCCGGATTTGCTTACCGAGGGATTATCCCTCGTCCTGTGCGGCACCGCCCCCAGCCGAGCCTCGAAAGAGGCCGGGGCCTATTACGCCCATCCCGGCAACATCTTCTGGAAAACGCTGCACGCAATCGGTCTGACGCCGCATCAGCTCGAACCCGGTCAGTATCCGATGCTGACCCGCTTCGGCATCGGCCTGACCGACCTTAACAAAGTCGAATGGGGGGCGGATTCCGATCTCAGCCGCTCCGGCTTCGACGTGCCGTCTTTTACCGCCAAAATGCGTTGCTTCCGCCCCGGCCTGATCGCCTTTGACAGCAAATATGCCGCCGCGACTTATTTCGGCAAGAAAACGATCTCCTACGGCCTTCAGGCGGAAAGCCTGGACGGAATCCCGTTGCTGGTGGTTCCTTCGACCTCGGGGCGGGCGCGGGGCTATTTCGATCTCGCCCCCTGGCACGATTTGGCCGAGCGGGTCCGCGCCTTACGCCTTTCCGCCCCCTAATTCTCCCCGGCGCGGGCGGTCTGCACCGCCTTCAGACACTCGGCCTCGCCGATTTGTGCCCCGGACGGGCCGCGCACGGCGGCATACGACACCGTCACGCTTTTATTGGGCTGACGGTACAGAAACACGTCGAGCGAACAGGTGCGGGTGCGGTACTGCCAGATTTCGGCGGTCGCTTCGCTACGGCGTAAAGCGGGCGTGCCGAACCGTCGCTCGATATCGGCCTTGCTCAGTCCCTTCAGTTCCTCCAGCACGGTGGCGGCCGGACGGCCGGAGAAGCCGCCCCCCGACGCCCCGCCGGATCGATCCAGCCCGCCATCGCCGCCATCGCCGGGCGAGCGCGACGGCCCGCCGGCGCAGGCGGACAGCAACAAAGCCAGCCCGCCCAGAACGGCGGCACGCAACGGACTCATGCCGGCACCTGTTCCGGCGGCGGGGCGGGCGGCAGGGATTGGGCGACATGGACCATGAAGGCGGTGCCGAGCACCGGGGCGGCCAGATTGAGCAACGGCACCTGGAACAGGAAGTTGATCACCGCACCGCTCAGCCACAGCTTGGTGAAATGAAGATGGAGCTGGGCGCGGACCTGATCGGGGGTCAGACGCCGCCCCGCCACCAGTTCGTAATATTCACGCCCGAGCAGATAGCCGTTGACCAGATAATTGAGGATCAGCCCCAGGCCGAAGAACAGCAGGGCCAGATAGACCGGAGCCGCCAGCATCGTCACCGCGACCATCACCACCAGGAACCGGGTCGAGGAAACGAGAATTTCCCGCCAGCCCGGCCGACGCGACGGACCGAGATCGGGATAATGGCGGGATTCGACCACTTCGGCGATGTCTTCGAGAAAGAAGCTCATCACAAAGGTCGACAGCGCCGAGAAAAACAGCACCGGCACCACCACCCCGATCGCCCCCAGGGCAAAGCCGGTCCCGGCATCGGCCCAGGATTCGTCGAAGAAATGAGTGTGTTTCACCACCAAGGCGGCAACCACCGCCAACGTGGCCCAACAGGCCAGCGCGGACAGGATGCCGATGCGCAGCACCCGTCTCATCCGGGGGTCGCTCAATTGGGCGAAAGCCTTGAACAGGGCGGAAATCACGGCGGGGGGCCTTTCTGCTAGGGACGAAATGCAATTCAATCATGATCGTCGCACCCGGCCAAGCCTGTCGCAAAGCCGATCCGGTAAGGGTATGGTCTGGCCTTCGCTTCCGCCATCCGGACTTTCGCCATGACCGATTCCGTTCCGCTGATCGTGATCCCCGCCCGCCTGCACGCAACCCGTCTTCCGGGTAAGCCGCTGGCCGACATCCATGGCGTGCCGATGATCGTTCACGTCTGGCGCCGCGCCGTCGAGGCCGGTCTGGGTCCGGTTCTGGTCGCGGCGGGCGAGCCGGAAATCGCCGATGCGGTGCGCGCCCATGGCGGCGAAGCGGTGCTGACCGACCCCGATCATCCCTCCGGCTCCGACCGGGTGTGGGAGGCGGTGCAACGCTTCGACCCCACCGGGCGTCACGACGCGATCGTCAATCTTCAGGGCGATCTGCCCACCCTTGACCCGGCTCTGGTCAGCGCGGTGCTGGCCCCGCTGGCGGTGCCCGAGGTCGATCTCGCGACCCTGGTGGTCGAGATCGTCCGGCCCGAAGAACGCACCGATCCCAACGTCGTCAAGGCGGTCCTGGGCCTCGCACCCGGCCAGAAAATCGGCCGCGCCCTCTATTTCAGCCGCGCCACCGTCCCCGCCAATGACGGGCCGCTTTATCATCATCTCGGCATCTATGCCTATCGCCGCGCCGCGCTGGCCCGCTTCGTCGCCTTGCCTCCGGCGATTCTCGAACGACGGGAAAAGCTGGAACAATTACGCGCCCTTGAAAACGGCATGAGAATCGATGCCGCCCTGGTTGACACCGTTCCCCTCGGTGTCGATACTCCGGCCGATCTTGAGCGGGCCAGACACCTGCTTGCCGCGCATTCCTGAAAGCGGTGATGATGAACGACATTCCCGATCCCGGCTGCGCCATCGCCTTTCAAGGCGAGCCCGGCGCGTATTCGCACCTGTCTTGCCGCAATGCCTATCCGGGAATGGCGCCGCTCCCCTGCCGCACCTTCGAGGACGCCTTTGCCGCCGTCCGCGAGGGCCGCGCCCGCTATGCGATGATTCCGATCGAAAACTCGCTGGCCGGGCGGGTTGCCGACGTTCATCACCTGATCCCCTATGCCGGGCTGCACATCATCGCCGAGCATTACGAACGGATCAGCCACCATCTGCTCGGTATCCCCGGCGCGACGATTAACGATATCCGCACCGTCAAAAGCCACGTTCACGCTTTGGGACAGTGCCGCAATCTGGTCCGCGAACTGGGCCTGACCGCGATTGTCGGGGCCGACACCGCCGGAGCCGCTGCCGAAGTCGCCGCCCGCAAGGATCCGTCCTTTGCCGCGATCGCCTCGGAACTCGCCGCCGAAATCCACGGTCTGGTGTCGCTGCGCGCCCATATCGAGGATGCCGAGCACAACACCACCCGCTTTGTCGTGCTGGCCCGCGAAGCCCGCGAACCCAATCCCAACCTGCCCTGTGTCACCACGTTTGTGTTCCGGGTGCGTAACGTTGCCGCCGCTTTGTACAAGGCGCTGGGCGGCTTCGCCACCAACGGGATCAACATGACCCGGCTGGAAAGCTATATGGTCGGCGGCGAATTCGTTGCCACCCAGTTCTACGCCGACGTCGAGGGCCATCCCGCCTCGCACGCTTTGCGCACCGCGCTTGAGGAACTCGATTTCTTCAGCCACGAGGTCCGCATCCTCGGCGTTTATCCCCAGCACCCCTTCCGTATCCACAAGCGGTTTTCGTTCGAATAATCCGCCGATCCCACCTCGGGCCTGATCCCCTCTTCACGGAAGCGGGGATGTGATCTAAACCTGTCGTCAGGGCTTTTTTCAAAAGACGAGGATGACATGAAGATCGGGATCTGCGGCTGTGCCGGGCGGATGGGTCGGATGCTGATGGACTCGGTGCTGGACACCGATGGCTGTGACCTGTCCGGCGGGTCCGAGCGGAGCGGGTCGCCCACGATCGGCCGCGATCTGGGCACCTTGATCGGCCGCGATGCCCTGGGGCTGACTGCTTCCGACGATATCACCGCCTTGTTCGAGGCCTCGGACGCCCTGATCGACTTCACCGCTCCGGCGGCGACAGTGGCTCATGCCGCCCTGGCCGCCGAACACGGCAAGATTCTCGTTGTCGGCACCACCGGCCTGACCCCGGAAGACGAAAAGGCGCTGGCCGCCGCCGCCCAGCGCACGATTATCGTTCATGCCCCCAATTACAGCGTCGGCGTCACCCTGTTGACCGCGCTGACCGAACGCGCCGCCCAGGTTCTGGGTGATGATTTCGATATCGAAATTGTCGAGATGCACCACCGCCACAAGGTCGATGCCCCCAGCGGCACCGCGCTGGGTCTGGGCCGCGCTGCCGCCGCCGGGCGCAAGGTCGCGCTCGATCAGGTCTGGTGCAAAAGCCGCGATGGCCACACCGGAGCGCGTCGGCGGGGCGAAATCGGCTTTGCCACCCTGCGCGGCGGCGATGTCGTCGGCGATCACAGCGTGATCTTCGCCGCCGAGGGCGAGCGGGTCGAACTGACCCACAAGGCGTCAAGCCGGGCGATCTTTGCCCGCGGCGCGGTGCGGGCCGCCTTGTGGGCTGAGGGACGCGCTCCCGGCCTTTACACGATGCGCGACGTTCTCGGGCTGTAAGGCCACCGACCGGAAGCGCGTCCGCCCGTCACCCTATGGGGCAAAGCCCGCCGAGGCGAGCCTGACCGGCAACACCCGACCCAGTCGGGCGTTGTCGAGGGCGACGAGATCGTTGCGACGGATCAGCGAGCGGATCGTGCCGACATAGGCTTCGCCCCGTTCGGAATAAGCACGCAGCGCATCGGCCAATTGATGGCCGTCGGGCTGGTGCCCTTTGGCGCGGGCCTTCATCCGGGCCCGGCGCAGCCCGTCATAGGCGCGATGGGTGTTGAGATTGAGCAGATAGGCCCGCACCGCATCCTGCAACGACCCGAACTGGCGCATCCCGGTTTCGTCGCTGGCGGTATCCGCGGTATGGCCGAACAGGTTGCGGCTGCGGCGCACCAGACGCGAGGTGCCCCAGCCGGTTTCCTCGGCAGCCTGGGCCAACGCCAGAGACGGCGGCACGATGTCGACCCGGGCCAGCAGACGGTTCATATCGCCGTCTTCAACCTCATAACGCTCGGCCAGCGCCTTCAGCCACACCTGATCGGGATGGGTCAGCGATTGACGGGCCGCCTTGCGCGCCAGCAGCGACTGAAGCCGGGCGCGATCTTCGGCAATCTCTTCGTTCGCCGCCAGCACCAAGGGCAGCATCACCCGCAGGAACAGCGCCTTGCGGCTGTCGGGGTCGGGCATGTCATCAAGGTCGTGGGGAACCTGCGCCAGAAACAGCGGCGGAACCTCGGCGGTCCCGATCCGGATCGCATCGAGCTGATAGCCCATCCGGCGGAAAGCCCGATCCAACCGGGCAGCACTGGCGACGTCTTCGCCGCTCAATCCGACCGGCACCTCGGCGACAACAGCCGGGGCAGGGCGGACGGCCACATCGACCGGAGGCCGCGATCCCTGCAAAACCGTGGCGTACATCCCAACGGTTCCGCCGATCACGGCGCTTAGACAGAGTATTGAAAACAGCTTTGAACCGTGTGAACCGGTGGCCATGCCGGCTGCGCCTCCCTCATGTTGCACTGCAATATTAAGGTGTATATTAACGGCGTGTTTACAAAAGTGCAACCTAACCAAACGGACGAGGGTCCCAGACGCAAAACGGGCCCCGGTCTGACAAGACCGGAGCCCGTAGAAAAACCTGGAAAAGTGGCAGAACCTAGGCGACCGCCTGCACCGCCTGAACCTCGGGGACATAATACTTAAGCATGTTCTCGA
This sequence comes from Magnetospirillum fulvum MGU-K5, assembly GCF_000442515.1. Classification (GTDB taxonomy): domain Bacteria; phylum Pseudomonadota; class Alphaproteobacteria; order Rhodospirillales; family Magnetospirillaceae; genus Phaeospirillum; species Phaeospirillum fulvum_B. The sequence goes on along the minus strand of NZ_AQPH01000004.1, from coordinate 20,155 downwards.
TCCCGTGCTTCAGAGTGGCACTGGCACTGGGGCAACCCGAGCAGGCACCTTGCAAACGGAGATAGACGATGCCGTCGCGGAAACCACGGAAAGTGATGTCGCCGCCGTCCTGAGCCACCGCCGGACGCACCCGAGTCTCGATCAATTCCTTGATCTGAGCGACCAGGGCATCATCCTCACCCGCTTCGTCGGCATCGGCGAGACCTTCGATCACCGGCTGACCCGAGGCGAAATGCTCCATGATCGCGGCCAGAACCTGCGGCTTGATCACCTGCCACTCGGCCTCGTCGGTCTTGGCGACCGAGATGAAGTCAGCGGCCAGAAACACCCCGGCGACACCGTCGATGGCGAACAGGCGCGAGGCCAGCGGCGACGACGCGGCGGACTCGGCAGTGTCGAAATCGGCGGTTCCACTCGGCATCACGTCGGTGCCGGGCAGGAACTTCAGAGTGGAGGGATTGGGGGTCGGTTCGGTCTGGATGAACATGGCGATCCTTCGCGGTCGAGCATGAATTGTTTGTAGATGGTCCCTGACGCGCGCCAAGTCAAGCCGGGTCGGGCCGAACCGGCCACATCGGCTTAATATCGCGGCGTGATCCGCAACAGACCGGACCGCTTGGGCAACAGTTTGTATTTCGGATCGCGCAATTCCGGATCCCAGCCCTTCACCAGACTCATCAAATCATCGATCCGTTTGAAGGCCATCAGCCGGGTGGCCAAACTCGAATTCCCATAGGACGCGGGATCGTTCAGATAGTCCGCGATGAAATCGCGGAAGGTGCCGGGGGTATCCGCATCCCCCCAACTGGCCTGGGCTTCGAGCAACACTTCCTCCAGCGCGCCATAGGCACTGAGGAACCGCCGCCAACGGTGATCGTCGAAATCGAACGGGTAACGGTCCTTATCCTCGGCGGCGATGGCGATGGTGGCGGGGTCGGTCGGTGCCGTTGCGGTCATCAAATGACCGGCCCGCAACCCCAGATCCAGTAGGGTGTCGATCCGTTCGGGCGGCATGTTGAGGTTGAGCCCGCCCTCGTCATCCTTCAAATAAATGTGAGCAACCCGCTCGCGATAGCCGGGCAGAACGGTGCGAAGCTGATCCTGCCAATCCTTCGCCGCGTTGAGCAGCGCCATCGCGAAGGCCCCGACTCCGGGAATTTTGCCAATCGAAAGATCCCGTTCCGTTCCGTCACGGGCGGGCATCGGCAGATAGACCCGGCGGGTCTTCTTGTCCTCGTCGAACTCTTCGAGGCTGATGCCAAAGGTGGGACGGGTCGGGAACAACGAATCGAAAAAGTGGATCGGGAAGTTGCTCGACAGGCCGCCATCGCTGAACAACACCCGCCGCACCGGCGGAATCTCCGCCACCGCATAATCGATCCGATAGAGCGGCACCGCCGCGATCAGGAAGGGAAAACTAAGGCTCATCCGCGCCGTCACCACCACCGGCAGGTCGTCGGCAAGCGGGAAGGGGATCAGAACGTCATCACCATCGCGGCGCACCTCTTGCGCTTTGTCACGAGTGGCGGTGACCATCTGATCGACGACGCGCTTGGGGAAGATGCGGAGAAACTCACACTCTTTAAAGTAGTAATTGCGGTCGTTCATATTGGGCAGGGTATAGGGACGGCGCATGTTGAGATTGGTCGTCACCGTCCGCAGATCAATCGCCGGGCGATGCGGTTCACCGACTCGTCCTCCCGGCCCGCCAGCTTTCAGATCGCGGATCAGCAGCGGCCCTCGCTGGGTCGGGTCCAGTCCGGCAATCGTGTCGATCGCGTCGGTCAGCCAGTCGGACAGCGGCGGAAACGAGGTGTCCTCGCTGTTTTCCGCCCGCGATCCCGGGCACAATCCGTAATCGAGCTCGGGCAGGAGGTTGCGCAGCTTGACCACCAGCGCCACCAGAGCGAACAGCAATCCGAGGATCACCGCCCCGACCAGGCCAGTCAGCCACGCCCCGATTCCGCCGATCAAAATGGCGGGCAGCACTCCCACCCCCACGCCGAGGAGGGTCCAGGGCAGACCGACCCGGGCGATCCGCAGCACCATCGTTCCATACTTTTTGTCGAGCACCGCCCTGAACACGTCATACACGCCTTGGGCGCGGCGGTCGGGCTGGAACAGATCGATCAGATGGGGGCGAAGATCGGCAGTAACGCTGTCGAGCCGCTGATACCCGCCGCTGTGGCGGCCATATTCCGCCGCCGCCGTCACCACCGCGACCACCGCCCCGGCCGAGGTCCCGCCGATGCAGCGGAAGACATAAGACTCACTTAGGGTTTTGATCGCCTTGGGATAGACCAACCCCGAGGTGATCCCACCCTTCATGATGATGTCGCACTCTTTCAACGCGCTCATCCGCCCCTCCGCAACCTGTACGGAACAATATTGGGAATTATTGCGCCTTTACGGATTGGAATTCCACTGTCACACCCGCGACAGGGCCAAAGAGGGGAGATGAAACGACACAAGGGGCGAACCGCGTCGGCGGCCGCCCCTTGTCATCTTCTGTCCTGCCCGAACCGGGAATGGCCCGGTCCGGTCAAAACTTTTGGTCTTAATCGCTATTCTTCGAAGCGCGATCGGCCTTCTTCCGCTCGTTGGGATCGAGCAGACGCTTGCGCAGGCGGATCGATTTCGGCGTCACTTCAACCAGTTCGTCGTCCTCGATATAGGCGATCGCCTGCTCGAGGCTCAACCGGCGATGCGGGGTCAGCTTCACCGCTTCGTCCTTGCCGGCGGCGCGGATGTTGGTGAGCTGCTTGGCCTTCAGCGCGTTGACTTCAAGGTCGTTACCGCGGGTGTGTTCGCCGATGATCATGCCTTCATAGATGCGCACGCCACCGGGAATGAACATCGTGCCGCGATCTTCCAGGTTCCACAGCGCATAGGTCACCGCCTCGCCGGTGCCGTTCGAGATCAGCACGCCGTTGCGGCGGCCGTCGATCGGACCCTTGTAGGGGGCGTAGCCGTGGAAGACGCGGTTCATCAGGCCGGTACCACGGGTATCGGTGAGGAACTCACCGTGATAACCGATCAGGCCGCGCGACGGAGCGAGGAAGGTGACGCGGGTCTTGCCGCCGCCCGACGGACGCATCCCGGTCAGCTCGGCCTTGCGCAGGCTCATCTTTTCAACGACGACGCCGGAATATTCCTCGTCAACGTCGATGAAGACTTCTTCGATCGGCTCGAGCCGCTTGCCGTTATCGTCGGTCTGGAACAGCACGCGGGGACGGGACACGCCAAGCTCGAAGCCTTCGCGACGCATCGTCTCGATCAGCACGCCCAACTGAAGTTCGCCACGACCGGCGACTTCAAAAGCGTCCTTGCCCGGGGTCTCGCTGATCCGGATCGCGACGTTGCTTTCGGCTTCGCGATAGAGGCGGGCCCCGATCACGCGCGAGGTAACCTTGTCGCCTTCCTGACCGGCCAGCGGGCTGTCATTGACCGAGAAGATCATCGCGAGAGTCGGCGGATCGATCGGCTGAGCGTGCAGCGCTTCGGTCATTTCGGGAGCGCAGATGGTATCGGCGACGGTGCACTTGGTCATACCGGCCAGGGCGACGATGTCACCCGCCTCGGCGCTTTCGACCGGCACCCGCTCGATGCCGCGGAAAGCCAGAATCTTCGAGATACGGAACTGTTCGAGCAGATCGTTGTCGCGCGACAGCCCCTTCACCGCCATGTTCAGGCGCGCCGTGCCGGAATGAATCCGCCCGGTCAGCACGCGGCCGAGATAGGGGTCGGCTTCCAGCGTCGTCGCCAGCATCGCGAAGGGCGCGTCAAGATCGCGCTTGGGCGGCGGAACGTGACGGACGATCAGGTCGAACAGCGCCGACAGATCCTTGCGCGGGCCTTCGAGCGAATCGTCGGCCCAACCGTCGCGGCCGACCGCGAACATGGTGGGGAAATCAAGCTGATCGTCGTCGGCGTCCAGCGCCGCGAACAGATCGAAGCATTCGTCATGAACCTGATGCGGCCGGGCGTCGCCACGGTCGACCTTGTTGACGACGACGATCGGACGCAGGCCAAGGCCCAGCGCCTTGCCGGTCACGAACTTGGTCTGGGGCATCGGGCCTTCGGCGGCGTCGACCAGGACGACAACGCCATCAACCATCGACAGGATCCGTTCGACTTCACCGCCGAAATCGGCGTGGCCGGGGGTGTCGACGATGTTGATGCGGATGCCGCGCCATTCGACCGAGGTGCACTTGGCCAGGATGGTGATGCCGCGTTCTTTTTCCAGGTCGTTCGAGTCCATCACCCGTTCGGCCACGAGCTGGTTCTCGCGGAAAGTGCCCGACTGTTTCAGCATGGCGTCGACCAGAGTGGTCTTGCCGTGGTCAACGTGGGCGATAATGGCGATGTTGCGCAGTTCCATGAACGGGCCTGTGAATGAGGGGGGAAGGGTGAAGCTGCCAGCCGACGATATTTATTGACGACGTTCCGTAAGGTAACCGGCACCCAGTCGGGCCCGGGCCAGATCGGCCAGCGGCGCCACGGGACGGGCACCGAAATGCGAGATCACTTCACCGGCGGCAACACCGCCCAGCAAAGCACAGGTCGGCAGGTCGAGACCCTGGGTGAAACCGTAGAGAAAACCGGAAGCGTAAAGGTCACCGGCTCCGGTGGTGTCAACCACCGTATCAACCGGATCGGCAGCAACGACATGGGTGGTATCGGCGGTGACGACGACCGAGCCACGCGGGCCACGGGTCACGGCCGCGATTTGAACGTGACCGCGCACCTGCCGTACCGCGTCGTCAAACGAGTCGGTGCGATAAAGCGCACACAATTCCGCCTCATTTGCGAACAAAATATCAACATGGCTGGCGATCAGATTAAGGAAAGCATCGCGGTGGCGATCGACACAGAACGGATCGGACAGCGACAGCGACACCAGCCGCCCGGCCCCGTGGGCGATTTCGGCGGCGCGCAGGAAGGCGCGCTTCGCCTCGGGCGGATCGTAAAGATAGCCTTCGAGATAGGTGACGGCCGCGCCGGAAATCATCTCGGCATCAACGTCGTCGGGACCCAGTTCGACGCAGGCCCCAAGGTAGGTCAGCATCGTGCGCTGGGCGTCGGGGGTCACCAGAATTAAGCAGCGCGCTGTGGGCGATCCGCTGGTGGCATCCTTGGTATTGAATGCGATTCCGGCGCTGCGGATATCGTGGCGGAACACCTGACCAAACTGGTCGTTGTGCACCTTGCCGATATAGGCGGCGCGACCGCCCAGGGCGGCGATTCCGGCGATGGTGTTGGCGGCGGACCCGCCGGAACATTCGACTGCGGCGGGCAGGCGGGCATAAATCGCCTCGGCCTGGTCGGCGTCGATCAAGGTCATGATGCCCTTGGTCAGTCCCAGTTCGGTCAGCAGTGTTTCATCAACCTGGACAAGCACATCGACAATCGCGTTGCCGATACCGGCGACGTGGGTATGGGACTCAGCCATCGTCAAAAGGAGCCTTTCGCGCGGTTCGACCGGTATTCCAACCGGTCATGCCGCCGGGGTAACGCAGACCCGGGCGGCGACAGTGTCGGCACTCTATAACGTCGGTCCGGGCGGGAACAACGAAAAACTGCCGGACCGCGACAATCTCGCCGCTTTGAACGCATCTCCCCCGTGGGGGAAGTCCGCCGCCGACTGCTCTTTTTAGGTGCTGTTTTTATTTTAACAGCAGTCGCTTGGTTGATTACAACCTGTCAAATACCTAAATTCAGGTTTTGTAACGCCTATAGAGGCGCCCACCCGAGGCCATAACGCCTTAAAAAGATCATGCGACATTTAAATCTCTCTTTACGTGTCGTTCTGACCGTCGCGGCGCTGCTGCTTCCCGTCGTCGCTCAGGCACGGGACGGCCTGTCCTGTCGCGCTGCTGCCACCCCGCTCGATCTGCCCTATCACAGCGACGTGCCGCCGGGCTGGGAACATGACCGCTTCGGCACCGAACCGGTTGGCGAGCGTCAGATCGTCGCCGGACCGTTCGTCAGCGCCTTTCCCGGTCCCGAGGCCGAGCGCAGCGGATCGCCCTATCGCGCTGTGCCGCGCTGGGTCGCCTATGAAATGCGCGCTTTGCTCGATCAAAACGGACACCCGCGTCATCCACAGGCGGCCAAGCGGCCCACCCGCTGGTACGAATTACGCCAGACCGCGTTTTTGTGGACCGACCGCCCCGAAATCGCTTCGCCTGGACTGGATTCGTCCTATCGCGGCTTTGCCGCAATGTGGAATCGCGGCCATCTTGCCGCCCGCGCCCACGCCAACCGGATCGCCTGGCAGGAAGGCTGCAACAGCCATGTCTTCGTCAACGCCCTGCCGCAACATGCGCGGCTGAATCAGGGCGACTGGCTGGCGCTGGAGAATTATGCGGCGGCGGCGGCCAATCGCTTTGGCCGGGTGTGGACCATCGCCGGACCGGTGTTCGAGTCCGGGCGTCCGGTCAAAACGATTGGCCGACCGGGAACCGTCCCGGTGCCGATCCCGCACGCTGTGTTCAAAATCCTGGCTATCGAAACCGAGGCCGGAATCGAAGCCCGCGCCTTTCTATTTCCCCAGGCCGACGAGGGCGACGTCGCCGCCTATCGCCGTTGTGCCGGCGCCCGTCAGGATTCCTATGACTTCAGCCGTTACGCCGTCACCGTCGCCCGATTGGAAGCGCTGACCGGGCTACAATTTTTTACTCTCCTTGACGAATCCCGCCGCAACGCCATCTCTTTGTCCTCGGACACGACCCCCTGGCCGATCGCGCCCGACTTTTACGATGATCGGTGCGGAGGACGGACGGCTGAACGGTAAGCCTTTGGTTTTTCAAGGCTCCATCACCTTCAACCGCTCCCACGGGGGATTGCGCCCGGCTGCTGGCTGGGCCATCATTGCGTTTTACCCAGGAGAATCCAAAACGATCATGGCGGACTCGTCTCCTCCTTCGTGGCACGGCACCACGATCCTGTCGGTTCGCAAGGGCGGCCGGGTTGTCATCGCCGGTGACGGTCAGGTCAGCCTGGGGCCGACTATCATCAAAGCCAACGCCCGCAAGGTGCGGCGGCTCAGCGGCGATCAGATTCTGGTCGGCTTTGCCGGTGCCACCGCCGACGCCTTCACCCTGCTGGAACGACTGGAAGGCAAGCTGGAAAAATATCCGGCGCAATTGACCCGCGCCTGCGTCGAACTGGCCAAGGATTGGCGCACCGACCGTTACCTGCGCAAGCTGGAAGCGATGATCGCCGTCGCCGACAAGGATGTCTCGCTGGTTCTGACCGGCCAGGGCGACGTGCTGGAGCCCGAAGACGGGCTGATCGGCATTGGCTCGGGCGGTAATTACGCCCTGTCGGCCGCCCGCGCCCTGATCGACATCGATGGCCTCGACGCCGAAGCGATCGCCCGCAAGGCGATGACGATCGCCGCCGACATCTGTGTCTATACCAACCGCAACTTTATTGTCGAAAGTCTATGAGCTCCGCCTTCAGCCCCCGCGAGATCGTCTCCGAACTCGACCGCTATATCATCGGCCAGCACGACGCCAAGCGCGCCGTCGCCATCGCGCTGCGCAACCGCTGGCGTCGTCAGCAACTGACCGATTCGTTGCGCGAAGAAGTGCTCCCCAAGAACATCCTGATGATCGGCCCGACCGGCATCGGCAAGACCGAGATCGCCCGCCGTCTCGCCCGTCTGGCCCAGGCCCCGTTCATCAAGGTCGAAGCGACCAAATTCACCGAGGTCGGCTATGTCGGCCGCGATGTCGAACAGATCGTCCGCGATCTGGTCGAAGTCGCGATCACGATGACCCGCGAGCGCCTGCGCAAACAGGTCGTCGCCAAAGCCGAGATCGCCGCCGAGGAACGTCTGCTTGACGCCCTGGTCGGCGAGAACGCCGGTCAGGACACCCGTCAGAAATTCCGCAAGATGCTGCGCGAAGGCTCGCTGGACGACAAAGATGTCGAAATCCAATCGAGCGACGGGGCCGGCCCGATCCCGACCTTCGATATTCCCGGGATGCCGGGATCGCAGATGGGGATGGTCAACATCAACGAAATCCTGGGCAAGGCGCTGGGCAACCGCACCAAGACCCGCAAGATGCCGGTCAAGGATGCGATGGTGGTCCTCACCGCCGAGGAATCCGACAAGCTGCTCGACCAGGACCGCGTCGTCAAAGACGCAATCTGGGCGGTGGAAAATAACGGCATCGTCGTCATCGACGAAATCGACAAGATTTGCGCCCGCTCGTCCGAACATCACATCGGCGGCGATGTCAGCCGCGAAGGGGTTCAGCGCGATCTGTTGCCGCTGATCGAAGGCACCACCGTCGCGACCAAGCACGGATCGGTCAAAACCGACCATATCCTGTTCATCGCTTCGGGCGCGTTCCACCTCGCCAAGCCGTCGGACCTGCTGCCCGAGCTTCAGGGCCGCCTGCCGATCCGGGTCGAGTTAAAGCCGCTCGACCGCGACGATCTGGTCCGCATCCTCACCGAGCCGGAAGCCAGCCTGATCAAGCAGTACAAGGCCCTGCTCGCCACCGAGGATATCGAACTCGATTTCGAGCCCGACGCCATCACCGCGATCGGCGATCTGGCCGCCGAAATCAACGCGACGGTCGAAAATATCGGAGCGCGGCGGCTGCATACCGTGATGGAACGGCTGTTGGAGGAAATCAGCTTTTCCGCCCCGGATCAGCCCCCCGGCACCCGGATCACCATCACCGCCGCTTTGGTCCGCGACCGCGTCGGCGAGTTGTCAAAGCAGGCCGATCTGGCCAAGTTCATTTTGTAGCTGGGAAAAGGGGGCGCGGGCGAAGTTCCTTCGGGGGCGTTCGCCCCCGCACCCCCAATCGGGAGGCAAGCCTCCCGAACCCTCCCTCTCATTTATTCATAAGAAACGGGAGGCTCGGAGGCCCTAAGCCTCCGAACGGGTCAGGGCAGTCGCCCTGTCGCGATAGCGAAACTCGGCCAAAGAAAGCACCTCTTCGGGGGCGTTCGCCCCCGCTCCCCCAATCGGGAGGCAAGCCTCCCGAACCCTCTCTCATTTCTTCATAAGAAACGGGAGGCTCGGAGGCCCTAAGCCTCCGAACGGGTCAGGGCGGTCGCCCTGTCGCGATAGCGAAACTGGGCTACAGCAGCAGACTACCCATCGCGGCGGCACCGAAAATAATCAGCATCGCCCCCGAACCGTGATTGAACAGCTTCATCCGCACCGGCGTGACGTGGCCGCGCGCGGCGGCGGCGGCGGCGGACAGCACCAGCCACCACAGCGCCGATCCGACAAACACGCCGCCGATCAACAGCCAGGATTGCACCTGTCCTTCGGCACGGGTTGACGGTCCCAATGCCGCGAACACGCCCGCGACCCCTAAAATGGTGCCGGGATTGGTGATGGTAATGAAGAAGGTGGTGACGAAATCACGCCACTTGCCCGATTTTTCCGAATCCGGGCCGATATCGAAGCTGGCGCTGCGCCAAGTATGCAAGCCCAGCCCGATCATGAACAGGCCGCCGACCAGTTTCAGCGTCGCGGTCTGACCCTGCAACCCTTCGACCACCGCGCCGATTCCCAGCACCGCGACCGCGCCAAACAGGGTATCGGCCAACGCCGCCCCCAGCCCGGCGACGAAGGCGGCCAGCCGACCCTCTGCCAACGCCTTGCGAATACAGAGGATTCCCACCGGGCCGATTGGCGCGGCGACGGCAAAGCCGATCGCGATACCGCGCAGAAACAAGATCAGATCGACATCAAAGTCCAAGATCGAATGCCTTTGCGGTCACGCTGCGGGCGCCAGCAAAAACCAATTGGCCGCACAAGGCAACCTCCTTGGTTCAAAGCTCGAGCGCGACGGCGGCAAAGCGGCGGGGCGGGGCGATCATCGCATCCTGGGCGGCGACCAGCGCCAGTTCCTGGCGCGGCAACGCCACACTCTGTTCCAGCACCGCAAACAGACCCGACACGGCAAGATCAAGCGCCTCGGGCACGGCATAACCGGACAGAAGACGACCGAACAGCAGCGCCGCCAGCACATCGCCGGTTCCGCTCGGTTCGGGAGAGAAGGGCAGACGCGGGGTGCGGACCTGCCAGACATGCTCGGCCGTGACCGCCAGCACGGTCATGTCGCGACCGATGTCCAGTCCAGTGACCATCGCCAGCCTTGGCCCGCGCCGGTCCGGCCCGCCCAACAGTGACCGCGCCGCTGCCGCCGCCTCGGCCGCATCGGCGACCGAGCGACGGGTCAGCCAGTCCAGCTCGAACCGATTGGGAGTCACGATATCGGCCAGCGGCAGCAGGCGGTTTCGGAATGCTTCAGGCAGATCGGGATCGACATAAAGGCCGTGCGGCGCATCCCCGATCACCGGATCGCACAGATACAGCGCATCGGGTCGTTTGCTGCGGATCAGATCGGCGGCCAGAACCGCCGCTTCGACCGTTCCGGCCTCGCCCAGATAGCCGGTCAGCAACCCGTCGCACTCCGCCAGCGCGCCGACCGCCGCCAGACCTTCGATCATCGCGGTCAGATGGGCGGCGGGAAGCCGCATCCCCCGAAATCCGCCATAGCCGGGATGGTTGGAAAATTGAACGGTATCGACCGGCCACACCTCGTGCCCCAGCCGCTGCAACGGCAGCAACGCGGCGGAATTGCCGACATGCCCATAGGCGACGGCTGATTGGAGAGAAACAATCTTCATCGCTCACCCCGTATATACGACGCAATGTTGCGCCGCAACCTTGCCATCAATAGGGAGGATTGTTACGCTCCATCCCCTTGTTTAACGATCGGAGGATTTGCCCATGGCCGCCACGACCCGGCCCCGCCGTTCCGTCCTGTATATGCCGGGGTCTAACCCGCGGGCTCTCGACAAGGCGCGCACTTTGGCTGCCGACGGCCTGATCCTCGATCTTGAAGACGCGGTTGCGCCCGACGCCAAGGACGACGCCCGCCGCCAGGTGGTCGAGGCATTGAAGGCGGGCGGCTATGGTGGCCGCGAGCTTCTCGTCCGCGTTAACGGTCTGGCCACGCCCTGGGGGCAAAGCGATATCGTCGCCGCCGCGAAATCGGGAGCCGACGCGATCCTGATCCCCAAGGTCGAAAGCGCCGACATGGTCCGTCAGGTCGAAGCGGCGATGGTCGCTGCCGGGGCGCCTGCCGAGATGGCGATCTGGTGCATGATCGAAACCCCGCGCGGCGTGCTGCGTTCGGCTGAAATCGCCGATTCGTCGCCGCGTCTGGCCGGATTCGTGATGGGAACCTCGGATCTTGCCAAGGATCTGCATTGTGCCCACACCCGCGACCGCCAACCGATGCTGACCTCGCTGGGGCTCTGTCTGCTGGCGGCCCGGGCCAGCGGATTGGCCGCGCTCGACGGCGTTCATCTCGATCTCGACGATGACGAAGGGTTCGAATTTTCGTGCCGCCAGGGCCAGGAGCTCGGCTTCGACGGCAAGACCCTGATCCACCCCAAGACCATCGCCACCGCCAACCGGGTGTTCGCGCCGAGCGAAAAGGAAATCGAATGGTCGAAGGCGATTATCGCCGCGCATACCGAAGCGGTTGCCGCCGGTAAGGGCGTCGTTGTCGTCGGGGGTCGGCTGATCGAACTTCTCCATGTTGAAAATGCCCGCCGTTTGGTCGATCTGGCCGCCCGCATCGCCCGGCTGGAGTCCGACCTGAAGGATACCGCGTCATGAGCAAGACCAATCAAGGCAATTTCCTTGAGGATTTCCGCCTCGGCCAAGTGATCCGTCACGCCACCCCGCGCACTGTGACCGAGGGCGATGTCGCTCTGTACACCGCGTTGTACGGGTCGCGCTTCGCCTCGCACTCTTCGGCGAAATTCGCCGTCGCGATCGGGCTGGCCGAAAAGGGCCGGGCGCCGGTCGATGATCTGCTCGCCTTTCATATCGTGTTCGGCAAAACCGTCCCCGATATCAGCCTCAACGCCGTCGCCAATCTTGGCTATGCCGCCGGACGTTTTGGCGTTCCGGTCTTTCCCGGCGATACCCTTTCGGCGATTTCGACCGTGATCGGGATCAAGGAAAATTCGAATCGCCAGACCGGCGTCGTTTATGTCCGCACCACCGGCCTTAATCAGCGCGGCGAAACCGTGCTGGAGTACATCCGCTGGGTGATGGTGCGCAAACGCGATCCCAATGCCACACTGGCCGAAACCCTGGTGCCCGAGCTTCCCGCCGCCGTCGCCGCCGCCGATTTGATCCTGCCTGCCGAGCTTCAACTCGAACGCTACGACACGATTCTCGCCGGAAGCCCCTATCTCTGGGACGATTACGCGCCCGGCGAGCGGATCGATCACGTCGATGGCAGCACGATCGAAGAAGCCGAACACATGATGGCCACCCGGCTGTGGCAGAACACCGCCCGGGTCCATTTCAACCAATTCACCGAAGGCCAAGGCCGGTTCGGCCGCCGCCTGATCTATGGTGGCCATATCATTTCGCTGGCCCGGGCCTTGTCGTTCAATGGTCTTGGCAATGCCTTCAAGCTGGTCGCAATCAATGGCGGCCGCCATGCCAACCCGACCTTCGCCGGTGACACGATTTTCGCCTGGTCCGAAGTGTTGGAGAAAATCGAAATCGCCGGGCGCACCGATGTTGGAGCCCTGCGTCTGCGCTTGATCGCCACCCGCGACCGGCCGTGCGCTGATTTCCCGCTGTTTGCCGACAACGGGCGCGACACCGACCCGGCCGTCGTGCTCGATTTCGACTACACCGTGCTGATCCCCAGACGGAAAGGATAATTTTTGCAGGGCTCTGCCCTGCACCCGCTGGGGCCTGGAGGCCCCAGACCCCCAGAAATCAAGGGGCCGATGGCCCCTTGTGGGTTCGGGCAGAGCCCAGCGACAAACCCCGTTTCAGCAATCGCAGCGCCGGGCCACGTCCTAATCCGGTAGGAATAACGATATCGGCGCAGCGAATTTTTTCTGCTTCGGGCATCTGTCGCGCGCGAATTTGGGCCAGACGTTCGGGACTCATCCCGGGACGGGCCAAGACCCGTTGCGCCTGAAGAAAACGCGGGCAGGTGACAACGACAACAACGTCACACCGGCGCGCGCCGCCGGTTTCGAACAGAAGCGGGATATCGAGAACGACCGCAGAAACCCGGCGGCGCCGTTGGCGCCTTAGAAATTCCTGCTCGGCAGCGCGGACCAAGGGATGAACAATCGCCTCCAGCCGCTTCAGCGCCGCACGATCGCCAAACACCATCCGACCCAGACCAGCGCGATCGACGCTGCCGTTAACGACCGCGCCGGGAAAAGCGGCGTCGATCGCCGCAACCGCCTTGCCACCACGGGCAAACAAAGCGTGGACCGTCGCATCGGCATCGTGGACTGGCAGACCAAACCGGGCCAGCATCCGCGCCGCCGTGCTTTTCCCGGTACCGATCGAGCCGGTCAGGCCGATGATCTTCATGGCTCGGACAGGACAAAAGCGCGCAACGCGTCGGTCACCTCGGGCTGAGGCCCGAACCAGGCGGTAAAGCCCGGCACCGCCTGCCACAACAACATCCCCAGCCCGTCCACAACGCGATTTCCGCGCTGGCGCGCCGCCGCCAGCAGCGGGGTTTCGAGCGGAACGTAAACGATATCGGTGACGACGGCGGAACCGGGCAGGGCGGCAAGATCGAGATCAAGCGGCGGTTGTCCCGCCATGCCAAGAGAGGTGGTGTTAACCACCAATGCCGCTCCATCGAGCAAATCGGCGCGGCTGTTCCAATCGCCGACGACAATCGGACCGCCGAGATCAAGCGCCAAACGCTCGGCCCGATCGCGGCTGCGATTGACCAGACGAAGTTCGCCAACACCGGCATCGGTCAGAGCAGCAATGACGGCGCGTGCCGCGCCGCCCGCGCCGATCACCACCGCCGGGCCGTCCTGCGGCTGCCAGTCCGGCGCACCCCGCCGGACATTTTCCAGAAAGCCGAAAGCATCGGTATTGCGGCCTTCGATCGTTCTATCTTCCTTGATAATCAAGGTGTTGACCGCACCGATTCGCGCCGCCAACGGATCGATTGTATCCAGCAGCGGGATCACCGCTTCTTTATGGGGAATGGTCAGATTGACGCCGCGAAAGCCCAGCTTGGGCAGGGCGCGAACCGCCTCGGCGAGATCGTCGGGAGCGACCGCAAGGGGGAGATAGGCTCCGTCGATCCCCATCTTTTCCAGCCAATAGCCATGCAATCGGGGCGAACGCGAGTGCCCCACCGGCCAGCCGATCACACCGGCCAGCCGGGCCTTTCCCGTCAAAATCATCTCGGCAACTCTCCGTCGATCCGTAAAAATTCGAGCAGCGGCAATAACGGCAGCCCGAGAATGGTGAAAAAATCGCCCTCAATCGCGCTGAAAAGCTGGGCGCCCAACCCTTCAAGCTGATAGCCGCCAACCGAGGACAGCACCGCTTCGCCAGCCTGATCGAGATAATCGTCTAAAAATGCGTCGGAAAAATCGCGCACCGTCAGGGTCGCCGAGGCGACGTGGCACCAGCGGGTTTGACCGTCCCGTACCGCTGCCGCCGCGCTGTACAGATGATGGGTCCGTCCGCGCAAAGCCTGAAGCTGCGACCGGGCCTCAGCCCGGTCGCGCGGTTTATCGAAATCGGTTCCTTCCAGCGCCAGGGTCTGATCGGCCCCAATCACCAGCGCTCCCGGCCGCCGCGCCGAAACCTCGCCAGCCTTGAGAACGGCGAGATGTTCAGCAATCGCGGCGGGATGGGTAAACCGATCGCGCAGAATTTGCTTTGCCGGAGCTTCATCAAGCTGGGCCGGATCGATCTCCAGCGTCACTCCGGCGGCGGCCAGCATCGCCCGGCGGGCGCTGCTGGCCGAGGCGAGAACGATCATTGTTCAGACTCGCGCAGCTTGGCCAAACGCTGATCATGCAACTGAATGATCGTCGCCGAAGCTTCCTCAATCGATTTCCGGGTGACATCGACCACCGGCCAGCCCAGACGGGTGAACAGGCGGCGGGCGATCTGCACCTCTTCCTTGACCCGTTCGTACTGGGCGTAATCGGCTTCCTCGGTCTGATTGAGCAGGCGCAGCCGGGCGCGTCTGATATCGGACAGGCTTTTGGGATCCTTGGTCAGACCGACCACCAGGGGATTTTTGGCGTTTTCCAATTCGGGAGGAATCGTGACCCCCGGCACCAGCGGGTAGTTGGCACATTTCAGCCCGCGATTGGCGATATACATACTGGTCGGGGTTTTCGAGGTTCGGGATACGCCGACCAGGACAACGTCGGCTTCCTCGACCAGTTCGATCAACTGGCCGTCATCGTGGGCCAGGGTGAATTGCATCGCGTCAATGCGGCGAAAATATTCAGCATCAAGCTGATATTGCCGCCCCGGCAAAGCGTTAACGGTGGTGCCCAGAAACGCCGACAGCCCGGCCATCACCGGATCGAGCACCGAAATGCACGGAATCGAGCGGCGGCGACAGGCGTCTTCGAGCATCACCCGGACGGTTCGATCGACCAGAGTGAACAAGACGAGTCCGGGTTTTTCCTGAATTCCGGCGATAACGCGCTCGACCTGGCCCTGGGTGCGGACCAGAGACCAGTGATGCAGCACCGGATGGACGGTTTCAAACTGGACCAGACAGGCGCGCGTCACCGAAGTGATGGTTTCGCCGGTGGCATCGGAAACGAGGTGGAGATGAAAGTCGGCCATGCCAGTGGACAAGTTCCAATCATGGGGATAACCGGGGTCTGGGCGAGAGTCGCTGGATTCGCTCCCCGTTGGCTCATATTCCACGCGCCGACCGATGAGTCTGTCCAAAAGTTTTCTGCCCTTCCCCGAGAATAACGTGAATCAGCACCGCGGCCACGAGTTTTCCCCATTATCCCCAGCTTTATCCGCAAGGCCGTGGGGTGCCTTGAATCAAGCACTTGGCAACAATTGCCCTCGAAAAGCCCACGATCAGTCGCTCTGCCTCGCCGCGACCGGACAAGCCTGGGGATAATCGGGGGAGAGGGGCTAATCCCCGTCATCCACAGGCATCCTCTACTCACTGCCTTCTTTTCCTTAACTCCTAAAGAAGGTAAGAGAGGGGGGACCACTCGAACCAAGGCTGACCCCGTGTCCAACTCAACCAAACCCTTCCTCCGCGCCCTTTCCGGCGAAATCCTCACCCCTCCGCCGTTCTGGCTGATGCGTCAGGCTGGTCGGTACCTTCCGGAATATCGTGCTACCCGCACTGAGGCCGGCAGCTTCCTCGATCTGTGTTACACGCCGGATCTGGCGGTCGAGGTGACGTTGCAGCCGTTGCGGCGTTATGGCTTCGATGCTGCGATCCTGTTCAGCGACATTCTCGTTGTCCCCGATGCGCTCGGACAGAAAGTCTCCTTCAAGGAAGGCGAAGGTCCGGTCCTGCCGCCGATTCGCTCAGCAGCGGACCTTGACCGCCTCAACCTCTCGGGCTTCCACGAGCACCTCGCGCCGGTCTATGCCACGATGGCCGGTCTGTCGAAGGCGATCCCCGCCACCACGGCTCTGATCGGCTTTGCCGGGGCTCCGTGGACGGTGGCGACCTACATGGTCGAAGGCAGCGGGTCGAAGGACTTCCCGAACGCCAAGGGCATGATGTTCTCGCAGCCGGAGCTGTTCGCCCGCCTGATGGCGCTGCTGACCCAGGCCACCGGCGATTATCTGATCCGTCAGATCGACAACGGCGCCGAAGTCATCCAGATTTTCGACACCTGGGCCGGTGCTCTGCCGGAACTCGAGTTCGACAAGTGGGTGATCGCCCCGACCCGCGCTTTGGTCGAGCGGATTCGTGCCGAACGTCCCGGCGTTCCGGTGATCGGCTTCCCGCGTGGAGCCGGTGTGCTGTACAAGCGCTACGTGCTTGAGACCAAGGTCGATGGCGTTTCGATCGATTCGTCGGTTCCGCTTGATTGGGCCGCCGCCGAATTGCAGCCGCATTGCACCGTTCAGGGCAATCTCGACCCGCTGTTGCTGGTCGCGGGCGGTGAAGCCCTTGATGCCGGGATTGATCGCGTCCTGTCCAAGCTCGGCAAGGGTCGGTTCATCTTCAATCTCGGGCATGGTATCGTCCCCCCGACCCCGCCGGAAAATGTTGCCCGGCTGGCAGAACGGGTCAAAAACTGGAAGGGATGATGACCGACGCAGCGGGCAGTAGAACAGCCGTTGTGCTGTTCAACCTCGGTGGTCCTGACAGTCCCGAGGCGGTCGAGCCGTTTTTGTTCAACCTGTTCAATGACAGGGCGATCATCGACGTCCCGGCCCCTCTGCGCTGGCTGATCGCCAAGATGATTTCCAAGCGGCGGGCGCCCGCTGCGCGCGACATCTATGCCAATCTCGGTGGGCGATCTCCTTTGGTCGCCCAAACCGAAGCCCAGGCCCGCGAGCTGGAAAGCTTGCTCGGTCCTGGTTACCGTTGCTTTATCGCGATGCGGTATTGGCATCCGTTTACCAGCGAAACGGTTGAATCCGTCAAAGCCTGGAAAGCGGATCGGGTTATTCTGCTACCGCTGTACCCGCAATTCTCGATGACGACCGGCGGATCGTCGCTGAAGGAATGGCAAACCCAGGCCAAGCGGTTGCGGTTGCGGATTCCATCGCGGCTGTCCTGCTGTTATCCGACCCAGCGGCACATGGTCACGGCCTTGGCCGATCTGGTCCGGATCGGCTATGACGAAGCCAAGGAAAAGGGCACGCCACGGATCTTGTTTTCGGCGCACAGTCTGCCCAAAAAGATGATCGATAATGGCGATCCCTACCAGGCGCAGGTTGAGCAGACCACCAAGGCGGTGGCCAAAGCGATCGGTATTCCCGATCTCGATTGGGCTTTGTGCTATCAAAGCCGGGTCGGATCGATGGAATGGATCGGGCCGTCGATCCAGAGCGAACTTGAACGCGCCGGGAAAGATCACGTTCCGGTTGTCGTGGTTCCGGTCGCTTTCGTGTCAGAGCATTCAGAGACGCTGGTCGAACTCGACATCGAATATCGAAAAGAGGCCGAAACGCTGGGAATTCCGGGCTATGTCCGCGTACCGGCGCTGGGCTGTCATCCCTTTTTCATCAAAGCCCTGGCCGAAGTCGTGCGCGATCCCAAGGCCGGATCGGGCGAAGGCGGATGCAGTTCCTTGGGCCAAACCTGTTTGGGAGGGGACTGTCAATGCTGAGCGGTGAAAGCTATTTGTGGGTTAAATCCGTTCACGTCATCGCGGTTATTTCGTGGATGGCGGGAATGTTGTATCTGCCGCGTCTGTTCGTCTATCACACCCAGGTTCAGCCCGGCTCGGAAGCGTCGGAAAAGTTCAAGATCATGGAACGCCGTCTGTTGAAGGCGATCATGACTCCGGCCATGATCCTCAGTTGGGCGCTGGGTCTGTGGATCGCGATCGATTTTGAGATGTTCAGCCAGCCCTGGTTTCATGCCAAACTGGCCTTTGTCGTCCTGATGACGCTGTCGCACCTGTTCTTGATCCGCTGCAAGAATGACTTTGCCGCTGACCGCAACAAACGTCCGGAAAAGTTCTTTCGCGTTCTGAACGAAGGTCCGACCCTGCTGATGATCGCAATCGTCATTCTGGTGATCGTCAAGCCGTTCTGATCCGATGGTCCCGGACCGTCCTAACGGTTCGGGACATCCTCTTTGGTGTTAATCCCGTTTGACAGCAGACGGTGGTTTGGCTAAAGGTGAGCAAATATTCCGGGTTTCCCCTCACCCCGGCTGATTTACCGTCCCGCCCCCTTGCCGGATCGATTCTGACCGGCCTTGCTTTGGCCCGTGGCCCGAGACCGTATCCGGTCAGCGCCCGTCGGACCGATGATCCGCTCCAAGGCATATGAACGGATACCTGCTCCATGCATCTTCAGGACCTGAAAAAGAAGTCTCCCGCCGAGCTATTGGCATTTGCCGAAGAGCTTGAGGTCGAGAACGCCAGCACGCTCAGAAAGCAGGACATGATGTTCGCTATTCTGAAGCAGCTCGCCGATAACGATACCCCGATCTACGGCGACGGCGTTCTGGAGATCCTTCAGGACGGTTTTGGTTTTCTGCGCAGCCCCGAGGCGAACTATCTTCCCGGTCCCGACGACATCTATGTCAGCCCGAGTCAGATGCGCCGCTTTGGTCTGCGGACTGGCGATACGGTCGAGGGACAAATCCGCGCCCCAAAGGATGGCGAGCGCTATTTCGCCCTGCTGAAGGTCAATTCGATCAATTTCGAGCCGCCGGAAAATGTGCGGCACCGGATCAATTTCGACAATCTGACCCCGCTTTATCCCGACGAAAAGCTGCGTCTGGAAATCGACGATCCGACCAAAAAAGATCTCACCACCCGGGTGATTGATCTGGTTGCGCCGATCGGCAAGGGCCAGCGCGCGTTGATTGTCGCGCCGCCGCGAACCGGTAAGACGGTGATGTTGCAGAACATGGCCCATGCCATTTCCGCCAATCACCCTGAAGTTTATCTGATCGTTCTCTTGATCGATGAGCGCCCCGAGGAAGTGACCGACATGGCGCGCTCGGTAAAGGGCGAAGTCATCAGCTCGACCTTCGATGAACCGGCATCGCGTCACGTCCAGGTTACCGAAATGGTACTGGAAAAGGCCAAGCGTCTGGTTGAGCACAAGCGCGATGTTGTGATTCTGCTCGATTCGATTACGCGTCTTGCCCGCGCCTACAACACGGTTGTTCCCAGCTCGGGCAAGGTGCTGACCGGCGGTGTCGATGCCAACGCGCTGCAACGTCCCAAGCGCTTCTTTGGTGCCGCCCGCAATATCGAAGAAGGTGGCTCTCTGTCGATTATCGCGACGGCCCTGATCGATACCGGCTCGCGCATGGACGAAGTGATCTTCGAAGAGTTCAAGGGCACCGGCAATTCGGAAATCATTCTCGACCGTAAGCTCAGTGACAAGCGGACCTTCCCGGCGATCGACATCACCAAGTCGGGCACTCGTAAGGAAGAATTGCTGGTCGAGAAGGGTACGTTGTCGAAGATGTGGGTGCTTCGTCGCATTCTGATGCCGATGGGCGTTGTCGATGCGATGGAATTCCTCGTCGACAAGCTGAAGCATTCGAAGAACAACGCTGATTTCTTCGATGCGATGAATTCGTAAGATGGTGTGAGGATCGGGGGGAGTTTCCCCCCGATTTTTGTTTAGGATTGGAGGTCAAGGAGGCGAGCCTCC
>NZ_AQPH01000003.1 GCF_000442515.1 Magnetospirillum fulvum MGU-K5 | reverse complement strand
GGGGCGGCATGTGCCGCCCCTCTTCGCCTTTAGTGGCGGAAGTGGCGCATCCCGGTGAACACCATCGCCAGACCGGCTTCGTCGGCCGCCGCGATCACCTCGGCGTCGCGGACCGAGCCGCCCGGCTGGATCACCGCCGTCGCTCCCGCCGCCGCCGCCGCCAGCAGACCATCGGCGAAGGGGAAGAAGGCGTCGGACGCCACCACCGATCCCACCGTCGCGGGTTCGGACAGACCGGCCGCCTCGGCGGCTTCGCGCGCCTTCCAGGCGGCGATGCGCGAGGAATCGACCCGGCTCATCTGACCGGCCCCGATCCCCACCGTCGCGCCGTCCTTGGCATAGACGATTGCGTTCGACTTGACGTGCTTGCAGACGCGGAAGGCGAACAACAGGTCGGACAATTCACGGTCGCTGGGCGCGCGCTTGGTGACGACCTTCAGATCAGTCAGGGCGATGCGGCCATTGTCGCGGGTCTGGAACAACTGGCCACCGGCGACGGTGCGCAGGGTGAAGCCGGTCGCCGCCGGGTCGGGCATCGCCCCGGTCAGCAGCAGACGCAGGTTCTTCTTCGCAGCGAAGGCGGCGATGGCCTCGTCATCGGCCTCGGGCGCGATCACCACTTCGGTGAACAAATGGGCGATCTCGGCGGCGGTGGCCCCATCCAGGCGACGGTTGACCGCGACGATGCCGCCGAACGCCGACACCGGATCACAGGCCAGGGCCGCGCGATAGGCCGAGACCAGATCGTCGCCGACCGACACGCCGCAGGGATTGGCGTGCTTGATGATCGCGACGGCGGGACGGTCGAACTCGGCGGCCAGCTCAAAAGCGGCGTCGGTATCGTTCAGATTGTTGTAGCTCAGTTCCTTGCCCTGGACCTGACGGGCGGTGGCGATGCCGGGACGAGCCGCGCCGCCGACATAGAACGCCGCCTGCTGGTGCGGGTTTTCGCCATAACGCAGGCCCTGGCGCAACTCGCCCGCGACGACGACGCGGCGGGGGAAGGTCTCGCCGACCTGGCTGGCGAACCAGCGCGAGATCGCGGCGTCATAGGCCCCGGTCCGGGCATAAGCGGTCGCGGCAAGGCGGCGGCGCAGTTCCAGCGTGGTGGCGCCGTTATTGGCCTCCATCTCGGCCTTCACCGCCGCGTAATCCTCGACATCGACCAGAACGGTCACGCCGTCATGGTTCTTCGCCGCGCCTCGGATCAGCGCCGGACCACCGATATCGATGTTCTCGACACAGGTCTCGAAATCGGCCCCGCGCGCCACCGTCGCTTCGAACGGATAGAGATTGACCACCAGCAGATCGATCGGGGCGATCTCATGCTCGGCCATCGCCGCCTCATGCGCCGCGTTGCCGCGAATGCCGAGCAGGCCGCCGTGAATCTTGGGGTGCAGGGTCTTGACCCGCCCGTCGAGCATCTCGGGAAAGCCGGTGTGATCGGCAACCTCGGTGACCTTCAGCCCCGCGTCGCGCATTGCCTTGGCCGAGCCGCCGGTCGACAGGATGTCAACGCCGCGATCGGCAAGGAACCGGGCGAACTCAATCAACCCGGTCTTGTCCGAGACCGAGATCAAGGCGCGACGAATGGGAAGAGAAGCGGACATGGGTCAGGGACCTCCGGGGCGAAATGGGCAAAAGTGGGGCGTGATTCTGCGCTGTATAGCACAGCCCGCCGCTCTGGAGAGGAGGATTTTGACGAAAAAGGGCGGCCAAACCGACCCGAAACCGGTCGGAGCGGCACGGCTCGCAGGCACGACGGCGGACTTAGTCCCGGTTTTCACCCGTCGCGGCCAGCGCCTTCGCCAATTCATAGACCCGCTTGCGCACATGCGGATCGGGAATGGCGAAATAGGCGCGAATCAGGTTCATCGTCTCCTGACGGCTGAGAAGATCGGAATCGAACCCGCTTGGCTCTTCGGCCAGACCGGTGGCGCGGCTGGAATATTCCGCCGGCGTGGCCTGGGCCATATCCTCGGGCATGTCGTCGTAGAAAAACGACACCGGGACATCAAGCACCTGCGACAAATCGAACAGCCGCGATGCGCCGATCCGATTGGCACCCCGTTCGTACTTCTGCACCTGCTGAAAGGTCAGACCGATCGCCGAGCCCAGTTTTTCCTGGCTCATCCCCAACAACGTACGGCGCAGGCGGACCCGTGCGCCGACATGGATGTCGACCGGATTGGGATCGCCGTCTTCGGTACGGCCCCGATTGGCCTTGCGGCGCGGCGCTTGGGGCTGGCCGGTTGTGTCGTCGCGGCGCTTGGGGGGAGCCATGGTCAGTCCCGCTGGATGAAGGTCGTAAGACGCTCAGATTAGGGCGAAGGCCCGATACAAGTCAACACGTCTTGCGGGTGGGACTGGAAAACCCCCAGACTCCATTCGACCCTAAGGCGAGGTTTTGCGGAACGCCAGACCGGCGGCAAAACAGGCCAGAACCAGCGCCAATGGCAGCGAATCGCCCCAGCGTCCATAGGGCGTGATCGCGACCGGCCGGGGCAAAACCACGTCGAAGCTGCCGCGCTCGCCCAAGCCCAACCGCGCCACCTCGCGGCCCAGCGGGTCGAACACTGCCGAGATGCCGGTATTGGCGGCGCGGACCAGCGGCAACCCTTCCTCGATCCCGCGCAGACGGGCGGCGGCGAGATGCTGGTACGGCCCCGCCGACAGGCCGAACCAGCCGTCGTCGGTGATATTCAAAATCCAGTCCGGCCGGGGCTGGTCGCGTCCCACCACCTGTCCGGGGAAGATCGCTTCATAGCAGATCAGCGGTGCGACCGGCGGCAGGCCGGGCAGGTCCAGCGTGCGCGGCCCCGGTCCGGGGGTGAAATCGGTCGAGCCATTGGTGATCTTGGTAATCGGCAGCAGCCAGCGCAGCGGCACGTACTCGCCAAACGGCACCAGATGGGCCTTGTCGAACAAAGCGACGATCGGGCCGCCGGGGGCGATGGCGTACAGACTGTTCCACAAGCGGAACGGATCTTCGCCGCGCGGGCTGATCCGCAACGCCCCGGTCAGCAGCAGCCCATCGGGCGGTGCCGCCAGCGCGGCATAGGCGCGGTGTGCATCGTCAAGATTGAGGAAGAACGGAGCCGCCGCCTCGGGCCAGATCACCGCCTTGATACCGTCCAGCGACGTCCCCCGCGACAGCGTCACCGCATCGAACAGATGGCCCTCGCGCCGCCCTTCCATCCATTTGGTGCCTTGGGGAATGTGCGGCTGGACCACCCGGAGCGTCAGCCCGGTCTCGGCGGGCGGCACCTGCGCCAGCCGGAGCGAGCCGCCGCCCCACGCCGCCAGCGGCAGAAGAACGGTCAGCAACCCGACCAGGGCCAGCCGCCGGGATGACGGCTGATCCGCCAGCAGCGCCGGAGCCATCGCCGCCAGCGCGGTCAGCAGGCTTAATCCCCACAGCCCGCCGAACGCCCCCACTTGCAGCACCGGCAGGCTGACATCCCACACCGATCCCAGCGAATTCCACGGAAAGCCGGTCAGCATCCACGAGCGCAGCCATTCCGCCAGCGTCCACAGCGCGGCCAGCACCGCAACCCGCCCAGGTCCGCGCGCGCCGACCAGCCGCGCCGCCAGGGTGGCGGCCCCCATGAACACAGCGAGCAGGCCGGACAAGCCGAACACCGCGAACGGAATCATCCAGCCGAATTTGGCGGCATCGACCAGCAGGGCATAGGAAATCCAGTACAGCCCGACGATGAACCAGCCACAGCCCCACCACCAGCCGACGCCAAAGGCGGCCCGACGGGTGGGAGCGGCATCAAACAGCCAGACCAAAGCGGGCAGCGACAGCAGCAACACCGGCAGCAGCGACAGCGGCGGCAAGGCCAGCGCCCCCAGCGCCCCCAGCCCGACCAGGGTCAGCCGCCGCCGCCAACCCGACAGGGCGGCCAGACGGTCGGCCAGGACGCGGGCGGCGGCAAAGACGCGGGCGACTTTGTTCATCGATAGCTTCCTTGGGGAAAAGTCAGTCCGGCAGAGACGACGCGGTGCGGTCCAGCGGCATCCGCCGCACCCGCAACCGCTTGACGCGGCGGGGATCGGCGTCCATCACCTCGAATTCGAGCCCGGCCGAGTGATTGATCAATTCGCCGCGATCCGGCACCCGCCCGGCGACGAACGAGACCAGACCACCCAGGGTCTCGACCTCTTCGCGCTCCTCGTCGGTGAGAACCTCGCCCATCCGCTCCTCGAAATCCTCGATCGCGGTGCGGGCGTCGGCTTCCAGCGTGCCGTCGGCCAGTTCGATCATGTCGGCATCTTCGATATGGTCGTGCTCGTCGGCGATCTCGCCAACGATCTGTTCGACCAGATCCTCGATCGTCACCAACCCGTCGATGCCGCCATATTCATCGACCACCAGGGCAAGGTGATTGCGGCGCAGGCGCATTTCCAGCAACAGGTCGGTGGCGCGCATACTGGGGGCGACGAACTGGACCCGGCGCACCATCCGGGGCAGGCTGAACGGCTTGCCCTGGCCCAGGATTTCCAGCAGGTCCTTGATATGGACCATGCCGATAACGTCATCGAGGGTGCGGCGATAGACCGGCAGCCGCGAATGGCCGCAGGCGATGAACAGCCGGATCAACTCTTCCTGGGTGGTGCGGGATTCAACCGCGACGATATCGGCGCGGGGAACCTTGACATCGGCGGCGGTGACACCGCGCAGATGCAGAATATTGCCGAGCATCTGACGCTCGTGATCGTCGATCGGACTCTCGGAATCCTCACGATCCTCGATCAGTTCTTCCAGCGCCTCGCGGACGGTTTCCCCGCCCCGCGCCCGACGCTTCAGACCCAACCAGCCCCGAACCGAACGCAGCAACGAATCCCGGGCCTCGGACTCGCGCTGGCTGGGACTGCCACCAGGGTCGTTCATCGCCGGTCATCCTCGTCCTGATAGGGATCGGAGATGCCCAGGCTGGCCAGCAGGCGGGTTTCCAGCCCCTCCATTTCGGCGGCTTCGTCCTCGTCCTGATGGTCGAAGCCGAGGAGATGGAGCACTCCGTGGATCACCAGATGGGAAAAATGATCGGCCAGCGGACGCCCGCTTTCCG
Source organism: Magnetospirillum fulvum MGU-K5 (assembly GCF_000442515.1). GTDB lineage: Bacteria > Pseudomonadota > Alphaproteobacteria > Rhodospirillales > Magnetospirillaceae > Phaeospirillum > Phaeospirillum fulvum_B. Next base: position 106,056 of record NZ_AQPH01000003.1, on the reverse strand, counting down.
TCGCCTCGGCCGCGACCGTCTCCCAGGCCAGGATCACGTCGCCCAGCAGCAGCGGAGCGCCTTCGACCAGGGGGGCCTCGTCATCGTCGAGGGCGGCAAACGACAGCACGTTGGTGGGCGCATCCTTGCCGCGCCAGTCGCGGTTGAGCGCCCGCACGGTCTCGTCGTCGGCCAGCACCACCGACAATTCCAGCGGCCCCTCGGGGACGTCGTCGGGAGAACCGGACAGAGCCAGCAGAACCAGGCTCTGCACGCGCGCCTCGACGTCGGGCAAGGCCTCGGCCCAGGCTGGGCACTCGAGGCTGACGGCAATCTCGGCAACGGGGGCGGTCATGATGGGACGTTTTCCTTGTCGGCTCGCCCGGCCCGGTCATAGGCGCGGACGATGCGGGAGACCAGATCGTGGCGCACCACGTCGCGGTCGGTGAAACGGACGAAGCGGACACCCTCCATGCCATTCAGCACGGACAGGGCATCGGTCAGGCCCGAGCGCACGCCGGACGGCAGGTCGGTCTGGCTCGGATCGCCGGTAATCGCCATGCGTGAATGTTCGCCCATCCGGGTCAGGAACATCTTCATCTGCATCGGCGTGGTGTTCTGGGCCTCGTCGAGAATGACGAAGGCGTTAGACAGGGTGCGGCCGCGCATGAAGGCCAGCGGCGCGACCTCGATCTCGCCAGCCAGCAGCTTCTTTGCCACCAGATCGCCCGGCAGCATGTCGTACAGCGCGTCATAGAGCGGGCGGAGATAGGGATCGACCTTGTCCTTCAGATCGCCGGGGAGGAAACCCAGCCGCTCCCCCGCCTCGACCGCCGGACGCGACAGGATGATGCGGTCAACCTCGCCCGCGCTCATCATCGCCACCGCCTTGGCCACCGCCAGATAGGTCTTGCCGGTTCCGGCCGGGCCAAGTCCAAAGGTCAGCGGCACCTGATCGAGCGCACGGATATAGTCGGCCTGGGTCGGCGTCCGCGCCGAGATCGTCCGCTTGCGGGTGCGGATCACCGCCTCGGGTCCGGCGGCGGCAGAGCCGACCATCCGCATCGCGGTGTCGATATCGGCGGATTCGACATAGCCCTGGCGACGGGCCAGATCGTACAGCCCGTCCAGCACTTCGGCGGTTTCGGCCACCGGACCGGCCCCGCCGGTCAGGGTGATGGTATTGCCCAGCGGATTGAGCGCCACCCCCATCCCCGCCTCGATTCGATTGAGATGTTCGTTATGCGGACCGAACAGCATCCGGGCCAGGGAATTGTCGGGAAACTCGCGGACCTCTACGGTCATCCCCGGGGAAGGCTCGCTCACGCCGGGACCGCTTCCAGGCTGTTGGGATGAACGGCGGCGATGCGCAGCCGCACCACGTCACCGATCCGCTGGCCGGGGGCGCGGACGTGAACCGGCTGCATATAGGGGCTGCGCCCCAGCAACTGGTCGGCATACCGGCCGGGACGATCGAGCAGAACCGTCATTTCACGCCCAACGCAGGCCTGGTTGAACGCCTCGGTCTGGCGGTACAGCAGGGCCTGAAGCTCGGCCAGCCGCGCTTCTTTCACCGGCTCGGGCACCTGGCCCTCCATCGCGGCGGCAGGAGTACCCGGACGCGGGCTGTATTTGAAGGAATAGGTCTGGACGAAACCGATCTCGGCCACCAGGGCCAGGGTGTCGGCGAAATCGGCATCGGTCTCGCCGGGGAAGCCGACGATGAAATCCGACGACAGCGCCAGATCGGGCCGCGCCTCGCGCAGGCGGTCGGCTAGACGGCGATATTGGTCGCGATCATGGCCACGATTCATCGCGGTGAGGATGCGGTTCGATCCCGACTGCACCGGCAGATGGAGGAACGGCATCAGTTCGGGCAGATCGCGGTGGACGGCGATCAGCGAGTCGCTCATGTCGCGGGGATGCGAGGTGGTGTAGCGCAGCCGCTCGATCCCGTCGATTTTAGCCAGCGCGGTCAGCAGTGTTCCCAGATCCCAGCCGGGTTCGCCGTGCCAGGCATTGACGTTCTGGCCGATCACGGTGATCTCGCGCACCCCTTGCGCCGCCAGCGCCGCCGCCTCGGCCAGCACCGCCGCCGCCGGGCGGGAATATTCCGCCCCCCGGGTATAGGGCACGACACAGAAGGTGCAGAACCGGTCACACCCTTCCTGAATCGCCAGAAAAGCGTTGGTCCCCTCGGCACGGGCCTCGGGCAGGAAATCGAATTTCGGTTCGGTGGGGAATTCGGTGTCGAGCACCGCGCCGCCCGCCCGCGCCGCCTGGGCCACCATCTCGGGCAGGCGGTGATAGGTCTGCGGCCCCAGCACGATATCGACGAAGGGGGCGCGGCGCAGCACTTCCTCGCCCTCGGCCTGGGCGACGCAGCCGGCCACCGCCAGCACCATCGGCAAGCCTTCGGCGGCACGCGCCTCCTTGATCTTGCGCAGCCGTCCCAGGTCCGAGAACACTTTCTCGGCCGCCTTCTCACGGATGTGGCAGGTGTTAAGGATCACCATGTCGGCATCGTCGGGCCGATCGGTCGGGCCATAGCCCAGCGGCGCCAGGACATCCGCCATGCGAGCGGAATCGTAGACGTTCATCTGGCAGCCGAAAGTTTTGATGAAAAGTCGTTTTGCCACGGTCGTTCGCGGGCGGGGGATCCGCCGGTCATACAAGGGGAAAGGCTAAGACACCGGTGCCGTCGAAGTCAAGGACCGGGAATACGTGTCTCTCAATGTTCACCGCCGCCGCCACCACCGCGTGCAACCGGCTGAAGCAGCGGCAACAGCAACAGGCTGATCGCGAACACCCCTGCCATCATCATCATGACGTCGGAAAAGGCCAGGGTCAGCGCCTCGCGCCGAGTCAGTTGCCACAGCGTCTTCAGCGCCACCAGATCGGCCCCGCTGCCCAGGGTGGGATCGAACCGGCTGGTCAAGCTCTCGACCATCGCGGTCGCGTTCCCCCGCGCCGCCGTCAGCCGTTCCGACAGCCGCAGCATGTGGTGGTCGATACGGTGGGTCAGCGCGGTATTGATCGCCGCCAGCCCGACCGCGCCGCCCAGATTGCGCATCAGATTATAAAGGCCCGAGGCGTTGGGCACCCGCTCGGGCGGCAGATGGCCGAGCGCCACCGTGTTGATCGGAACGAAGCAGAACATCAGCGACAGCCCGCGCACCGCCTGGGGCAGGAACATCTCCCAATAGCCCCAATCCGAGGTCAGGGCGCTGTTCAGCCACAATCCGCCACCGAACAGAGCCAGCCCGATCCCCAGCATCATCCGGGGATCGAGAAAGCGGATCAGATTCCCGGCCAGCGGTGCCGACAGGAACTGGAACGCGCCGGTCACCATCATCGCGATGCCGATCTCCAGCGCCGAATAGCCCCGCACCTGCCCCAGGAACAGCGGCACGATGTAAACCGAGCCATAGAGACCGACGCCGATCACAAAGCTGTAGAAACAGCCGACGGCAAAGTTGCTGTCAGAAAACGCGCGCAGATCGACAACCGGATGGTGGGCGGTCAGTTCGCGCCACAGAAACCCGATCCCGGCGATAACCGTCACCGTCGTCAAAACCGATATCGTGCGGTCGTTGAGCCAGTCGTTGCGGTTGCCCTCTTCCAGCACGTATTGCAACGTGCCGAGGAACAGCGCCACCAGCACGATTCCGGTCAGGTCAAAGCCTCTCAACATATCAAGCCGCATCGGCTCGCGGCGGGCGAACAGCAGAACCGTAACGGCGACCAGTGCGCCCGGCACGATATTGACCAGGAACAGCCAGTGCCAGCTGGTGCTTTCGGTCAACCAGCCGCCCAGGGTCGGCCCCAGGGTCGGCGCCATCGTCGCCACCAGCCCGATCAGCACCGACACCGATGGCTGACGCTTGGGCGGAAACAGGGTGAACGAGGTGGTAAAGACGGTCGGAATCATCGCGCCGCCCAGGAATCCCTGGAGGGCGCGAAACACGATCATCGATTCGATGCTCCACGACATCGCGCACAGCGCACTGGCCAGGGTAAACGACGCCGCCGACACGAAGAACAGCCAGCGGGTGCTGAACACCCGCGACAGCCACCCCGACAGCGGGATCATCACCACTTCGGCGACAAGGTACGAGGTCTGGACCCAGGTCGCCTCGTCGGCCGAGGCGGCGATGCCCGACTGAATCTGGGCAATCGAACTGGCGACGATCTGGATATCCAGAATCGCCATGAACATCCCCACCACCATCGCCATGAAGCCGATCCAGTCGCGGACCGAGACGACGCGGTCTTCGGGGCGAAGGTCGGCGGCGGCGGGCGAGCTCACTGCCCCGGCTCGCGCGTATCGATATGGGCGGTCACCGACAGACCGGGACGCAGCTTACCGGCCAGCGGATTTCCTTCGGCCAGATGGATGCGGACCGGAACCCGCTGCACCACCTTGGTGAAATTGCCCGTCGCATTTTCCGGCGGCAACAGGCTGAACCGCGCCCCCGAAGCCGGGGCAAAGCTGTCGACCCGCCCCTCGATCTCACGCCCGCCAAAGGCATCGACGGCAATCGTCGCCTTTTGACCCGGCCGGATCTGGCTCAACTGGGTTTCCTTATAATTGGCATCGACCCACACCGTCGCCAGCGGCACCACCGCCAGCAAGGTCTGGCCGGTGCGGACATATTGACCGTCGCGCACGGCGCGATTGCCTATCATCCCATCGGCGGGGGCGCGAATCACCGTTGCCTCAAGGTCGATCTCGGCCAGATCCAACGTCGCCTGGGCCTTCTCGACCTCGGCCTCGGCGATCGCGCGTTCGCTGATCAGAACGGCAAGCTGGCGGCGCGCTCCCTGGGCCTGCGCCCCCGATCCGGCCAACCCGGCCTCGGCCTTGGCGGCGTCGGCCTGGGTCAGGTCAAAGCGCTGGCGGCTGACGAAATCCTCGCGCACCAGCCGGGCGGTGCGTTCGTGATCGGCCTTGGCCCGGGCGACTTCGGCCCGCGCCGAGGCAACCGACGCACCGGATTGGGCGATCACCGATTCCTGCACCGCGATCTTCTGATCGAGCTGAACCAAACTGGCCCGTTTGGCCGCCAGAACGGCGCGGGCCTCGTCAACGCGAGCGCGATAATCGCGGTCGTCGATCCGGATCAGGATGTCGCCCTTGGCCACCGGGCTGTTGTCCCCAACATTAAGCTGGACGATATGGCCGGGAACCTTGGGCTGGATCGGGGTGATGTCGCCTTCGACATAGGCGTCATCGGTCGTCTCGATCCAGCGCCATTCGGTGACCCAGCGATAGGCAGCCCAACTTCCCGCAGTGACGGCGATCAGGGCAAGAGCGATGGCGGCTGGCTTTTTCATGGCGACCCAGAGACAAGGGGGGAGCGATTGTACTGAACGGTTCAGTTTCTATCGCGGGGCCGGACCCGAGTCAAACCAATGCGACACGTCTGGTCACGACCGGACACTTGTTCGGAAGTGACCGTCTCGGCATAATGAATCGGTTACCTTCGGCTTAGGCATAATGGTCGGGCGAAAGAACATGGCGGCGGATAAGAATGGCAGCGCCGAATCCGGTGACGACGATATCGGCTTCGAACATAAATTTTTCACGTCTTTCGAAGATTTGTATTTCCGGATGACCGATTCCGGTGAACCTGTCGCCGTCCTAAAGCTCGCCAATAACGAGGCGATCCTCTCCTTCGATGGGCTGAAACGCGAGTTCATGTTGAAGGAGGACAGCCGCGACTTCCGGATGCTTGACCGCGTCGCCGAAGGATTGCAATTCGTCCGTGGCTTGCGCCCCGGCGACCGCCTGCCCAAGGAAGTCACCTCGCGCGAAGCCTCGTGGGAACCGCAGGACCGCCACCGCCGCATCGCCTATCAGCGCCTGACGATGCAGTTGGTCACCTGGCTGACCGGCAACGAGAACGTCATCAGCAACGTCACCGAACTGGCCCAGGTCGCCGAAGACCCCCAGGTTAAGAAGAACGTCCAGCTTGCCTTTACCGAGGCGGCGGAGGAATTGGGACTGGGGCGCGAGCGCCGCGACGAGGTGGTCCAGTATATCGAGACCCTGGCCCGTGAACTGGCCTATATCGAAGCGTTGCGCGACACCTTCGCCGAGGTTGAGCGGATCGATGAAAAGCTTCAGGGATTGCGCCGCATCTATGGAGCCGAACGCTCGATGATCGAAACCGTCGATCAGGTCGCCCGCCTGTCGCAGCGGGCGATCAAGCTGTTCCGCGATTATTTCGACCAGATCGACGCCCAGACCGGTGAAATCCTATCGATGCTGAAAAACATCGATAATCAGATCGGCTATATCCGTCAGGTCCGCGATGCCCTGCATTGTCGCCTGTTGCCGTGGGAAGATTTTATCCAGATCTGGAAGACGGTGTTCATCGTCCGCTCCGACGAAAACACCAATAAAATCCGCGATATCTATCAGTTCCTCGCGCCGCGCTACATGCAGTTCAACGATTGGGTTCTGGTCACCCGCCGCGGGGCGCTGAAATCAAAACCGATCGGCGGTCAGATGCGCTGGTAATACCAAGCGGCATTGAATGGACCTCATTGCAGCGCAAGGTTAAGCCCGAAGGGGCGCCGGGGAGCGTAACTGTCCCTGCCTTGCGAGGGTCGGAAATACCCTCCATATCTTTGCAGTCAAGCGAAGGATAATCCCTGCCGCCGATCCGGGGGGGGATATCCGGTCGAGTCGGAGAGCATCCATGGATTTCGAAAAATTCACCGAACGCTGCAAGGGATTCATCCAGGCGGCGCAGACGCTGGCCTTGCGGTCCAACCACCAATTCCTCACCCCCGAGCATCTCACCCAGGTTCTGCTGGCCGATAAGGAAGGCCTGGCCGCCAACCTGATCCGCGCCGCCGGGGGCAACCCGGTCAAGGCGCTGAACGGGATCGAGGAGGCGCTGTCCAAGCTGCCCAAGGTCGGCGGCTCCGGGGCGGGCATGCACCTGTCGAACGAGCTGGCCCGGCTGCTCGATCAGGCGGTCCAGCTGGCCGAAAAAGCCGGGGACAGCTATGTCACCGCCGAGCGGCTGTTGCTGGCCCTGGCCCTGGCGACCGGAACACCGGCGGCGAAGGTGCTGGCCGAGGCCGGGGTCACGCCGCAGGGGCTGAACCACGCGATCGAACAGATCAGAAAGGGCCGCAAGGCCGAAAGCCCGGCCGCCGAAGACGGCTATGACGCCCTGAAGAAATACGCCCGCGACCTGACCCAGGCGGCCCGCGACGGCAAGCTTGACCCGGTGATCGGGCGCGACGAGGAAATCCGCCGTACCATTCAGGTGCTGTCGCGCCGGACCAAGAACAACCCGGTGCTGATCGGTGAACCCGGCGTCGGCAAGACCGCGATCGTCGAAGGTCTTGCCACCCGCATCGTCAATGGCGACGTCCCCGAGGCGCTGAAGAACAAGCGCCTGATGGCGCTGGATCTGGGCGCGCTGGTGGCTGGCGCGAAGTTCCGTGGCGAGTTCGAGGAACGGCTGAAGGCGGTGCTGGCCGAGATGACCGCCTCCAACGGTGAGGTGATCTTGTTCATCGACGAGATGCACACCCTGATCGGCGCGGGCGCGGCCGAAGGCTCGATGGATGCCTCGAACCTGCTGAAACCGGCCTTGGCGCGCGGCGAGTTGCATTGCGTCGGCGCGACGACGCTGAACGAATACCGCAAGCATGTCGAAAAAGACGCCGCCCTGGCCCGGAGGTTCCAGCCGGTGTTCGTCTCCGAGCCGGGGGTCGAGGATACCGTCTCGATCCTGCGCGGACTGAAAGAGAAGTACGAACTGCATCACGGCGTCCGCATCGCCGACAGCGCCCTGGTCGCGGCGGCGACGCTGTCGAACCGCTATATCACCGACCGCTTCCTGCCCGATAAGGCGATTGATCTGGTCGATGAGGCTGGGTCGCGTCTGCGGATGCAGATCGATTCCAAGCCCGAGGCGCTCGACGAGATCGACCGCCGGATCATCCAGTTGAAGATCGAGCGCGAGGCACTACGCAAGGAAACCGACATCGCCTCACGCGAACGCCTCGTCAAGCTGGAGGACGATCTGCCCAAGCTGGAACAGCAATCGTTTGATCTGACCGAACGCTGGCGGGCGGAAAAGGATCAGCTTGCCTCCTCGACCAAGGTCAAGGAACGGCTGGAGGAAGCCCGGATCGAACTCGCCAATGCCGAACGCGCCGCCGATTGGGGCCGGGCCGGAGAGTTGAAATTCGGGGTGATCCCTCAGCTTGAGCGCCAACTCGAAGGCGGGGACGAGGGAAAGCGGATGGTGACCGAATCCGTCACCGAGGAACATATCGCCCAGGTGGTATCGCGCTGGACCGGCATTCCGGTCGAGAAGATGCTGGCGGGCGAGCGCGACAAGTTGCTGGCGATGGAAGACCGGCTGAAGACCCGCGTCGTCGGCCAGGACGAGGCGCTGAAGGCGGTGTCCGACGCGGTGCGCCGGGCGCGCGCCGGGTTGCAGGACCCGTCGCGTCCGATCGGCTCGTTCCTGTTCCTGGGCCCGACCGGCGTCGGCAAGACCGAGCTGACCAAGGCCCTTGCCGAGTTCCTGTTCGACGACGAATCCGCTCTGCTGCGGATCGACATGTCCGAATATATGGAAAAGCATTCGGTCGCCCGCCTGATCGGTGCGCCTCCGGGCTATGTCGGCTATGAGGAAGGCGGCGCACTGACCGAAGCGGTGCGGCGGCGGCCCTATCAGGTGATCCTGTTCGACGAGATCGAAAAGGCCCACCCCGATGTGTTCAACGTCCTGCTCCAGGTACTCGACGACGGCCGCCTGACCGATGGCCAGGGCCGCGTCGTCGATTTCCGCAACACCCTGATCGTGCTGACCTCGAATCTCGGTGCCGACATCCTCGCCAACCAGGACGAGGGACAGGAGACCGAGGCGGTGCGCGGCGCGGTGATGGAGATCGTTCGGAGCGCGTTCCGGCCGGAATTCCTCAATCGTCTCGACGAAATCCTGCTGTTCCGCCGCCTCGGCCGGTCCGACATGACCGGAATCGTCGATATCCAGTTGGCCCGGCTGCGCAAGCTGCTGACCGACCGCCATGTCACCCTCGACCTTGACCCGACCGCCCAGGTCTGGCTGGCCGAGCGCGGCTACGACCCGGTCTATGGGGCCCGGCCGCTGAAGCGGGTGATCCAGCGCACCTTGCAGACCCCGCTGGCCGGTCTGATCCTCGAAGGCGCGATCAAGGACGGCGACACCGTCCGCGTCGCGGCGGCCGAGGGCGGGTTGCTGATCAACGGCCGCTCGGTCGGGGCCGATCTGGTGTAACCCAGGATCGAACGGAGGTCGGGGGCGTTTGCCCCCGAACCCTCCAGGTTTTTAACTGATAGAAATAAAACAAAATGGCGGTTCGGAGGCATGTGCCTCCGAACGGGTCTGGGCGGTCGCCCGGCCGCGAAGCGGAAGTTTTCTCTCGCCCGATCAGGGCCGAAAAAAAGCCCCCCTCTGATCGGAGGGGGGCTTTTCCGTCTCTAAATACCGGCCAACCTATGTTTCGACCTGTTGGCCGGTATCTGGCCGCCATTGAGGCGGCGGCCAAGCGGGCGGATGCCCGCGCCCGGCGAGGGGCAATACGGCGGGTCACCGCCGGTATAATGCGACGTCAGCCTAGGCCGAGGTGTCGAGATTGCCGCCGCCCGACTTCGGGCCGCCCTTGGCGATGCCGACCAGGGCCGGGCGCAGCAGGCGGTCATGCAGGGTGTAACCCGACTGCATTTCCACCACCACGGTCCCTTCCAGCTTGGTCGCGTCCTCGATCTCCATCATCGCCTGATGCAGGTTGGGATCGAACCGCTCGCCCATCGCCGGAACGCGGCGGATGCCGTACCGCTCGAAGGTGGCGATCAGTTCGCGCTCGGTCATCTCGACGCCGACGGTCAGGGAATTGACCGCCTCGTCGGCCTCACGCGCACCGGCGGGCACGGCATCGAGAGCGCGGCGGAGATTGTCGGCGACCGACAGCACGTCCTTAGCCAGAGTCGACACCGCGTACTTGCCGCGATCCTCGGCCTGCTGTTCCAGGCGACGGCGGACGTTCTCGGTGTCGGCGCGGGCGTACAGAACATCGTTCTTCAGCTTCGCCACCTGGGCTTCGAGTTCGGCGATTCGATCGGTGGGGGCCGGCTCAGCGGCCTCGGCGACCGGGGCCTCGGCCGGAGCCGCTTCGGCTACGTCAACCGGGCTGGTGTCCACCGGCTGTTCGCTGGTCTGGTCCTGGGTCATGCTCTGTCCTCGATCCTCAAGGTTGTCCGATAAGGCGGCCGATCACCTTTGCGGTGTAATCGACCATGGGGATGATCCGGGCGTAATTGATGCGTTGGGGGCCGATCACGCCGATGGCGCCCACGATGCATTCACGCGAATCGCGATAGGGGGCAACGATCATCGAGCAGCCGGTAACTCCGAACAGCTCGTTTTCCGCCCCGATGAAAATCTGAACGCCGTCGGCCTCGCGGGTCAAATCGACCAGCCGCAGAAACTGTTCCGAGGTTTCCAGCGCCTCGAACAGAGCGCGGATCCGTTCCAGATCCTCGACGGCGGTAACGTCTTCCAGCAGATGCGATTGGCCGCGCACGATCAGCGGCGCCGGGCTTTCGCCCCCGGCCCAGGTAGCCAGACCGGCTTCGATGACGCGGCGGGTCAGCGAATCCAGCGTGGTCCGCTGCTGCTCCAGTTCGGCGGTGATCTCTTCGCGCATCGCGTCGAGCGAGCGGCCGGACAAGCGTGCGGTCAGGTAGTTTCCGGCTTCGACCAGGGTCGAGCGGTCAACCCCCTCGGGCAAATCGAGAATGCGGTTCTCGACCATCCCGTCTTCGGTGACCAGCACCACCAGGGCGCGGCGCGGCCCCAGCCAGACGAACTCGACATGCTTCAGCGAGCGCTGAATCCGCGGTGCCACCACCATTCCGGCGCAGCGCGACAAACCCGACAGAGTCGTCAACGCCTCGGACAGCAATTGCTCGACGCTGCGGCCCGAGGCCCGACATTGCAGATCGATATGGGTGCGCTCGTCATCGGCGATCCGGCCAACTTCCAGCAGGCCATTGACGAACAGCCGCATCCCCGCCTGGGTCGGCAACCGTCCCGCCGAGGTGTGGGGCGCGTAGAGCAGGCCGCATTCTTCGAGATCGGCCATCACGTTGCGGATCGTCGCCGCCGACAGCGACAGGTTGGGCAGGCGCGACAGGGTGCGCGATCCCACCGGCTCGCCGGTTTCGACATAGGACTCGACCACCCGGCGGAAAATTTCCCGCGAGCGCTCGTTAAGCTCGGTGATGACTGGCGCGGTGCCGCGTACCATCCGTCCTGGTGACCTTCCTGCTCTGTCGCGAAAATCTAGTGTCGCCCGCCCCCTCCGTCAATCGCCGCCCAGCGATTGGGCAAAGATACGGAGACGGGAATCGCCGGTTCAGCGCCGCGAGGCAGCGCGGGCGATCATCATCAGGGCGCGGGCGGTGATCTCGGGCGCGGGAAGGCCGGTGGTCTTGCAATCGAGTTCGGCCTCGGTCAGCAATTCCAGCGCGCGGCCCAGCCGATCGACCGGCCAGCGCGATACCTGACGGCGAAAGCGGTCGGCCATTTTAAAGATTACCGGCGGCTTCAACGCCCCCATCGCCTGATCGACCGACTTGCCCTGGGCGATCAGCCCGGCGACGAGGTGAAGACGGATGAAATGCCGCGACACCGAGCGCAACATCGCGACCGGCTGCGCCCCTTCGTTCAACAGCTTGTCGAGCACCCGCTGCGCCCCGATATGGTCGCCGTCGGCGGTTGACAGCGCCAGATCGTCCAGCCCGCGCGCGGCACTGTCGCCGACACAAGCCACCGCATCCTCAAGCTTGACCCGGCCCGGTCCGCCCATATACAGCGCCAGCTTGGTCAGTTCCGAGCGGGTCAGACGGCGGTCGCCGCCGAGATGTTCGACCAGATAGGCCATCGCGTCCGGCTCGGCCATCAGCCCGGACGCCTTTAATTCGGCAACGATCACCGTTTCCAGCGTCCCCGCCTCGTCGCCATAGCAGGCCAGGACGGCGGCATTGTCGGCGCCTTCGACCAGCTTGCGCAACGACGAGCGCGGCCCCAACTCTCCCGCCTCGACCACCACCAGCGAATCGCCGCGCGGATTGGCCAGGAACGAAGCCAGCGACGCGCTTTGGCCGTCGGCGGCATCGCGCAGCACCACCACCCGTCGTCCGCCCCCCATCGCAATCGCGGCGGCTTCGTCGGCCAGCGCGGCCGGGCTTTCCTTCAACTGAGCGGCGCGGAGTTCGGCAACGCGGAACGGATCGGACAAATCCGCGACCACCCCGCGCATCAGCCGTTCAACCCGTTCGCGCACCAGCCCCTGGTCGGGTCCATAGACCAAAACGGCGCGAATCTGCGGATCGGGCTGGCGCAGGAAGGCCTCGATCCGCGCCGCCGCAATCTTCACGGCTGGGTAGACGGCAAGAGGTCATCCCCGGGCGACCATCCCTTATTTCGGCGACGGAAGCGGGGATCGTTGGGATTGGCCAGATACCGCTCGATCGCGGCGGCGACCCGGCCGCGAATATCGTCGGCGATCTGAGTTGCCGCCCGTTCGCGGGCATCGCGTTCCATCACCACACTGGCATAGCGCGGGCCAAGATAATCGAAGCTGGCCACCGTACTGGCGGACTCGTTCAGCAGGTATATCCCGTCGCGCTGTAACCGGATCGTCGCGGTCAGGGTCAGATTGCCCAGCGTGGCATAGCCGTCCTTGCGATAACCGACATCGGAGGTCGTTTCGGCCAATTCGATCCGCAGCATATAGAGCGGATCGGCCGGTTCCCCGCGCGGACTGAGCCGCTCGACCAGGGCGTTACGGACCTGCTGGCCGACCCGGTTGTTGATCGGCTCGATCCGAACACGGGCCATATCCGCCCCAACCGGACTGTCGGCGGCGGAGCTGCCCGCCGTGGCATGAATCGCACGGAAGCCGCAGCCGACGGGGCCAAGCCCCGCCAGCACGGCGACCAGCAGGAGTCTAGGCCACAACATTGACGATCCTGTTGGGCACGACCACCACTTTGCGCGGCGGCTTGCCCGCCAGGACGACAATCACCTGCGGCTGGTCGAGCGCGGTGCGCTCGGCCAGCGCCGGATCGGCGTTCTTGGGCAGTTCGATCGTGGCGCGCAGCTTGCCGTTGACCTGGACCGCAACGGTCACACTGTCTTCGACCAGCAAAGCGGGATCGGCCTCGGGCCACGCCGTCTCGGCGATCAGGCTGTCACGACCCAGGGCCGCCCACATTTCCTCGCCCAGATGCGGCATCATCGGCCCGATCAGACGGGCGGCGGCCTCCAGACCCTCGCGCAGGACCCAGGCGGCATCGCTCTCGACGGCGGGAGCCCCCAATTCACCCAGCGCGTTGGTCATCTCGCGGATATGCGCCACCGCCTTGTTGAACTGGAAGCGGTCGAGATCATCGCCGACCACGGCAATGGTCTTGTGAACAAGACGGCGAAGCTTGGCTGCTTCGGCGCCCAATTCCGGCATCGGAGCATCGATCGCGGGCAGATCGGCGGTCACCGCCATCCGCCACAGGCGGTTGACGTAGCGCCAAGCCCCGTCGATCCCGGCTTCGGTCCAGTCGAGATCGCGGTCGGGCGGGCTGTCCGACAACATGAACAGCCGGGCGGTATCGGCCCCGTAACCGTCGATGATCCCGGCGGGATCGACGACGTTCTTCTTCGACTTGCTCATCTTCTCCGAACGGCCGACCGTCACCGGCTGGCCGGTTTCGGCATGGACCGGGCGGCCATCGGGACCGTCGGTGACATCGGTCGGGAACAGCCAGGCCCCGGCCTCGTCCTTATAGGTCTCGTGGCAGATCATCCCCTGGGTCAGCAGACCGGCGAACGGCTCGGCGACGTTCAGATAGCCGCACTGGCGCAGCGCCCGGGTGAAGAAGCGCGAATAGAGCAGGTGCAGCACCGCATGCTCGATCCCGCCGATATATTGATCGACCGGCATCCAGTAATCGGCGGCGGCGCGGTCAAAGCCGACCGTGGTGCTGGTGGGCGAGGTATAGCGGGCGAAGTACCACGAGGATTCGAAGAAGGTATCGAACGTGTCGGTCTCGCGCCGGGCGGGCTTGCCACAGACCGGGCAGGCGACATCCTTCCAGGTCGGGTGATGGGCCAGCGGATTACCGGGAATGTCAAAGCGGACATCCTCGGGCAATTGCACCGGCAGTTCGGATTCCGGCACCGGCACCGCGCCACAGCACTCGCAATGGATGATCGGGATCGGGCAGCCCCAATAACGCTGCCGCGACACGCCCCAATCACGCAGACGGAAATTGACGGTACGTGCCCCCAATCCCTCGGCCTCGATCCGGTCGATCGCGGCGGCCTTGGCCGCTTCGACGGCGAGACCGTCGAGGAAACCGGAATTGATCAAGGCACCGTCGCCGGTATAGGCGGTTCCGGCGGCGATCTGGGCGGCCACCGCCTCGCGGTCGGCGGCCGGTTCGACCACTTGGGTATAGCCCAGCCCGTATTTGTTGGCGAAATCGAGATCGCGCTGGTCATGCGCCGGGCAACCGAAGATCGCCCCGGTGCCATAATCCATCAGCACGAAATTGGCGACATGGATCGGCAGGGTCCGCGACGGATCGAACGGATGCACCGCCTTCAGCCCGGTATCGAAGCCCTTCTTCTCCGCCGTTTCGATCGCCGCCTCGGAGGTGCCCATCCGGTTGCATTCGGCGATGAACTCGGCCAGCGCCGGATTGCCCACCGCCAGTTCGGCGGCCAGCGGATGGTTGGCGGCGATGGCGACGAAACGGGCCCCGAACAGGGTATCGGGACGGGTGGTGAAAATCTCCAGCCCGGTGGCGCGGCCTTCGACCTGGAACAGCAGCCGCGCCCCTTCGGACCGGCCGATCCAGTTCTCCTGCATCAGCCGCACCCGCTCGGGCCAGCGATCCAGCGTCTTCAGGCTGTCGAGCAGATCCTGGGCAAAGGCGGTGATCTTCAGGAACCATTGCGACAGTAGCCGTTTTTCGACCAGCGCGCCCGAGCGCCAGCCGCGCCCGTCGATCACCTGCTCGTTGGCGAGAACGGTGTTCTCGACCGGGTCCCAATTGACCCAGGATTCCTTGCGATAGACCAGCCCGGCCTTGAGGAAATCCAGGAACATCTTCTGTTCGTGGCGGTAATAGTCCGGCTCGCAGGTGGCGACCTCGCGGCCCCAATCGTAGGACAGACCCATCGACTTCAACTGCTCGCGCATCGCCGCGATATTCTCGCGGGTCCATTTCGCCGGATGGACCCCGTGCTGGATCGCCGCGTTCTCCGCCGGAAGGCCAAAAGCGTCCCACCCCATCGGATGCAGCACATTGTGGCCGCGCGCCCGCTTGTAGCGGGCAACGACGTCGCCCAACGTGTAATTGCGGACATGGCCCATGTGGATGCGCCCCGACGGATAGGGAAACATCTCCAGCACATAATATTTCGGGCGGTCGGATTCCTCACGCGCGATGAAGCAGCCGCGGTCTTCCCAGACCTTCTGCCACCGGGCTTCGGTGTCCTTGACGTTATAGCGATCGGCAATAAGAGAATCAGGGCGCGACATTTCGTCGTCTGTCTTTCCGGTTAGCGGCTAAAAGTAGGGTCGGTCAGTCCTGCGAGACGAGGCGAAGCTGGCGCGCCCGGGTCAGGATCGAGTTTTCAAGATCGGTCGCCATCTTGGGATCGACGCGGGCATCGACCCAGCTGCCGGTCAGGTCGCGGGTCTGCTTGAACAGCGACACCTTGACCCCGTCCGACCGCAAAGTGCGGTCCAGGATGAAGACGTTGACCTTGTAACGCTCGTTCGGCGTCTCGGGGAGCTGATACCAATCGGTGAAGATCGTCCCGCCAAAGGCGTCGGCGGTGGTGATCGGCATGAACGAGATGGTGTCAAGCGACGCCCGCCACAGGAAGGCATTGACGCCGATTCCCGATCCGGCATTGTCGGGCTTGCTTTTGCCGAACAAGCCTTCCGGCCCGAAAATGGTTTCCTGCTTCTCGTTGGACATGCGCGGCGCGCTGTCCCCTTTGTCACGGGTCGGATAAACCGCTTGGGAATTTTCGCAGGCGGACAGCAGCAGGCCGGCAAGAAAAGCGACCGGAACGGCGAAGCGAACCGCGTATCTGTATCTAATCATGTCGCGCCTTCATTCCGCCGCACGAAGGGCCGTGCGGCCTGTTGGCAAACCGAAAGCCCCGGACAGGACCAGGGCCGAGAACGGCCCCGAGCATGCAACGAGAGCAGCCCGCGCGGCAAGGGCGAAAAAGGCCGTCTGACGGTCGCGCTCAGTCGTGGGGCGATGCCGGATCGACCGGAACCGGGTTGGCCCGGATGTGGTGCCAGCCCGAGCGGAGATAATCCCAGCCGGTGATCAGGGTCAGCGCCGCCGCGACCGACAGGCCGACCTCGCCGATCTCCCGGGTCGGCAGGATCGTCAACGCATCGCCGACCAGCAACACCGGGATCGCCACCATCTGAATCCCGGTCTTCCATTTCGCCAGTCGGCTGACCGGCAGACCGACCCGGACCTCGGCCAGGAATTCGCGCAGGCCCGACACCATGATCTCGCGCAGCACGATCACCAGCGCCGACAGGATCGACAACTGACTGACGCGGTTGAACGCCACCAGCATGAACAGCACCGAGACAACCAGCAGCTTGTCGGCAATCGGGTCGAGAAAGCGGCCGAAGGTCGAGACCTGATTGCGCGACCGGGCGACATATCCGTCGAACCAGTCGGTGATCGCGGCCGCGATGAACAGGGCACAGGCCCCCCAGCGGGCGGTCGGGCCGTCGACATAGAACAGGGCGACCATCACCGGAATCACCACGATACGCGACAATGTCAAAAGATTGGGAAGGCTGGTCACCATCGCTCATGTCCGTCAGGCGCCCCCCGGGCCGGGGCGCGGCGCGGCGATACTAGACTGGATTCATCACCCTGTCACGATCCCGACAGCAGTTATTCCGGGCGAATTTCCCTCTCTTCGGGATGAAAATGGTCGTGCAGTTTCTTCGCCATCGTCCGGCTGATTCCCTCGACCGCCTCCAGTTCCGACAAAGCGGCCTCGGCGACGGCGCGGGCCGAGCCAAAATGGGTCAGCAACGCCTTCTTGCGTCGTGCCCCGATTCCCGTCACCTCGTCCAGCGTCGAGCGCACCAGCCCCTGGGAGCGGCGGGCGCGGTGGGTGCCGATGGCGAAGCGGTGAGCCTCGTCGCGCAGGCGCTGAAGGAAATACAGCACCGGATCGCGCAGCGGCAGCATGAACGGCTCGCGGCCGGGAATGAAGAAGCGTTCGCGCCCGGCGTCGCGGTCGGGACCCTTGGCGATACCGACGATGGCCAGATCGTCGATCCCCAATTCTTCCAGCACCGCCAGCGCGCTGGTCAATTGGCCCTGGCCGCCATCGACCAGGATCAGATCGGGCCAGTGTCCGCGTTCGCGGTCGGGGTCTTCCTTCTGGGCGCGGGACAAACGACGGGTCAGTACCTCGCGCATCATCCCGAAATCATCGCCCGGCGTCAGAGTGGTCGAGCGGATATTGAATTTGCGCCACGCCGATTTCAGCAGCCCCTCCGGCCCGGCAACGATCATCGCGCCCACCGCGTCGCTGCCCTGGATGTGGCTGTTATCGTAAACCTCGATCCGCTGCGGGGGAGCGTCCAGCCCCAGCGCGGTGGCAACGCCGTCGAGCAACTGACGCCACGCCCCGCTTTCGGCCAGCCGCCGCGCCAGGGCGTCGCGGGCATTGTCGGTGGCGTGATCGATCAGCCGCTTGCGATCGCCTCGCTTGGGCAGCAGCAGGGTGACCTTGTGCTTTGCCTTCTCGCTCAGCGCCTCGGCGACGATCCCCGCCTCGGCGGGCGCGATGTTGAGCAGAATGTCCGGCGGCGGCGGCCGGTCGGCGTAGAACTGGCCCAAAAAGGCGGCCATCACCTCGGGTGCCTCGGCATCGCGGCTGTGACTGGGGAAATAAGCCCGGTTGCCGCAATGACACCCGGCGCGGAAAAAGAACACCTGAACCGAGCTGGCCCCGCCCGCCTGATGCAGCGCGACGACGTCGGCGTTCTCCAAGCCCTCGGCTCCGCTTTCCGGGCTGGCCTGGACCCGGGCCAGCGCCCGCAGCCGGTCGCGGTACAGCGCCGCCTCTTCGAATTCCAGCGCTTCGCTGGCTGTTTCCATCCGCGCGGTCAGATCGTGGCGGATTTTCTGGCTTTGCCCGGACAGGAAGGCCCGCGCCCCATCGACCAGCTCGCGATAGGCCTCGGGGCTGATGCGGTCGGCGCACGGCGCGCTGCACCGCTTGATCTGAAACAGCAGACAGGGACGGGTGCGGGCGGCAAACACCGAATCGGTGCAGGAGCGCAGCAGAAAGGCGCGTTGCAGCGCGGCCAGGGCCTGATTGACCGACCCGGCCGAGGCGAACGGACCGAAATATTCCCCCGCCCGGGTGCGGGCACCGCGATGTTTGACCACCTGCGGCCAGTCATGGTCGGCGGTGATCAGGATATGGGGGAAGGTCTTGTCGTCCTTCAGCAGGATATTATAGCGCGGCCCCAGCGACTTGATCAGGGTGCTTTCCAGCAACAGCGCCTCGACCTCGGTGCGGGTAGTCACCACCTCCATCGTGGCGGTCTCGGCGATCATCCGCTGAATCCGCAGGGCCTGCCGGTCCGGCTTGGTATAGGCCACCACCCGCTTCTTCAGATTCTTGGCCTTGCCGACATACAGCACGTCGCCGCGCCCGTTCAGCATCCGGTACACCCCGGGGCTATCGCCCAAGGTGGCGAGAAACGCCTGGATCACCGCCACTCCGGCCGCAAGCGGACGCGCCGATTGGGTCGGCTCGGCCTCGTCCGGGCCGGGGTCCGCCGCATCGTCGCTACCGCTTTGGTATGGGACCACCTTTTCCTCTTGCGGTTCAGGATATCCACGATTCATGTGGATAAGTTTGTTGGAAAGTTCGGGATCGACTGGGGGCACCGAGAGACTTCCTGGAGTTTGCCTGTTTGCCTGTTTTCTGTGCATCACTGCGAAAGCATTTAAATTCAATACATTAGTTTTTCAGCGATCCGCTAAGCCTTGGTTTTTCGCGGAAATACGGCGATTTGATGACCACGCACACGCTGACCCGATCCTGTGCACAACTCTGCGGAGCCGGGGCGGACG
This sequence comes from Magnetospirillum fulvum MGU-K5, assembly GCF_000442515.1. Taxonomy (GTDB): domain Bacteria; phylum Pseudomonadota; class Alphaproteobacteria; order Rhodospirillales; family Magnetospirillaceae; genus Phaeospirillum; species Phaeospirillum fulvum_B. The sequence goes on along the minus strand of NZ_AQPH01000003.1, from coordinate 86,843 downwards.
CTGCTGGGGCGGCCGAGTCCGCGTCCCAATTCGGGGGAGTCGGGAACCGGTCCCTCCCCCGCTCCTCGCCGGGCGACAACAGGCCCGGCCCCCCTCTCCGCCCAGACTATCCACGAACTCTGTGGATAAGTATGTTGGAAAGTTGTGGGGAGGCTGGGGGCAGCGAGGGAGTCCCTAGGGTTCTGGCCTCTGCCTGTTTTTATGCACAAATCCGAAATCCATGTTTTCCAAGGCTTTAGCGCAAAATTTCCCGTATCCGATCCGGATTTGACCGGATTTATCCTACCGCCCTCCCGCCCCGGCGCAAGATTTCGCCCGGAATCGACGGTGTGCACAACTTACCGGTTGGTTCGATCCGCCCCGCGCCGTCGCGCCCGTCGCCGGTCGCCGCAACGGACACGCATCGGATAGACCCTTGATCGATTGTGGCTTTTTGCCCCACCAACGGAAATATCCACGGACTCTGTGGATAAGTCTGTTGGAAACCTCGGAATGAAAGACGCCAGCCCAGGGAGTCCCTTGGATTCTTCGGTTTGCCCGATTCGTGAGCATGCGAGACATATCATTATTTTTCATATGCTTAGCACGATTCGGCGAGAAACGCGGGCGGGCGAATTGTTGAGTTTTCAAGAAATGCGGCGACTTTGTGTCACTCTGCTTGCGGACTCGGTCCTGTGCACAAGTACTCGCGCCGCGTGACCGAGATCACTCTTCGAAACTGTCACCGCTGACACCCCAGCCGAGATGCTGACCGCCATCCAGGGCGATCATCTGGCCGGTGATCGACGGAGTCGACAGCAAGAAGCGCAAGGTTGCGCAAATTTCGTCTGGTCCGGTGCCGCGATTGAGCGGCAGCGACGAGGCCTGGACGGCAAAAGACTCGGCGCTTTGCCGCACCGACGGCAGCGCCGGGCCGGGACCGATCGCCACGACGCGGATTCGCGGTGCCAATGCCAGCGCCAGGGTCTGGGTCAGGGTCCACAGACCGGCTTTGCTGAGGGTGTAGGTGGTGAAATGAGGAGTCAGGTTCCAGACCCGCTGATCGATCAGATTGACCACCACCGCCTCGGCCGCCGCTGGCAGATGACGGGCCAGCGCCTGGGTCAGCACGAAGGGGGCGCGCAGATTGACCTCCATATGAAAGTCCCAGCTCGCGCGCGTGGCGTCCAGCGCCCCATCCCGTTCGAAGGTCGAGGCATTGTTGACCAGCACCCCCACCGGCCCCAATTCCGCCGCGACACGGTCGAGCAGGCCCGCCACCTCGTCCTCGCGGGCAAGGTCGGCGGCAATCGCCATCGCCCTCCCCCCTGGGCCACGATCGCGGCGACCACCGCCTCGGCCTCGGGACCCGAGCGGGAATGATGCACCGCGACGGCAAACCCGGCGCGGGCCAGATCGAAGGCGATCGCCCGGCCGATCCGCCGCGCCGCGCCGGTGACCAGGGCGACGCGGGGCAGAGCGGGCGAAAAGGAATCGATGGTCATCGCGGAAACTCCGGGGCTGCGGGGGATCGGGACAGGTGATTGAGGCTCTGCCCGGACGCGGGATCGCAGGCGTACCGCCAAGTCTAGCGCGCTTCGCGATGGCTGTCTGCCCGGACCACCCCCTCTTGCGGCGGGGCCGCGTCACCCCAACGTAATGTCATGCCGCACGGATCGGGCCCGATCCGCGCCGCCCCTCATTCGCCGGGCGCGGCCCCTTGGGCCCAAGACCAAGCTGCATCAAGAGCAGCTTGGTATAAGCACAATCGATCAAGGAGGGCCCTTCATGATACGTGACTCGATCAAGACCGTTCTTGCCGCCGCCGCTGCTGCCGTGGGACTGGCCGGGCACGCCTCGGCCAACGAGGCCCCTGCGCCCTCGCGGATCGAGTGGGGGGCGTTGCCGCTGCCCGCGATCGATGGCGGCACGATCGATCCCGCCACCCTGACCGGCAAGGTGGTTCTGGTCGTCAACACTGCCTCGAAATGCGGCTTCACCCCGCAATATGCCGGGCTGGAGGCGCTGTGGCGCGAGTTCCGCGATCGGGGGCTGGTCGTGCTGGGCGTTCCCTCGAACGATTTCGGCAGCCAGGAACCCGGCAATGATGCCGAGGTCGCCTCGTTCTGCGAAATCAATTACGGGGTCGATTTCCCGCTGCTGTCAAAACAGACCGTGTCGGGATCGAACGCGCATCCGTTCTATCGCTGGGCGGCCGAGCGCACCGGCCCGCTGGGGGTGCCGCGCTGGAACTTCCACAAGATTCTGATCGGACGCGACGGGCAGTTGATCGACTGGTTTTCCAGCGTCACCGGGCCGGACTCGTCCCGGCTGCGCTCGGCGATCGACCGTTCGCTTGATCTGACGGGGCATTAGAACATCGTGCGTCAAACCTGACGCACGATGTTCTTGCGGCCAAGTGCCCGGAGGGCACGCTTAGGCAGAGGGGATCAATGAATCGCGGTATCAGTCGCGGAAATTGACGTACTGAAGCGGACGGTCGGACTCGACCTTGCGCAGCAGGGCGATGGTTTCCTGCAACTCGTCGCGCTTCTTGCCGGTGATGCGCAGTTCTTCACCCTGGATCGCGGCCTGGACCTTGATCTTGCTGTCCTTGATCGCCTTGACCAGCAGCTTGGCGAGGTCCTTGTCGATCCCTTCCTTGATGTCGATCTGCTGGCGGACGGTGTTGCCCGAGGCCTTTTCGACCGTCTTGAACTCCATCACCTTGGGATCGACATTGCGGCGGGTGAAGTAGACCTTCAGCAATTCGTGCATCTGCTTCAACTTGGGATCATCGTCGGCGAGCACGGTGATGGTCTTGTCTTTGCGCTCGACCGAGCATTTCGCGCCTTTGAAATCGAAACGCTGGGCGATCTCACGGGTGACCCCGGCCAGGGCGTTGTCGATTTCGGCCAAATCGGTCTTGGAAACGACGTCGAAGGACGGCATCGCAGCCTCTCCTCTGCTGTGGCTTTGTTGCGGCCGGGTTGTAGCACAGCCGCCGCCCGCCCCCAAGCCGCCGCATCGCCTTGCCGTTTCGCGCTCCAGCCGCCCAAGGGAGAGTCTGCCCCGCCCCGTCCTTCACCCTGGCGCGGCGATATGGGTTTTGCTATCATTGCGTTTAAGTGCTGAGGTTAGAGGCCCTAACGGAAAGCCGCGTTCGTGGAAACAAGCTTGTTTCAGATCATCTCCGAGGCCTGTTCCTCGGCCCGACGGAACGGATTGGGTGCGGATGAAACGCACGATGCGATCCTGTCGGCGTTGCTGGCCTGTGACCCCACGTTGCGCCCGGCAACGGCGCGGGTCATCGCCGACCAGCTTTTCCCGATGGTCGACCGGGCCGAGGGATAGTAACGATACGCATGCGGGTCCTGGAACTGGCGGCGGACGACGATTACGTATAGTCTCCGGCTGTTCTTTCCTGTCCTGTCCCATAGGCTTGAATTTCATGTCATCCGCATCGACGCATCGTCCCCGCCCGGTTGTCCTGTGCATCCTCGACGGCTGGGGCTGGCGCGAAAAAACACCCGACAACGCCATCGCCCAGGCGACCCTGCCCAACTGGACCCGCTTTCTTGAGCGCTATCCCCACGCCCTGCTGCAAAGCTCGGGGCTGGAGGTCGGCTTGCCCGCCGGTCAGATGGGTAATTCCGAGGTCGGCCACATGAATCTGGGGGCCGGTCGGGTGGTGATGCAGGAACTGCCCCGCATCGATGCCGCCGTTGCCGATGGCTCGCTGGCCGCCAATCCGGCCCTGACCGCGATGATCGCCGGGCTGAAGGCCAAGGGCGGCACCTGCCACCTGATGGGCTTGATGAGCCCGGGCGGCGTCCATTCGCATCAGGATCATCTGGCAGCGCTGGCCCGCGCCGTTGCCACCGCCGGGGTCCCCGTCGCGGTTCATGCCTTCCTTGATGGCCGCGATACCCCGCCGTCGAGCGCGCGGGACTATCTCGCCCGCTTCCAGGCGGCCGTCGCCGGATTGAACGTCACCGTCGCCACGGTGTCGGGCCGCTATTACGCGATGGACCGCGACAAGAGGTGGGAACGGGTCACCCTGGCCTGGAACGCCCTGGTCGAAGCCAAGGGCGAAACTGCCCCGGACGCGCTGGCGGCCATCGACGCCTCGTATGCGGCGGGCAAGACCGACGAATTCGTCCTGCCCACCGTGATCGGTGGCTATCGCGGGATGCAGGACGGCGATGCCTTGCTGATGGGCAATTTCCGCTCTGACCGCGCCCGCGAGATTTTGACCACCCTGGTCGATCCGGCGTTCGACGGCTTTGCCCGCTCCCGTCAGGTGGCCTTTTCCGCCCGGCTGGGGATGGTCGAATATTCGGCCGACCTCACCCCCTTCCTGACCCCGTTGTTCCCGCCCGAGACCCTGACCGGCATCCTGGGCGAAGTGGTGTCAGCGGCAGGGATGACTCAGTTGCGGCTGGCCGAGACCGAGAAGTACGCTCACGTCACCTTCTTCTTCAATGGCGGGCGCGAGTTGGTCTTCCCCGGCGAGGAACGGATTCTGGTGCCCAGCCCGAAGGTCGCCACCTATGACCTGAAGCCCGAGATGTCGGCCGTCGGGGTTGCCGACAACGCCGTTGAAGCGATCGGCAGCGGCCGCTTCGATCTGATCGTGATGAATTTCGCCAATGGCGACATGGTCGGGCATACCGGCTTCCTCGACGCCGCAATTCATGCGGTCGAAGCGGTCGATGTCTGCCTGGGGCGGCTGGAACGCGCGATCGAGGCTGCTGGCGGTGTTCTTCTGGTCACCGCCGATCATGGCAATGCCGAGCAGATGAAAGACCCCGTCACCGGCCAGCCCCACACCGCCCACACCACCGGGCCGGTGCCGGTGGTGCTGGTCGCCCCGCCCGCCGGGGTCACGGGACTGACCGACGGACGGCTGGCCGATGTCGCGCCGACCCTGCTCGCCCTGCTGGGCCTGCCGCGTCCGCCCGAAATGACCGGGCAGTCGTTGCTTGTTTCGGCTTAGACCCCTTGCGCCGGTGCTGCTTCTGCTCCTGTCCGGAGCGGGAGCGGCATTGGCGCAGGGACTTCCCGCGGTTGATCCCAACCAGCGCCTGCGCGAGTTGGAGGCCGAGCTGGACCGCTCGCGTGCCGCGCACGACGAAATCCGCTCCAAAGCCGCCAATCTGGCCGAGGAAACCGGACGGTTGCGCGGCGACATGGTCAAGGCCGCCCGCGCCGCCCAGGAAAGCGAGGATTTGCTGTCCGAGCTGGAATTCCAGCTCGACGATTTGCGCGAACGCGAGGAAAGCCGCTCCGAGGCGCTGAAACGCCGCTCGCAGCAGATGGTCGGGGTGTTGACCGCGTTGCAACGGCTGGCCTGGCGGCCGACCGAGGCGCTGATCGCCCAGCCGCAAAGCCCCGCCGACACCGTCCGCTCGGCGATCCTGCTGCGCGCCGCCGTGCCGCAGATCGAGCAATCGGCTCATGATCTGCGCGGTGAGATCGATTCGGTCACCCGCCTGCGCGCCGAGATCGGCGAGCAGAAGAAACGGATCGCCGCCACCGCCGCCCGGCTGGAAGAGGAACACGAGCGCCTGAAGGATATGGTCGACCGCAAAAGCCAAGTTCAGCGCGCCACCGAGGAAGAGCGCCGCTCGGCCGAATTGCGGATGCGCGATCTTGCCGCCCAGGCCGAGGATCTGCGCGATCTGCTGGCCCGGCTGGAGCAGGAGCGCGAACGCCGCGTCGCCGAGGCCGCCGCCAAGGCCGCCGCCGAAAAAGCGGCGCGCGAGGCCGAGCTGGCGGCACAGAAAGCCGCCCACGACGCCGAACTGGCGGCGCAGAAGGCCGCGCGTGAGGCCGAGTTGGCGGCGCAAAAGGCCGAACAGCAGGCCGCCGCCGAGGCGAAAGAGCGCGAAAAGGCCCAGGCCCGCGCCGCCCGCGAGGCCGAAATCGCCGCCCAGGCCGAGGCGCGGGAAAAGCAATTAGTGGCGCAAAAGGCGACCGAAGAAGCCGAACAAGCCGCGCGCGAGGCCGCCGCCACCCGGCTGACCCGCACCGGCAAACCGTTCAGCCAGATGCAAGGGCATCTGCCCTTCCCGGCACGCGGGCGGGTGGTCGAGGCGTTTGGTCAGGTCAACGACGTCGGCCACCAGACCAAGGGTATTTCGATCCAGACCCGCAAAGGGGCGCAAGTGATCGCCCCCCACGATGGGCAAGTTGTGTTCGCCGGACCGTTTCGCGGCTATGGCCTGCTCTTGATCCTGGAACACAGCGAAGGCTATCATACTCTGCTCGCGGGAATGGCCCGGGTCGACTCCACCGTCGGCCAGCGGCTGACCGCGGGCGAACCCGTCGGCGTGATGGGACAGGACGACGCCAAACCCGCTCTCTATCTCGAGCTGCGCCACCATGGCCAGCCGGTCAACCCGTTGCCTTGGCTCATGGCACGAAATAATAAGGCTAGTGGATGATTCGCAAGATTCTGGTGGCGGCGGGGACCGTCGCCCTGCTGTCCTCGACCGCTCTGGTTCCGGTGGCCGCCGACGCGGCCGAGCGAAAGGAGACCTATCGACTCCTCGACCTGTTCGCCGAAGTCTTCGACAAGGTTCGCACCGAATATGTCGAGCCGGTCAATGACGAGGAATTGATCGAGGCGGCCCTGAACGGGATGCTGTCGTCGCTCGACCCGCATTCCGGCTATCTCAATCCGAAAAATTCCAAGGACATGGACATCCAGACCCGCGGCGAGTTCGGGGGCCTGGGGCTGGAAGTGACGATGGAAAACGGCTGGGTCAAGGTGGTGTCGCCGATCGACGATACCCCGGCCTTCCGCGCCGGATTGCAGCCGGGCGACTTCCTTACCCATCTCGACGGCGAGCCGGTCCAGGGTCTGTCGCTGACCGACGCGGTCGATCGGATGCGCGGCCCGCCCGGCACCGACATCAAAGTCACCGTTCGCCGCGCCGGACAGGAACCGTTCGACGTCAAGCTGACCCGCGCCGTGATCAAGGTTCAGACCGTCAAGGGCCAGGCGTTCGGCGAAATCGGCTATATCCGCATCTCGCAATTCAGCGCCACCACCGAAACCGATCTGCGCCGGGTGCTGACCCAGGTCCGCAAGGAGATCGGCAAGCCCGCGACCGGCTTCGTCATCGATCTGCGCAACAATCCGGGCGGCCTGCTCGATCAGGCGGTGGCGGTGTCCGACGACTTCCTCGAACAGGGCGAAATCGTCTCGACCCGCTCGCGCCGGCCCGAGGATACCCAGCGTTATAACGCCCGCTCGGGCGATATCACCGACGGCCTGCCGCTGGTGGTGCTGATCAATGACGGCTCGGCCTCGGCCTCGGAAATCGTCGCGGGTGCGCTTCAGGATCACAAGCGCGCGGTGATCCTCGGCACCCGCTCGTTCGGCAAGGGCTCGGTCCAGACCCTGATCCCGCTGCCGGGCCACGGCTCGATCCGCCTGACCACCGCCCGCTACTACACCCCCTCGGGCCGGTCGATCCAGGCAGTCGGCATCGAACCCGACATCAAGGTCTATCCCTCGAAGGTCGAGCCGATCGGCGGTGCCGAACGCGACCGCCGCAGCGAGGCCAGCTTGCGCAAGGCGCTGCCCAATCCCAACGGCACCCCCTCGCCGGACAAGGAAAAAGACAAGGACAAGGACGCCAAGCCCGCGCCGACGGCCAAGCCGGATGCGAAGTCCGATGCCAAACCTGACGCGAAGTCCGACGCCAAGCCGGATGCGAAGCCCGAGACTCCGCCCGCCCCGGTCAAACTGGGCGACCCGGCCCAGGATTACCAATTGTCCCGGGCGCTTGACCTGCTGCGCGGCCTGTCGGTCTATCGCCCGCCGGCGCGTTAAGGCGCCGGAATGGCCAAACGCCGCTATGACGACCTGGATGACGAGGATGATGAGGAAGACCTCTCCGCCTCCATCCGGGTCGTCGCCCCGCCGCCACCACGTCGGCGACTCAATCTCCGCCCGCTGCTGACCGGCCTGCTGGTTCTGGGGCTGGGCGGCGGGTTGGGTGCGGGGATTTACGTCCTGACCTCCTATGACGCCCGGGCGCTGATCGGTCTGCTCGATATCGGCGATACCGGCCCGCGCCTGTCGCTGCAATTGCCCGGCCGGAGCGAGGCGCCCCGCCCTGCTGCGCCAAGCGGCGGCGGCCTCCTCACCCCGCCCGGCTCACCCACCGCCGACAAAGGCGAGACCGCCCCCTCCCTGTCCTCAGAAGAGGCCCCCGCCGCCTCCCCCCCGGCGGCGGGCGCTCCTCCCTCCTCCGCTCCGACCGCTCCGCCACCCGTGGCAACGCCCTCCGCCGCGCCGGTTCCGCCGGTGGTGGCCGCGCCGCCAAGCGTGCCCTCCCGCAGCTCTGCCGCCAAGGCCGATCCCTACGCGATCCCGCCCCAGCCCGCGCCTCGGACCGCCGACAAGCCGCCCAGCTTCGATGCGTTACCCGAGATCAAGGGCGACCTGAAGCCGCTGGCTTCGGCCCCGCTGCGCGAGATGCTGAAGAAAAGTCAGGCGGGCGACCTGCCCGTTCCCGGACCCGATGGCCGCCAGCCCTGGCAGGTCTATGCCCGCCCCTGGGCCGATCCCGCCAACCGGGGCAAGGTGGCGGTGGTGGTGATCGATCTCGGCCTCGACCGCGTCGCCACCGAAGCGGCGATCTCGCGCCTGCCGCCAGAGGTCACCCTGGCCTTCAGCCCCTATGCCGCCAGTCTCGACAAATGGATCAGGAAGGCGCGCGACCACGGCCACGAGGTTCTGATGGTGGTGCCATCCGAATCGGTGGGACCGGATTCACCCGATCCCGGCCCCTATGGCCTGATTTCCGCCGCGACGCCCGAGGCCAATCTGGGTCGCCTGGAAACAGTGATGGCGCGGGGACCAGGAGCGGCCGGGCTGGTCCTGCTGGGCGAATCCTTTGCCGCCTCGCCGCAAATTTCGGGCGTGCAGGCCGCCGTGCGCGAACACGGGTTGCTGTTCGTCGGCCCCGGAGCCGCCGCCCCCGCCCGCACCCCGGCGCTGGCCCGGATCACCGCGATCATCGACCGCGATCTGTTCCGCGAGGCGATCGACCTGCGCCTTAATCAGATCGCCGTATCGGCCCGGGTCCAGGGCCGGGCGGTCGCGGTTGTCCAACCCCGGCCGCTGTCCTTCGACCGTCTGGTCGGATGGCTGGCCACCCTGTCCAGCAACGGCGTGGTGCTGACCCCGGTCTCTGCCCTGGTGACGCCGCCGCCGCCCGCCCCAGCCGCCAAGCCTTGATCTCGAACGGAAGGCCCAACCGATGAGTCCGCTGCCCTATCACGACCGCCCCTATCGCCCCTGCATCGGTCTGGTGCTGCTGAACCCGGCCGGGCTGGCCTTCGTCGCCCGCAGACTCGACACCCCGGATTCGTGGCAATTCCCCCAGGGCGGCATCGACGAGGGCGAAGCCCCCGAAACCACTGTCCTGCGCGAGATGAAAGAGGAAATCGGCACCGATTCGGCCAAGATCATCGCCCGGACCGCCGGATGGGTCAGCTATGATTTGCCGGTTGAGTTGGCCGACCGCTGCTGGCATGGCAAGTATCGCGGCCAGAAGCAAATCTGGTTCTGCGCCCGCTTCACCGGCTCGGATACCGAAATCGATCTCGCCACCGAGCATCCGGAATTCGACGCCTGGCGCTGGATTCCCCTGGCCGAGGTGCCGGACCTGATCGTTCCGTTCAAGCGTTCGCTCTACGATCAGGTGGTGGCCGAGTTCCTGCCGCTGGCGGTGCCGGTTTAGGAACGAAGACCGGCCAACCCTCGATTTGACCCGTTGGCCGGTATTGAGCCGCCATTGCGGCGGCGACCAAGGGCGCGGATGCGCCCGCCCGGCGCGGTCTTATTGCAGCGGCTCCCCGCAGGAAATCCGCTCGACGATTCCGTTGCATAGCCGGAACAAAGCGTTCTGAGGCGATTCGGCCTGCATCGCCAGATCCGGGTCCTGACCGAGATACAGCCCGCGCAGGACACGACCGGCGATCCCGTGGCTGATCACCACCACCTTTTCCTCCGGCCCAACCGAAGCCAGCCAATCGCTCAGCCGGGCGGTGAGAGCGGCGTGGGTCTCCCCACCCGGCGCCTTGAAGGCCCAGTGATCGAGGCCGCGCCCCCGCGTCAAATCGGGATCGCGGGCAGTCAGCTCGGTCTTGGTCAGACCGGAAAACGTTCCGGTATCGATTTCGGCCAGCCGGGGATCGAAGGTGATGGCACGAAAATCAAGCCCGGCGATCTCGGCGATGATCCCGGTGGTGCGGACGCAGCGCCCGAGCGGGCTGGAGGTGACCCGCCAGCCGGTACCGTCACCGATCAGACGGGTGACGGTCTGCCCGGCCCGGCGAGCCTGTTCGATGCCGTTCGGGGTCAGGGGCGAATCGCGATGCCCCTGAACCCGCCCCTCACGGTTGGAGAGGGTTTCTCCATGACGGATCAGCAGGATGGTTGGCCCCACGGCCCGGCTCATCCGCGCAATTCTCCGCCGGTAGCCTTGATGACGGCCTGAACGATCCGGGTCGAGACCGCCTCGATCTCTTCATCGGTGGGGGTCCGCTCGGTCGGCTGCAAGGTGACGCTGATCGCCAGCGACTTCTTGCCCTCGGGAAGATGAGCCCCCTCGTACAGATCGAACACGACGACGTCGCTAATCAAAACCTTGTCGGCGTTGCGGGCGGCGCGGACCACCTGTTCGGCGGCAACCTTGCTGTCGAGAATGAAAGCGAAGTCGCGGTCGAGCGGCTGGAACGCCGAGGCCTTCAGCAAGGGCCGGGCCCGGCTGGGCTTGGCCTTGGCAGGCGGCAACGCCTCGATGAACAGTTCGAACCCAACCAGCGGGCCCTTGACGTCAAGCGCGGCCAGAACGCCGGGATGGAGTTCGCCGAAATAGCCGACCGGCTTGTTGCCAAGGCGCAACGTTCCCGACCGGCCGGGATGGTACCAGGACGGCGCTTCGGCGATGGTCTGGAAGCCGTCGGGGCTGAGCCCGGTCGCCGCGATCGCCGCCAGCAGATCGGCCTTGGCGTCGAAGGCATCAACCGCACGCGGCGCGCCGGTCCAGTGGCGCGCGGCGGTCTTGCCGACCCGCAGGCCACCCGCGACCAGACGCTGTTGCCCCGGTTCCGGCCCGTCGAATTGCGGCCCGATCTCGAACAGGCTGAAATCGCGCAAGCCCCGATCGAGGTTACGCCCCACCGCCGCGACCAGATTGGGCAGCACCGAGGGACGCATTGCGTCGAGATCGGCCGAAATCGGATTGGCCAGTTGCAGCGCATCGCTGCCGCCGCCGAACAAGGCGGCCTGGGCCTGGGGCAGGAACGACCAGGTAACGGTCTCGATCAGACCGCGCGCGGCCAATTGACGCCGCACCCAGCCGACCCGACGCTGGGCCGGGGTCAGAATCGGCTTGGGCATCGGGTTGCGCGGCAGCGGCACCGCCGGAATCGCATCGAAGCCGACGATACGGACAACTTCCTCGACCAGATCCTGCTCGCCGCCGATATCGGCGCGCCAGGACGGCGGGTTGACCAGCAGCCCGTCATCATGTTCGGCCACGGCGCAGCCGAGCGCGTGCAAAATCCGCTCCTGCTGCGCGATCTCGACCTCGACGCCGCCCAGGGCGGCAACCCGGCCGGGGCGCAGTACGATTGATTTCTGCCAGTCCGGCTCGGTTCCGGCGATCACCGGCTCGGATGCCTCGCCGCCGCACAGGTCGAGAATCATCCGGGTGGCCAGTTCCATCGCCGGGACGACGAAGGCGGGATCGACGCCGCGTTCGAAGCGGAAGCGGGCATCGGACAGGATGTCGAGACGACGGCCGGTGGTGGCGGTCCGCGCCGGATCGAACCACGCCGCTTCAAGGAAGACCGAAGAGGTGGTTTCGGAGCAGCCCGAGCTGTCGCCGCCGATCACCCCAGCCAGACCAAGCGGGCCGGTCGCGTCGGCGATCACCGTCATCGCCTCATCAAGCGCGTAAGTCTTGCCGTTCAGCGCCGCCAGGGTCTCGCCGGGACGGGCCAGACGGGCGGTGATGTCGCCCTTGACCCGGTCGGCATCGAACACGTGCAGCGGGCGGTTGAGGTCGAAGGTGAAGAAATTGGTGATATCGACCAGCGCCGAAATCGGACGCAGCCCGATCGAGGCCAGACGATCCTTCAGCCATTGCGGGCTGTCGCCGTTCTTGACGCCGCGAATGAAGCGACCGGCGAACAGCGGGCAAGCCCCCGCCGCATCGGCAGCGAAATCGAGGGTGACCCCGATCGGGCTGGCGAAGCTGCCCGCCACCGGCTCGACCGACAGCGGCACCAGCCGCCCCAGACCGGCGGCAGCGAGATCGCGGGCGATGCCGCGCACGCCCAGGCAGTCGGCCCGGTTGGGGGTGACGGAAATGTCGATCACCGGATCGAACGACATCACATCAAGCAACGCCGCGCCGACCGTGAACGACTCGTCCAGTTCGGCGATGCCGTCATGGTCCTCGCCCAGCGCCAGTTCGCGCCACGAGCACATCATGCCCTGGCTTTCGATGCCGCGGACATTGCCCTTTTTCAGCGCATCGCCGGTGACCGGGATCACGGTGCCGGGACGGGCCAGGATCACCTTCAATCCGGCGCGGGCGTTGGGCGCGCCGCACACCACCTGGATCGTCGCCTCGCCGGTGGCAACCGAGCAGACCTGGAGCCGGTCGGCGTTGGGGTGACGCTCGGCGGTCAGGATATGGCCGACGATGAAGCCGGACAGACGGCGGGCGGGGTCTTCGACCTCTTCGACCTCAAGGCCGATCGCGGTCAGCGCCGCGACGATTTCGTCGAGGGTCGCGTCGGTTTCAAGATGAGACTTCAGCCAGGACAGCGAGAATTTCATCGGGTCAGCCCCCCCGAAAGCGTGGGAACGTCAAGCGGAACGAAGCCGTAATGGCGCAGCCAGCGCAGGTCGGAATCAAAGAAAGTGCGCAGATCGGGAATGCCGTATTTCAGCATCGCCAACCGCTCGACCCCCATGCCGAAGGCAAAGCCCTGATATTCGTCGGGGTCGATGCCGCAATTGCGGAGCACGTTGGGATGAACCATCCCACTGCCCAGCACTTCGAGCCAGCCCGCACCGGGGCCGATCCGCAGTTCGCCGCCTTCGCGCGAGCAGCCGATATCGACCTCGGCCGACGGCTCGGTGAAGGGGAAGAAGCTGGGACGGAAGCGAACGGGAACGTCGTCGACCTCGAAGAAGGCGCGGACGAATTCGATCAGGCAGCCCTTCAGATGACCCATATGGGTGGTCTTGTCGATCACCAGACCCTCGACCTGATGGAACATCGGGGTGTGGGTCATATCGGAATCGCATCGATAGGTCCGGCCGGGAACGATGACGCGGATCGGCGGCTTCTCGCTCAGCATGGTGCGGATCTGCACCGGCGAGGTGTGGGTCCGCAGCAAATGGCGGCCACCGTCGGCGCGCTCGCCGAAATAGAAGGTATCGTGCATCTGCCGGGCGGGATGCTCGGGCGGGATGTTGAGCGCGGTGAAATTGTGGAAATCGTCCTCGATATCCGGACCTTCGGCGATGGCAAAGCCCATCTGAGCGAAGATCTGGGTGATCTCCTCGATCGTCTGGCTGATCGGGTGGACGCGGCCCTGGCTTTCGGGACGGGGCGGCAGGGTCACGTCGATCCGTTCCCGCGCCAGCCGTTCGTTCAGCGCCTGGGCCTCAAGGGCGGCGCGGGCCGTTTCCAGGGCGGTGGCGACCTCGTCGCGGGCGACATTCAGCACCGCGCCGGCGGTCTTGCGCTCGTCCGGGCTCATCGCGCCCAACGACTTCATCAGCCCGGAAATGCTGCCCTTTTTGCCGAGCGCCGCGACGCGGGCGGCTTCAAGCTGCTCCAGGCTCGTTGCCGCCGCGATGGCGGCAAGCGCCTCGGCGCGCAGTCGATCCAGATCGTGCATCGGTCCGTTTCCTCTGCTTAAGACGCGAAGAGGGGCCGCACCCCAATGGGCGGGCCCCTCTCCTAACCATCGCTCCCCATAGGGAACCCTACCGGAGGGCGGCCTGAGCCTTTTCCACCAGCGAGCGGAACGCCTCGGGCTCGCGGATGGCGATGTCCGACAGCACCTTGCGGTCAAGGGCGATGCCGGCCTTCTTCAGACCATCCATGAAACGCGAATAGGGCAGACCGTAGGCGCGCGACCCGGCGTTGATACGCTGGATCCACAAAGCGCGGAAATTGCGCTTCTTGGCGCGACGGTCGCGGTAGGCGTAACGCAGCGCCTTCTCGACCTTTTCGATCGCGACGCGGAAGCAGGTGCTGGCGCGGCCACGATAGCCCTTGGCGAGCTTCAGAATCTTGCGGTGACGGGCGTGGGTCGTCACGCCTCTCTTGACGTGCGCCATGGGTTAGACTCCGTTCGGCAGGTAGAACTTCTTGACATTGTCCCCGTCCGTCTTGAACAGGACGAAGGTGCCGCGCGCCTGGCGCTTCATCTTCTGGGACTTGGCGGAGAGGCAGTGCCGCTTGAAGGCGACGTTGCCCTTAACCTTACCACTGCCGGTGATGCGGAACCGCTTCTTGGCCGCACTCTTGGTCTTCATCTTGGGCATTTTCGCTTTCCTTGATCTAAAGCGTTTATAAACAAGCACACGGCAAGGCAGCCCTGACGGCCTTGTCCGCGCGGAGAAGGGGACGCTTATACCGCTGCCCCCAGGCGAATGCAAGCATCGCCGCCGGTGCCGGGACCAGATCGGCCCGCTCGGAAAAGGCTGTGGCGGAGGGGCGGAATCGAGTCTCCCCCCCGGCAAAGCCTCCCAGAAACGCCGGGGGGGAGAGCCGGGGCTTTTCCGGCCCCGGTCGGGGCGGGCTCTAAGACCCGCTCTTGTCCTTCGTCTATCCTTCCTGGGCGGGGGCCGCATCTTCTATGGACGCTTGGCCCCCGCGCCCCTCCCTAATCCAACACCACCAGCAGATCCTTGGCCTCGACCTGGGTGCCGGGGGTCACCGCCACCTGAGCGACGGTTCCAGCGCGGTCGGCCCGCACCGCCGTTTCCATCTTCATCGCTTCGATCGCCACCAGCAGATCGCCCTTTTCCACCACCTGACCGGGGCGGACGGCGACGCTGACCACCAGACCCGGCATCGGCGCGCCGACATGGGCGGAATTGCCCGGTTCGGCCTTGGGACGGGCGACGCGGACGGTCGCAACCTTGCTGTCGGCGATGCGGACGATGCGCGGCTGGCCGTTCAGTTCAAAGAACACCTTGCGCTCGCCGTCCTCGTCGGCCTCGCCGATCGCCAGGAAGCGGACGATCAGGCTCTTGCCGCGTTCGAGGTCGATCGCGATCTCCTGACCGGGGGTCATCCCGTAGAAGAACACGTCGGTCGGCAGAGCCGAGACGTCACCGAAATTGCGCTCGTGGAGGGCGTAATCGGTGAACACCTTCGGGTACATCAGGTACGAGGCCAGTTCGGCGTCGCTGATGGTGCGGCCGGCCTTGGCCTCGGCGGCGGCGCGTTCGGCCGCGAGATCGGCGGGCGGCAGCACCGCGCCGGGACGGACCCGGATCGGCTCGGCCCCACCCAGCACCTTCTTCTGCAACGCCTCGGGGAAGCCGCCGACCGGCTGGCCGAGATCGCCACGGAAGAACGACACCACGGATTCGGGGAAGGCGATCTCCTTCTCCGGATCAAGCACGTCGGCCGGGGTCAGATTGCTGGTGACCATCATCAGCGCCATATCGCCGACCACCTTGCTGGTGGGGGTGACCTTGACGACATCGCCGAACATCAGATTAACGTCGGCATAGGCCTGAGCCACCCAGTCCCAATGCTGTTCGACACCCAGCGAGCGGGCCTGGGCGCGCAGGTTGGTGTACTGACCGCCCGGCATTTCGTGGCGATAGACGTCGGCAGTGCCCGAGCGGATATCGGCCTCGAACGGCGAATACAGCGTCCGCACCCCTTCCCAATAGCGCGACAGATCGTTCAACGCGCCATGATCGAGGCCGGGATCGCGGGGGTGATGCGCCAGGGCCGCGCAGATCGAGCCCAACGGCGGCTGCGAGGTCAGGCCGCTCATCGCGTCCATCGCCGCATCGACGGCATCGACTCCGGCATCGACCGCCGCCAGCACGCTGGCCGCCGACAGGCCCGAGGTGTCGTGGGTGTGGAAGTGGATCGGCAGCCCGACTTCCTGCTTCAGCGCGGTGACCAGCCGGGAGATCGCCTTGGGCCGGGCCAGACCGGCCATGTCCTTGATCCCCAGGATATGAGCCCCGGCCGCTTCCAGCTCGCGGGCCATCGCGACATAATATTTAAGGTCGTACTTCGACCGCGCCGGATCGTCGATGTCGCCGGTGTAGCAGATGGTGCCTTCGCACACCGCGCCGGTCTCGCGCACCGCGTCGATCGCGACCCGCATGTTGTCGACCCAGTTCAGCGAGTCGAACACCCGGAAGATATCGACCCCGTTTTCCGCCGCCTGGGCGACGAACTGGCGCACCACATTATCGGGATAATTGGTGTAGCCGACCGCGTTGGCCGAGCGCAGCAGCATCTGGAGCAGCAGGTTCGGCATTTCGCGGCGGAACAGACGCAACCGCTCCCACGGGTCTTCCTTCAGGAAGCGCATCGCGACGTCAAAGGTCGCGCCGCCCCAGCATTCGACCGAGAACAGGCCGGGCAGACGGCGGGCATAGGCCGGGGCCGCGGCGGCAAGATCGTAGGTCCGCATCCGGGTCGCGATCAGCGACTGGTGAGCATCGCGGAAGGTGGTGTCGGTGATCAGAACCCGCTGCTGCTCGCGCATCCACTGGGCCAGCCCCTCGGCACCCAGACGCTCGAGCAATTGCTTCGAGCCTTCGGGCGGGGCAATCGGCGGATAGGACGGCGCGTCGGGCATCGCGATCACCTTCGGCCGCCCCAGACCGGCGACTTCCGGGTTGCCGTTGACCATCACCTCGCCGACGAAGCGGAGCAGGCGGCTGGCGCGATCGCGCCGCTCCTGCCGGGCGAACAGTTCCGGCGTCTCGTCGATGAAGCGGGTGGTGTACTCGCAGGCGACGAAGCTCGGGTGGCTGATCACCGATTCGAGGAAGGTCAGGTTGGTGGCGACGCCGCGGATACGGAACTCGCGCAAGGCGCGGTCCATCCGGGCAATCGCTTCGTCCGGGGTCGGAGCCCAGGCGGTGACCTTTTCGAGCAGCGAATCGTAATAGCGGGTGATCAGCGCCCCCGAGAAGGCGGTGCCGCCATCAAGACGGATACCGAACCCGGCCGCGCCGCGATAGGCGGTGATCCGCCCGTAATCGGGGATGAAGGCGTTCGAGGGATCTTCGGTGGTGATCCGGCACTGGATCGCGTGACCGTTCAGCCGCACTTCGTTCTGGTGCGGCAGTTCGGCGCAACGGTCGCCGATCACCGCCCCGGCGGCGACGCGGATCTGCGCCTTGACGATATCGACCCCGGTAACGACTTCGGTAACGGTGTGTTCGACCTGAACGCGGGGATTGACCTCGATGAAGTAGAACGCGCCGCTATCGACATCCATCAGGAACTCGACGGTGCCGGCATTGCGATAGCCCGCCGCCCGCGCCAGCGTCAGCGCCGACTCGCACAGCGAGGCGCGGCTCGCCTCGTCGAGATAGGGAGCCGGAGCACGCTCGACCACCTTCTGATTCCGGCGCTGGACCGAACAATCGCGCTCGAACAGGTGGATCAGGTTGCCCTCGGCATCGCCCAGGATCTGGACCTCGACGTGGCGGGCACGGCGGACCAGCTTTTCGAGATAAACCTCGTCATTGCCGAACGCGGCCTTGGCCTCGCGCTTTGCCACCGCGATCAGTTCGGGCAGTTCGTCCGGGCCTTCGACCACCCGCATCCCGCGCCCGCCGCCGCCCCAGCTGGCCTTCAGCATCAGCGGATAGCCGATCTGGGCGGCCTGACGGCGGCATTCCTCGGGATCGGCGGGCAGCGGCCCGGTCGCGGGCATCACCGGCACCCCGGCGGAAATGGCGAGATTGCGGGCGGCAACCTTGTTGCCCAACAGCCGCATCACCTCGGAGGACGGACCGACGAAGACCAGACCGGCATCGCGCACCGCATCGGCAAAGTCGGGATTTTCCGCCAGGAAGCCATAGCCGGGATGAACCGCGTCACAGCCGGTTTCCTTGGCCACCCGCACGATCTCGTCGATGGCGAGATAGGCTTCGATCGGGCCTTTGCCCTTGCCGATCAGATAGGATTCGTCGGCCTTGAACCGATGCAGCGCAAAGCGATCCTCGGTTGAATAGACGGCAACGGTCGACATCCCCAGCTCGGTCGCGGCCCGGCAGATGCGGATCGCGATCTCGCCGCGATTGGCGACGAGCAGCTTGTGGAGCGGAAGGCGGCAGGGGATGGCGACGGTCATGGGTCATCCTTTTGAACGGCAGTGAGGAGACGGATAAATCTCTTTACCGAACTTGTAAACAGGGTTCTTGCACTTGCCTAACGAAGGTCTTTTAGCGTACCTAGATCGTTCGGCCGATTTCGGCGGAACAGGATACACCAAAGGCTGGCATGACCGAGCGGATCAGACCTCCAAAACTGGCGGACAGTATTTCCCACCATCTTGAACGGCTGATCCTGGAGGGAAGTTTGCGTCCGGGAGAGCGATTGCTGCCGGAACGTGAGCTGGCCACCCGCTTCGATGTCTCCCGCCCCTCGCTGCGCGAGGCGCTGGACAAGCTGGAGACCCGCGGCCTGCTGGTGTCGGAACGCGGCGGTGCCACCCGGGTCGCCCCCTTGCTGGGCGAAGCCTTTACCGGGCCGATCCGCGAATTGCTCAATTCCCGGCCCGACACGGTGCTGGATTACCTCGAATTCCGCCGTCAGGTCGAAGGGGCCGCCACCGGGCTCGCCGCCCTGCGCGCCACCGAGATCGACCATGTCTGCCTCAAGCGCCGGTTCGAGGCGATGGAAACGGCCAACGCCGCCGCCGATCACGCTGCCGAGGCCGAAGCCGGGGCCGAGTTCCACCTCGCCATCTACGAGGCGTCGCACAATCTGGTGATGCTGCATGTGATGCGGGCGCTGTCGGACCTGCTCTGTCACGACGTGTTCTATAGCCGGGCGATGCTGTATCGCCGTCAGGCCGTGCGCGATCTGCTGCTCGACCAGCACCGCGCCATCCTCGACGCAGTGTTGGCCGGTGACGAGGTCGCCGCCCGCGCCGCCGCCGAAACCCATATCGATTTTACCCGCGACGCCCTGCGCCAGATCGCCGAGGCCGATGCCCGCCTCGACGCCTCGCTGTCGCGAATCGGCCGCGTCGGCTGAGCGGAGCGGCCGCACCGACTTGATGCGATTTGGGGCCTTGCCCCAAACCCCAACCGGGAGGCAAGCCTCCCGGCCCCTCCCTTTTATTGATTCAAAAACAAAAGGGGGTGTTTGCGGGCTTCGCCCGCAAGCGGGTTCGGGCGGCAGCCCGACCAAAACGGGACCATTAAATCAGGCGCAGCACGCAGACTTCGAGCACGCGGGCGAGGAAGGTGACCAGTTCGGTCGCCTGACCGGCGTGGAAGGTATGGCTGTGGCGTGAGCCCAGCGCCATCATCCCGTCGGGACAGGCGCCGCCGGGCGAGATGCGGACCACGGCCGAGGATTGGACCAGCCCGGCACCGTCGCCGAACAAGGTCGGATCGCCCGGCATATCCTCGGTCAGGGCGCAATCGCGGTCGCTACCCCCCATCATCCGGACCACGGTACCGGGGGCCAGGGTCAGCAGGCCGGGGGCGGTCAGGGCGAGAATCGGGGCCTCGGGCGGTTCGAAGCACAAAGTGGCGACATCGACGTCAAGCAAGGCGGGTAGATCGTCGCTGACCGCCTCGGCCAACCCGGCCATATCGTCGGCGGCGATCAGAGCGAGAACCGCACGATGGGTGCGGGTCTGGATCGACATATTGCTGCGGCTGGTGTGGATCAAATGTTCGGCCGCACCGCGAACCCGATCAAGCTCGTCATGGAGACGGTCGATCATGAACATTTGCATGTCGAGAATGCCGTCGTCCCTGGACCAGCGCGACGGCGGCGACAGAGTCAGCAGCAAATCGGGGTGGCGGATCAGGTAGTCGGGATGAGTCCTCAAGAACGCATCGACCTGCCGTTCATCAGGCAGCGCCACCTCGGCGATCGCATCGTCGCGCTTGCGCGCCATGCCGAAAACCCCTTCTCGACCTATGGGAACGATAAAAGGCATAGATCATTGAGGCTCCAGCATCTGTCGTCCAGAGCCTTGATCGGATAGACTCTACTCTATGCCCGCCGCCTCCGCCACCCCCCCCGCCCCGAATTTTCGCCCGGCAGTCGTATTGCGGTGCTGCTACCACTTCCGCTGGCCGGTCCCTACGATTATCGCGCCGGTGACGAAGCGGTTGCAGCGGGCGATTTCGTCCGGGTTCCGCTGGGCAAACGCGAGGCGATAGGCGTGGTGTGGGGACCGGGCGGCGGCGATGTCGCACCCGACCGGCTGCGCGCGATCATCGGCCGGATGGAGGCCGCGGCCCCGTTGCCCGATCCGTTGCGCGCCCTGATCGATTGGGTTGCCGCCTATACCCTGGCCCCGCCCGGCGCGGTGCTGAAAATGGCGATGAGTGTCCCGGCAGCGTTAGAGCCGGTACGCGGCCCCCTGCTCTGCCGTCTCGCCCTGTCCGCCCCGTCCGATCTGCGGCCCAGCGCCGCCCGCGCCCGCGTTTTGGAGTGCGCGGCACGGCTGCCGCCCCTCACCGCAACCGACCTTGCCCGGGAATCCGGGGTCAGTCCGGGGGTGGTCAGCGGACTGATCAAAGCAGGCGCGCTGAGTGTCGCTCCCTCCGCCTTGCCGCCGCCGGTTCCGATCCCCGACACCGCCCGGCCGGGGCCGTCGCTGTCGCCGGATCAGGCCCAGGCGGCAAATGCGCTGACCCAGTCGCTGAACGGCGGCTTTTCCGTCACCCTGCTCGACGGCGTCACCGGATCGGGCAAGACCGAAGTCTATTTCGAGGCGGTGGCGGCGGCCCTGACCGCCGGGCGACAGGTTCTGGTGCTGCTGCCGGAAATCGCCTTATCGACGCAATGGCTGAACCGCTTCGCCGCCCGCTTCGGCTGCCCGCCCTCGGAATGGCATTCCGAACTGAGCGACGCCCGCCGCCGCGACACTTGGCGGGCGGTGGCCGACGGACGCGCCTCAGTCGTCGTCGGAGCCCGCTCGGCCCTGTTCCTGCCCTTTCCCGATCTCGGCCTGATCGTCGTCGATGAAGAACATGACGGCGCTTTCAAACAGGAAGACGGAGTCTGCTACCACGCCCGCGATATGGCAGTGGTCCGGGCGCGGCTGGGGGCGATTCCGGTGGTGCTGGCCTCGGCCACCCCGGCGCTGGAGACCGTCACCAACGTCCAGGCCGGGCGGTATCGCAAGCTGGTACTGCCCGACCGCCATGCCGGGGCGGCGCTGCCTGCGATCGCCGCAATCGATCTGCGCCGCACCCCGCCGCCGCGCGGCCGCTGGCTCAGCCCCGATCTGGTCACCGCCCTGACCGAGACCGTCGCCGCCGGTGAGCAGGCGATGCTCTATCTGAACCGGCGCGGCTATGCCCCGCTGACACTGTGCCGGAAGTGCGGCTTCCGGCTGCGCTGTCCCAATTGCACCGCGTGGCTGGTCGAACATCGCGGCGTGGGGCGGCTGGTCTGCCACCATTGCGGCCATGCGGTGCGGCGACCGGATTCCTGTCCCGAATGCGGCTCGGAAGAGGGCTTTACCGCCTGCGGCCCCGGCGTCGAGCGGGTCGCCGAGGAAGCCGCCTTGCTGTTCCCCGATCTGCGTCAGGCGGTGATGACCTCGGACACCTGCGGCGGTCCCGCCGCCGCCGCCGCCTTGGTCGACGCGATGGCCGAGGGTCGCCTCGACCTGCTGGTCGGGACCCAGATCGTCGCCAAGGGCTATCACTTCCCCCGCCTGACCCTGGTCGGCGTGGTCGATGCCGATCTGGGATTGGAGGGCGGCGACCTGCGCGCCGCCGAACGAACCTTCCAGTTGTTATCGCAGGTGGCAGGTCGCGCCGGTCGCGCCGAACGACCCGGCCGGGTGCTGCTTCAGACCTGGCAACCCGACCATCCGGTGATGCGGGCGCTGGTCGCGGGCGACCGCGACGGCTTCATGGAACGCGAGGCCGAGATGCGCCGGGCTGCGCTGATGCCGCCGTTCGGGCGGCTGGCGGCGCTGATTTTGTCCGGTCCCGAGCCCGATCCGCTCGACGATTTCGCCCGGAAACTGGCCCGCGCCGCCCCACCCGCGGCGGGGATCGACGTGCTGGGTCCGGCCCCCGCCCCGCTGGCATTGTTGAGGGGTCGTCACCGCCGCCGCTTCCTGATCAAGGCCGAACGCGGCGTCCCGCTTCAGCCCTGGCTGCGCGACTGGTTGGGGCGGGTAGCCCCGGCGGGGGGCATCCGGGTCCAGGTCGACGTCGATCCCACCGGGTTCCAATGAGACCGTCTTCAGACACCGCCTCCCCCGAATGGGCAGGTTCGGGGCTTGCAAGGCCTGACTTGATGTGTTAGTTAACCGGCGCGCTTAAAGGGGCCTTAACCCTGTCGGCGACGGAATGTTTTTGCTTGATCAGCATGTTGCGGCCGCCGCTTCGAACCTCGATCCTTAAGGACTTGCCCAGGTGCCATCCGAAACTATTGGCGTGATCGCCGACCGCTATGCCGGCGCCCTGTTCGAGCTGGCTGAGGCTCAAAACGGCCTTGACGACGTCGCCGGGGATCTCCGGACGTTGAAGGCCATGCTGCACGACAGCGCCGACCTCCGCCGCTTGGTGGGAAGTCCGGTGTTGAGCCGGGCCGAACAAGGCCGGGCGATTGTCGCCGTGGCGAAGGCCGCCGGCTTCACCGACCTCACCACCCGCTTCCTGGGACTGGCCGCGAAAAGCCGCCGCCTGTTCCTGATGGAAGCGGCGATCAATTCCTATCTCGGCCGGCTGGCCGCGCGGCGTGGGGAACGGACGGCCGAAGTGGCCTCCGCCGTTCCGCTGTCGCAGGCCCAGCAAGACGCCTTGTCCTCCGCCCTCCGCACCACCTTCGGCGGCTCCGTCGCCGTTGAGGTGAAGGTCGACCCCGGCCTGCTCGGCGGTCTGGTGGTCAAGGTCGGCTCCCAAATGGTTGACAGCTCGCTCAAGACGAAGCTGCAGCATCTCAAGCTCGCTATGAAAGGGGTTGGATAATGGAAATCCGCGCCGCGGAAATCTCCGCAATCCTCAAGCAACAGATCGCCAGCTTCGGAACCGAGGCGGAAGTTGCCGAGGTCGGTCAGGTCCTGTCGGTCGGAGACGGTATCGCCCGCGTGCATGGCCTTGATAAGGTCCAGGCCGGCGAGATGGTCGAATTCCCCGGCGGCATCAAGGGGATGGCGCTGAATCTCGAAGTCGACAATGTCGGCATCGTGATTTTCGGCAACGACCGCTCGATCAAGGAAGGCGATGTCGTCAAGCGCACTGGCGCGATCGTCGATGTGCCGGTGGGCAAGGGCCTGCTCGGTCGCGTCGTTGACGCGCTCGGCAATCCGATCGACGGCAAGGGTCCGATCGAAGCTGCGGGCCGTGCCCGAGTCGACGTCAAGGCTCCCGGCATCATTCCGCGTAAGTCGGTGCATGAGCCGATGTCGACCGGCATCAAGGCGATCGACACCCTGATCCCGATCGGGCGTGGTCAGCGCGAACTGGTGATCGGTGACCGTCAGACCGGCAAGACCGCGATCCTGATCGACACCATCATCAATCAGAAGCGCTGGCACAGCGGCACCGACGAATCGGCCAAGCTGTTCTGCATCTATGTCGCCGTCGGCCAGAAGCGTTCGACCGTCGCCCAGATCGTCAAGACGCTGACCGATTACGGCGCGATGGAATACACCATCGTCGTCGCCGCCACCGCGTCCGAGCCCGCCCCGCTCCAGTTCCTGGCTCCCTATGCCGGCTGTGCGATGGGCGAGTATTTCCGCGACAACGGCATGCACGCTCTGATCATTTATGACGATCTGTCCAAGCAGGCGGTCGCCTATCGTCAGATGTCGCTGCTGCTCCGTCGTCCGCCGGGACGTGAAGCCTATCCGGGCGACGTGTTCTATCTCCATTCGCGCCTGCTCGAACGCGCCGCCAAGATGGGCGACGCCGCCGGTAACGGCTCGCTGACCGCTCTGCCGGTGATCGAGACCCAGGCCAACGACGTTTCCGCCTACATCCCGACCAACGTGATTTCGATCACCGACGGTCAGATCTTCCTCGAGACCGAGCTGTTCTATAAGGGCATCCGCCCCGCCGTGAACGTCGGCCTCTCGGTGTCGCGCGTCGGTTCCGCCGCGCAGATCAAGGCGATGAAGCAGGTTGCTGGCTCGATCAAGCTGGAACTGGCGCAGTATCGTGAAATGGCGGCCTTCGCCCAGTTCGCTTCGGATCTCGATCCGGCGACCCAGAAGCTGCTCAATCGCGGTGCCCGTCTGACCGAATTGTTGAAGCAGCCCCAGTTCTCGCCGCTGTCGACCGAAGAAGAAGTCGTGTCGGTCTATGCCGGTGTGAAGGGCTATCTCGACAAGATCGACGTCCGTCAGGTCGGCCGCTTCGAAGCCGGTCTGCTGGCCGACATCAAGGCGAAGTCGCCGGAAATCTTGACCTCGATCGCCGCTGACAAGCAGATCAAGGCCGAAACCGAAGAAAAGTTGAAGGCGGCGATCGTCGCTTTCACCAAAACCTTCGCCTGATCGCCGCGACGATCCGCTCCCGCACCGGTGATCCGGTCGGGAGCGAGATCGTCGCTTCGTCACCCAAGGGTCGCGAGGGCGACCCTCCGAGAGCAGGCAAGCGCCCGCCGCCCCGGGGGGACGTCACGCAAGGGAGTGTAGGAGTTCATGCCGAGCCTCAAGGACCTAAGGCTGAGGATCACCAGCGTCAAATCGACGCGCAAGATCACCTCGGCCATGAAAATGGTCGCGGCCTCCAAGCTTCGCCGGGCCCAGACCGCGGCCGAAGCGGCCCGGCCCTTCGCCGAACGCATGGAACGGATGCTGGGCACCCTGGCGGGCGCGATGGCCGGTCAGGCTGGCGCCCCGGCGATGCTGACCGGCACCGGATCGGATCAGGTTCACCTGATCGTCCCGGTGACTGCGGACCGTGGCCTGTGCGGCGGCTTCAATTCGAGCATCACCCGGTCCACCCGGTTGCTCACCGCCGAGCTGCTGAAGCAGGGCAAGAAGGTCGTTATTCTGCCGGTCGGTCGCAAAGGCCGCGAGGCGTTGCGCCGCGATTACGGTCATCTGATGATCGAGGGTTTCGACAATCTCGGCCGTAAGGGGATCACCTTCCCCGAAGCCGATCAGGTCGCCACCCGGATCACCCAGATGTTCGCCAATGGCGAGTTCGATGTCTGTACCGTCGTCTACAACCGCTTTGTGTCGGCGATTTCGCAGAACGTCACCCGCCAGCAGCTGATCCCGTTCCCGGTTCCGGCCCAGTCCGAAACGGTCGATGCCTCGGCCCGGGCTGTCTATGAGTTCGAGCCCGGTGAAGCCGAAATCCTGGCCGAGATCCTGCCGCGCAATCTGGCCATCCAGTTGTTCCGCTCGATGCTGGAAAGCCAGGCGTCGGAACAGGGTGCGCGGATGACCGCGATGGACAATGCCACCCGGAATGCGGGCGACATGATCAATGCCTTGGCGATCAAATACAATCGGTCGCGCCAGGCCCAGATCACCAAGGAACTGATCGAAATCATCTCCGGCGCCGAAGCGCTGTGACGGAAGACGAGGAGCACACCATGGCAATCAACAATGTCGGCACGATCACCCAGGTCCTGGGCGCGGTCGTGGACGTGCGCTTCGAAGGCCCGCTGCCGGCCATTCTGAACGCGCTCGAGCTGGAACATCAGGGCCGCAAGCTGGTGCTGGAAGTCGCCCAGCATCTGGGCGAGTCCACCGTGCGGACCATCGCCATGGACTCGACCGACGGTCTGACCCGTGGGGCCAAGGCGGTCGACACCGGAACCGCGATCCGCGTTCCGGTCGGTCCCGAGACCCTGGGCCGCATCATGAACGTGATCGGCGAGCCGATCGACGAGCGTGGCCCGATCAACGCCAAGTCGAGCGCGCCGATCCACGCCGAAGCGCCCGAATTCATCGAACAGTCGACCGAGACCGAAATTCTCGTCACCGGCATTAAGGTCATCGATCTGCTGGCCCCCTACGCCAAGGGCGGTAAGGTCGGCCTGTTCGGCGGCGCCGGTGTCGGCAAGACCGTTCTGATCATGGAACTGATCAACAACATCGCCAAGGCGCACGGCGGTTACTCGGTGTTCGCCGGTGTCGGCGAGCGTACCCGCGAGGGCAACGATCTCTATCACGAGATGATCGAGTCGAACGTCATTAAGCTGGACGGCCCCGGTTCGAAGGTCGCCCTGGTTTATGGCCAGATGAACGAGCCGCCGGGTGCCCGCGCCCGCGTCGCCCTGTCCGGTCTGACCGTGGCGGAATATTTCCGCGACGTCGAAGCCCAGGACGTGCTGTTCTTCGTCGACAACATCTTCCGCTTCACCCAGGCCGGTTCGGAAGTGTCGGCTCTGCTGGGCCGCATCCCGTCGGCGGTGGGCTATCAGCCCACTCTCGCCACCGACATGGGCGCGTTGCAGGAGCGGATCACCTCGACCAAGAAGGGCTCGATCACCTCGGTCCAGGCGATTTACGTCCCGGCCGACGATCTCACCGATCCGGCTCCGGCCACCTCGTTCGCCCACTTGGACGCCACCACCGTTCTGTCGCGTCAGATCGCCGAGCTGGGTATCTACCCGGCGGTCGATCCGCTCGACTCGACCTCGCGCGTCCTCGACCCCCGCGTCGTCGGCAAGGAGCATTACGAGACCGCTCGCGAAGTGCAGCGCATCCTCCAGACCTACAAGTCGCTTCAGGACATCATCGCCATCCTTGGCATGGATGAACTGTCGGAAGAGGACAAGCTGATCGTCGCCCGCGCTCGTAAGATCCAGCGCTTCCTGTCGCAGCCCTTCCACGTCGCCGAAGTCTTCACCGGCTCGCCGGGTAAGCTGGTGTCGCTGGAAGAGACCATTAAGGGCTTCAAGGCGATCATCGCCGGCGAGTACGATCACCTGCCCGAATCCGCCTTCTACATGGTCGGCGGCATCGACGAGGCGATCGAGAAGGCCAAGAAGATGGCCGCCGAAGCCGCCTGACGTAAAGGAACATCGGCATGGCCGAGAAGATCCAGTTCGAATTGGTGTCACCGGCAAAGCTCTTGTTGTCAGAGCCGGTGGAAATGGTGGTGGTTCCGGGCGAGGACGGCGATTTCGGCGCCCTCCCCCTCCATGCTCCGTTGATTTCCACCGTGCGCCCCGGTGTCATCGACATCCATAACGACGGCAAGGTCACCAACCGGATCTTCGTCGCCGGTGGCTTCGCCGAAGTGACCGGCGAACGGGTCACCGTTCTGGCGGAAGAAGCGTTTCCGCTGGACGAGTTGACCAGCGAGATCGCGGCCGAGCGTCGTGCTGCCGCTGACCTCGCCGTCACCGATGCGCAGACCGACCTGGATCGCAGCCGGGCGGCCCGCCAGGTGGCGATTGCCGAAGCGATGGTTGTCGCTCTGCGCTGACCGACCGCCGATTTCGATCGATAAAGCGCGGGACCGCTCTCTGCCGAGGGCGGTCCCGTTGCTTTTGTACCCCCCTCCCCCAGGTCTCCCACACTTGAACCGGACGGGCGGCTGTGGTCTGCTTCGCTCCATGATCACTCTCCCCAGAGCCATTGCGGCCGGACTGATCGCGCTGCTTGTCCTCGCCGCGTCCCCGAACCGGGCAATGGCGGCCCCGCCGAACGACAGCGTCGACGTCGCGGCCCGCACCTTCCTGCTGGGCTGCGTCGCCTATGCGGGGGATTACGCCAAGCTGCGCGAGGTGTTGCGTCCGGGACGGGACATGTATCTGCCCGAACTGTCGCCCGCCGATGCCGCCCCCTTCCTCCAGGGTCGCGAGGGCTCGGCCTGGGCGCGGCCCGATGCCGGGGTTACCCTGGCGTTGCTGAACCCCGACGAAACCTGCATCGTCTTCGTCCGCAAGGTCGCGACCGACGCTCTCTTCCGCCGCCTTCAAGCCGATCTGCGCTCGGGATTGGGCAAATCCTTCACCGTGCGCGCCGCCGGAGAAGAGACGAAGGGAGCGATGCGATCGCGCTTCATTGATCTGATCCCGTCCGGGGCCTACCGCGAGGAGCTGATCCGGCTCTACACCGTCGAACCGGCGGGGATGCGGGTGATCCTCACCACCTCGGAAACGGCCAATCCCGATCTTCAGGCGATCATCACTCTTGGCGCGAGGTCCCCATGAGGCTGACACGGGTTCTGTCGGTACTGTCGCTGCTGTGTGCCGCTCCGGCCCTGGCCCAGACGGCCCCCGCGCTTGATCCCAGCGTTGTCCGCGACCAGACCAGCCGGTTGGCCACCGCCGTCCTGGGGCAGATTTGTCTGATCAATATCGGCGATGCCAGCGGAACCCTGGCCGCTGCCGCGGCGGGGGGCGAGTTCGGCTTTATCGATGCGCCGCCCGATGTCGCCAAGGCACTGCTGGGCGAGCGCAGCGGCAGCGTCCGGGTTCTGCGCCGGGCCGGATTGGGGGCATCACCCTGGTCGTCTCGCAAGACGGCCTCTGCTCGGTGATGGCGGAATTCGCCGATCCGATCGCCGTTCACCGCTATCTCGTCGCGATGGTCGAACGCGGCGGGATGAAGGATGGCGGATCGTTACTGCCGCTCGACAGCCGGGACGCCGAGGGGATGACCCTCAGCGATTATGTCTACACCCCAAGCGGATGGTTCGCCAAAATCCTGGCCAAACGCCTGGGCGGCAACGGCAGCGCTCCGGTGGCGCTGATGACCCTGGTGGCGCCCCCCGGCCGCACCGCGATGGAGGGCGTTTTGTCGGTCCGCTTGGCTCCGGCTGGAAAATAGCGCCCGACGGCGCCTAGCCGACCAGACGCTCGATCTGCGCCACCGCCGCAGCAAGATCGTTGACGATATAATCAGCGCGCGAGGTCGCCACCGCCTTGGCACCATGGCCGGTGCGGACCAGAAAGCTGACCGCCCCAACGCCGTGCCCCAATTCGACATCGACTTCCTTATCGCCGATGACAAAGGCCTGGGCCGGATCGAATCCGTGATCGGCAACCGCCTGATCGATCATGCCGGGGCGAGGTTTGCGGCACGCGCACTCCTCGTCCGGACCGTGCGGGCAGACATACAGCCCGTCGAGATGCGCCCCCTCGGCAGCCAGCACTTGGTCGAGGCGGCGGTGAATCTCCGCCAGCCGGGCCAGATCGAAATAGCCCCGGGCGATCCCCGACTGGTTGGTCACCACCACCACCCCCAGCCCAAGCTGGTTCAACCGCCGCACCGCCGCCCCCGCGCCGGGATACAGCTCGAGCTGATCGGGGTCGGACAGATAATGCTTCTCGACGTTCAAGGTTCCGTCGCGGTCGATCAGGACGAATCGGCGGCTCATCGACTTAGACCCGGCGCAGACGGGCGGCGAAGAAGGCATCCATGCCCCCCTTCTCGCCCAGATGGCAGGGCAGCGTGCGCAGATCGCCCGCCGGGGTAATCAGTTCGGCCAGCCCGCCGACCTCATCCGGCCGGATCGGCACCCGCTCCAGCGGAGCACCGGCGGCCAGGGCGCGCTCGACCTGATCAATCCCCTCCTGCGGCTCCAACGAGCAGACGCAGTAAATCAGCGTCCCACCGGGAACAAGCAGCGCGGTCGCGGCCTCGAACAGGCGGGCCTGGGCGGCAGACAGTTTGGTGACGTCAGCCGGGCTTTTGTGGCGGGCGACGTCGGGATGGCGGCGCAGCGTCCCGGTGGCGGAACACGGCGCATCGAGCAGTACGGCGTCGAAGGTTTCGCCCGGGGCCCAGGCGGCGGCATCGGCGGCGATAATCGTCGCCGACAATCCCAGCCGGGCCAAATTATCGGACAGCCGCCCCAGCCGGGGAGCCGAGCGGTCAAGCGCGGTCACCACTGCCCCGGCCGAGGCAAGTTGCAGCGCCTTGCCGCCCGGTGCGGCGCACAGATCGACAACGCGCTTGCCCCGGACATCGCCAAACAGCCGTGCTGGCAAGGCGGCGGCGGCATCTTGAATCCACCAGCCGCCTTCGTCGAACCCGGCCAGACGCGACACCGCCCCGCCCCCGCTGCGCCGAAGCGAGCCGGTGGGGAGAATCTCGGCCTCGAGCCGGGCGGCCCAGCCCTCGGGATCGGCGGCAACGGTGATATCGACCGGAGCCTCGGTCAGATGGGCGGCGGCGATGGCGTGGGCCACCTCGTCGCCATAGGTATTCGACCACGACCGCCACAGCCAGTCCGGGGTATCGAGCCGGGCGGCATCCTGGGCCGCGACCATCTCGGCCCCATCGCGCGACAGACGGCGCAGCACCGCGTTGATCAGCCCGGTGAACCCGGCCAGCGGGGTATGCTTGACCAGATCGACGGTGGTCGAGATCGCCGCATGCGGCGGCAGATCGAGGAACAGCAACTGGCAAACGCCGAGCCGCAAGGCGTGGCAGGCCATCACCGCGCGCGGCCCGAGCGGACGGTCGAGACAGAGCGCGATCAGGGCGTCAATCTGGCCGAGGCGGCGCAGCGTCGTCGCCAGCAACAGCCGCACAAAGGCGCGGTCGCGGTCGTCCAGCGTCGCCAGTCGGCGGTCTTCGAGCATGTCGTCGAGCAGACGGTCGCGATCGAGGATGGTGGACAGAAGCTCAAGAGCAAGGGCACGGGGAGTCGGCTTGGGCGCCATGGATTACCTTTGTGGATCGTCAAGCCAATGCGGCTCGACCACCGAACGGGTCTTGCGGCTTTCGGCCAGTTTGCGGACATGGGCCAGGTTGCGCGCCGCCACCTTGGCCGGGCGCTTCGCGCCATGGGTCTGGAATACGTCCAGGGCGGCGGTCAGGGCCAGTTCGGCCTCGACCAGATGGCCACCGCCTTCGGAATGGCGGTCGAGCAGGAACAGGGCCGAGCCCAGGGTGTTCTGAGTCGCCGCCCAGGCCAGCGGCGTCCGGTCGCGGCTGCGGATCTCCAGCACGGAATGGCAGGCATCGACCGCCCGCTGCAATACTTCGACGTTGCGCAATTGATCGCCATAGACCTCCAGCACCTGAGCGACAGTGTGCATCACGTCGGCCCAGCGGGACGGGGTCTCGGTGCGGGAATAGACCTGAAGGGTCGATTGCAGCGCCTGGAGCGCCTCGCGCAGCAATTCGGTCTGGCCGGTCAGCAAATCGAGCCGGTACAGCGCCGTCCCCAGCCGGAGCTGGGTCGCCGCCCAATCCTGCGGCATCACCGCCCGCGGCAGGGTTTCCGCCGCCGAACGCCATTCGCGGATCGCCTCTTCCAACAATGGAGCCGGTTCCTTCGAACGGTCGGCCTTGGCGGCAATCGCGGCGGCGATATGGCGATGGATCAAACCGCCTTCCCAACCGGGATCGGTGCGGCCCAGCCTTCGTTCC
The DNA here is from genome assembly GCF_000442515.1 of Magnetospirillum fulvum MGU-K5. Classification (GTDB taxonomy): domain Bacteria; phylum Pseudomonadota; class Alphaproteobacteria; order Rhodospirillales; family Magnetospirillaceae; genus Phaeospirillum; species Phaeospirillum fulvum_B. The sequence goes on along the minus strand of NZ_AQPH01000003.1, from coordinate 55,304 downwards.
GCCTGACGATAGGCATTGATCGCCTTGTCGGCCCAGACGGTGGCCTGCTCGGCCGGAGCAATCGCGGCGACGGCGGCGGCGATATGACCGAACAGCATCTGCACCGAACGCTGCTGCGGCATCGCCATCTGGACCGGCGGCTTGGCGGCCAAGGGCTCGGCGGCGATCGCGGCGGGCAACAACAGGCGGCGCAACGCGGTGCGGCGCGGCTCGCTGCCCGGATCGGTCGCCGCCAGCAGAGCGGCAAACAGCAGATTGACCACCGGCTCGGACAGATCAAGCGGCAGTTCGATCCGGGTGGCGGGACCGAACCGTTCCTCGTCGCTGGCGGCGGTGGCCAGCCGCAGACGGTAGCCGTCCTTGGTCAGATCACCCCACAGCAGGAGATCGGCATCTTCCTCGACGACGGCATGACGGGTGTTCATCGTCACCGCGGCAACCAGGGCCGGGTCTTCCAACCCGTCGAGGCTAAACAGCTTGGGCAGCGCCTTGACCTTCAGCGCGGTCCGCGCCGACAGCGCCTGATTGAGCCGGGTTGCCCCCGCCCCATCGGCATCGTTGCCCAAAGCAGCGACGACGACGGTCAGAACCGGAGGATCGGGCAGCGGCGCGGCGGGCTGAGCCACTGCCGGTGGCTTGGGCCGCAACAAGCCGGTCAGCATCTCGATCAGGCTTTGCCGCAGGGTGCGGGTCAGGTCCGCCGAAGCGGGGGCCGGTGCGGCAGACGGAGAGGCAGAGGGGAGAACGGGGTCGGGTTTGACCGGCTCGGCGCGTGCGGGGGCCGCAGGGGTCCCGCCGCCGGTCTGTCCCGCCAGCGCTCGTGCCCGCTTCAGCCGTTCCGCGCGTTTATCGCCGTCATCCTCGTTGGCCATGGCGTACCCTATACGGCACCGGCGCGATGGGGGCAACCGGCCCGGCTCGAAACGGGGCGATCGCCGATGGCGACCGCCCCACCTCGGAGACTTTAGATGGCTTCGCCCTTGATCGCCTTGTCGAGCAGGGCGATGGTCTCGGGGATACCATAGAGGCGGATAAAGCTGCCCAGACGCGGCCCCTGCTCGGCTCCCAGAAGCACTTCGTAGCACGCCTTGAACCACGCCTTGAGGTCGGTGAAGCAGGGACGCTTGCCGATCTCATAGACCAGGGCCTGAAGGTCCTCAACCGAGGCATCGACAGGCAACGCCTCCAGCCCGGCCTTCAGCGCGGTAAAGGCCTCGGCCTCGTCCGCCGTCGCGGCCCGATAGCGCAGCGACGGTTTGACGAAATCGCGGTAATAGGCGATCGCGTAGCCGACCAGCGAATCGAGGATCGGCGCGGTTTCCGGGCTGGCGCCGGGAACATAGCGGCGGATGAAGCCCCACAGCACCGCCGGATCCTCGGAATGGCAGACGCTGGCAAGATTCAGCAGGATGCCGAAGGTCAGGTGAGCCTCTTCGCGGGGCGGCTGGCCCTGATGGATGTGCCAGACCGGATTTTCCAGCCGCTTGGCATCGTCCTCGGCCGGGAACTTGCCAAGGAAGGTCAGGTAATCATCGACCGCGCGGGGAATGACGTCGAAATACAGCCGCTTCGCCGCCTTGGGCTTCTGGTACATGAACAGGGCCAGGCTTTCCGGCGGGGCGTATTTCAGCCAATCCTCGACAGCGAGACCGTTGCCCTTCGATTTCGAAATCTTCTGCCCCTTGTCGTCGAGGAACAGTTCGTAGGTCAGGGTCTGCGGCGGCTGGCCACCGAGAATGCGGGCGATCCGGGTCGACAGCTCGACCGAGGGGATCAGATCCTTGCCGCTCATTTCGTAATCGACGCCGAGCGCGACCCAGCGCATTCCCCAATCGGCCTTCCATTGCAGCTTGCACTGCCCGCCGGTCACCGGGGTTTCGACCAGGGTTCCATCGGTGTCACGATAGATGATGGTGCCGTCGTCGGGACGGGTTTCGACCACCGGCACCTGCAACACGATCCCGGTCTTGGGACAGACCGGCAGGAACGGCGAATAGGTGGCGCGGCGCTCTTCGCCCAGGGTGGGCAGAACGACGTTGATGACCTCGTCATAATGACGCAGCACACCGAGCAGCGCCTGATCGTAACGCCCGGACTTGTACCAGTCGGTCGCCGACTGGAACTCATACTCGAAGCCGAACGCATCCAGGAACGAGCGCAGGCGGGCGTTGTTATGGTGGCCGAAGCTTTCGTGGGTACCGAACGGATCGGGGATCGAGGTCAGCGGCTTGCCGAGATGGGCGCGGACCATCTCCTGATTCGGGATATTGTCGGGAACCTTGCGCAGGCCATCCATATCGTCCGAAAAGGCAAACAGACGGGTCGGAATCTCGGGGGCCAGCAGCGAAAAGGCGCGCCGGACCATGGTGGTGCGCACCACCTCGCCGAAGGTGCCGATATGGGGCAGCCCCGACGGACCGTAGCCCGTCTCGAACAGAACGTAGCCTTTATCCGGTTTTTTCCCCTGCAAGCGGCCATCCAACAGAGCGCGGGCTTCCTGGAACGGCCAGGCGGCGGCGGAACGGGCGAGGTCGCGAAGATCGGGCATTTTCTAGAACTTCCAGAAGACGGATAAAGCCGGTGACGATATTCCCGCCGGGCGGTCGCGTCAATCGTCCGCCCCGAAATCGGCCGAGTCGACACAGTCTGACACCGATTGCCACGGCGCAGCCAACATTCGTCTTGCCCGGATCAGGAGTTCTTACCTATAGGTTAGGGCCGGAAGGCTGACTACACTGAATTTTCCCAAAGCTGGGCGATCGTCCCTGTCGGGCGGTCGTCGGGCCATCCTGCCACGGGGGGAGCAGATAAAGGTGAGGGACCCGCGAGCGATCCAGGCGGCCGAACAACGCCTCAAAGCGGTTCGTCGCGCCTTCGTCGCAATCGTGCCCGAATCCCGGGTGCTGATCCGCCGCGCCGACGGCACGGCTGTCCAAATCGCCCTGGGTCGGGGACGGCTGGTTGCGCTGGGCGCCGCCGTCGCGGGCTGCGTGTTGTGGGCGGCCGCCTCCACCCTGATGCTGCTCCATCATCCCGAAGAACTGGTCCAGCGCGAACAGCGGCTGGAAGAAATGCTGTCGGCGACCCATAGCGCCCAGCAACGATTGATCGCCTCGCAGAAGATGGTCGCCGACATCACCCGCGAGGTCGATCTGGTCCAGTCCAGCCTGATGGTTCTGGCCGAATCCAATGCCGCCTTGGTCAAGGGCGCCCCGGAAAAACAACGCTCGCTGCCCGGCCCGGTCGCCGATCCGGTCAAAACCGACGACGCCCCGGCCGAGTCCGAGGTCCGCGCCGTGCGCGATCAGGTCCGGCGGCTGGAAACCTCGCTGGAACGTCTGCGGATGGCCTATGCCCAGGCGGTGCAGACCACCAGCGACGCCGCCGCCGCTCGCATCGCCGATGCCGAACATTCGCTGTCGCGGCTGGGGATCGATCCCGGCCGGGTAATCGAAACGCGCCACCCCGAACGTGGCCGCGGCGGTCCGTTCGTCCCGGTCAACGCCACCGCGACCGAGCCCGGGCTGAACGGCCTGCTCGACCGGCTCGATCGCTGGAGCGGGGTCAAGGCGGCGATGCAGACGATGCCGTTGGGCGATCCGCTGCAAACCGACTACGACGTCAGCTCACCGTTCGGCCGCCGCAACGATCCGCTCAACCGCCGCACCGGGATTCACGAAGGCGTCGATCTGACCGCCCCGTTCGGCTCCCCGGTTCATGCCACCGGCGAAGGTCAGGTGCTGTTCGCCGGGCCGTGGGACCGCTATGGCCTCGCGATCGAAATCGACCATGGCGGCGGCGTTACCACCCGCTACGCCCACCTGTCCCGCATCCTGGTCCGCGAGGGCCAGCATGTCGGCCGTTCGACCGTGATCGGACTGCTCGGCAATACCGGCCGTTCGACCGGCCCGCATCTGCATTACGAAGTTCGACTGTCCGAAGTCCCCCGTGACCCCCTCAAATTCATCGCGGCAGGTGACCATGCTCTCAAGATTTGGTAAAGGCGGCGGCACGTCGTCCCGGAAGTCGCCGGCTGGGGGAACCCTGTCGCTGATCGGTGCCGATGTCCGCATCGTCGGCAACATCACCACCGAGGGCGAAATCCAGATCGACGGCCAGTTGGAAGGCGATATCGTCTGCCATCGGCTGTTGATCGGCGAATCCGGTCGGGTCACCGGCGAAATCACCGCCGAAACCACCCAGGTGCACGGCGAGGTGATCGGCAAGATCACCGCCGGGGCGGTGGTGATCGCGCGTGCCGCCCGCATCGCTGGCGACATCATTCACGACAGCATCGAAATCGAAGCCGGGGCGCAATTGGAAGGTCGTCTGGTCCGCAAGCAGGAAACGCCCGCCGCGGATGCCGCCCCCGCTCTGGCGGCGACCCCCACTCCGGCCCGGCTGGCCCCGCCACGCAAGGACACCGGGACGGACAAGGGCAAGGACAAGGCCGCCGAGGGCGATCTGTCGCCCGCCACCGGGGCCGCCTGAGGTCAGGCCGGTCCAATAGGAGCGCAAGCCGCGACCACGCCCCGGCTGGAGCGTCCGTTTGTTCTGATTTCACAACAAAGGGAAGTCTGGCGCGGGGCGGCCGACAGGCGGGATATTTGGGATTAGCGGCGGAAAACCGGGCGACGCCAGCGCGGACGATGGCGGCACACGATCGAAAGAGTCACACCCATGGTTCCGACCACGACCCAGGCCGGAAGATCGAGAACCATCGCCTGGACCGTATCGAACAGGCTACGACCGGTTTCGGCGGTGTCGGGGGTATGACCGGCAAGCAACAAAACGAAATCGGCGGTGATCAGTCCGACGTAATCGGCCGGGCCTAAGGCCATGACCGCGTCAGCCGATGCCATGATGACGGCGAGACCGACCAGCAGCCACCCCGTCACACGTCCGAAGAGCATGATTTCCCCCTGGGCAAATCGAATCATATTGTCTTGATAAGCGAGGTTTGCTCCGACCTGGGGATAATTTCAACACCTTTTCTATGGCATTACACATGCGTAATGTGCGGGCGCATTCGGCTCTCGCCAAGGCGACGGAATTTTGCCATGGTGCCGCCCATGAGCACCGCCCAATCCCTTCTCTTTCGCGGTTCTGAGCTGGCCTGCCGACGTGGCGGACGGCTGGTGTTTTCCCATCTCGGCTTCACCCTCGAACCGGGGGGAGCGCTGTTGCTGCTCGGCCCCAACGGATCGGGCAAATCCAGCCTGTTGCGGGTGCTGGCCGGTCTGTTGCGCCCGTGTGCCGGGCAGTTGGACTGGAACGGCCAGTCCCTAGCCGACGATCCCGAAGCCCACGCCGCCCGGACTCACTATCTCGGCCATCACGACGCGATCAAGCCGGTGTTGAGCGTGGCCGAGGCCGTGCGCTTCTGGGCCCGGCTGCACCGGAGCGACACCGCCGAGGCCGACCGTGCCGCCGATGCGGCGATCGACCGCTTTGGCCTTGGCCATCTGGCCGACATGCCGGGACGGATGCTGTCGGCCGGGCAAAAGCGCCGGGTCAATCTGGCCCGGCTGCTGGCCGCGCCCTGCCCGCTGTGGCTGATGGATGAACCGACCACCGCGCTTGACCGCGCCTCGATCGCGGTGCTGGAAACGGTGCTGGCCGAGCATCGCGCCGGTGGCGGGATGGTCGTTCTGTCGACCCATGCCGACATCGTGCTGCCCGACGCCGCAATCCTGACCCTCGACCGCTTCGCCCCCGCCCCCGAAGGCCTGTCATGACCCGTTTCTTCGAAGTGGTCCGCCGCGATCTGCGTCTGGCGCTGCGCCAGGGATCGGACAGCGTGATGGTGGTGACCTTTTTTATCCTGACCGTGATCCTGTTTCCGTTCGGGCTGGGGCCGGAAACCAATCTGCTTGAGCGGGTCTCGCCCGGGGTGTTGATGGTCACCGCACTGTTGGCCTCGATGCTGTCGCTCGATCGGTTATTCCAGGCCGATTACGAGGATGGCTCGCTGGAATTGCTGGCGATGTCGCCGATGCCGCTCGAACTGGCGGTCGCGGCCAAGATGCTGGCCCACTGGCTGACGACCGGCCTGCCGCTGATCGTCGTCGCTCCGGTGCTCGCGGTGCTGCTCCACCTGCCCGCCGACGGTTTTGCCCCCCTGCTGGCGGCGATGGTGTTGGGCACCCCGGTTTTGTCGCTGATCGGCGGGATCGGTGCCGCCCTGGTGTTGGGAGCGCGGCGCGGCGGCGTGCTGTTATCGCTGCTGATCCTGCCGCTTTACATTCCGGTGCTGATTTTTTCGGTGGGAGCGATTGATGCCGCGATCCAGGGACTGGAAGCGGGACCGCATCTGCTGATCTTGGGTGGAATTCTGATCGCGTCCCTGGCGTTGTCGCCTTGGGTTGCCGCTGCCGCGCTGCGTCAGGCGGTCGAGTAATCAAGCCCCAATCAGAGGATGATGATCGGTGACGGAGCGGCGGCGCGACGAAGCCCCCCGCCGTCTTCGGCTGGTCGCCTCGACATAGGGCCGCATCTCGATATCGCCCCGGGTGATATGGAACACCATCCAGGTCGCGAGCGAATCCCCGAGGGTGCGTAGAATGCCAGCCCGGATTTGATCGCAGCCCACGGCGAAATGGCTGAGCACGGCATCCAGGCGCTTCAACAGCATCTGGTGGCCGAGGCGGTGAGCCTCGATATCGGGAAAGCCGATGCGGTGCTGGAGCGCCTCTTCCCGCAGGAAGTGGCCGAAACAGAGATCGCGCAATTGGGAAATGGCCGAGACAATGGCTTCACCATCTCCCAGGCCGGACGTGATAGTTTGCAGCCTACCGATCAATGCCATCATCGCCCGATGGTCGGCATCGATCTCGTCGTCACCAATCGCAAACGAATCGTCCCAGGCGATCGCCATCGTTCCCTCCCGACCGACACGGTAACGCCTAATTTGTTACCATACCGCGTCACCCCCCATCCTGGGAAGCCCGATGGTGGTACGGTCAGATTGCCGTTTTTTCCGTCTGGATTGTGATTGGTGAAGATAATAGAGTTTCGTATATATTCTGACGTCTATATCGAATTTCCCGGCCCTTCCGCCACGACCTTAGGGGTTACCTCAAGATGACCGCGCGCCGCCCCAGCCACAGCACCGCAGCCCGCATTGCTGGCTCAATCATCGCCTTGGGCCTTCTGGCCGGGTGCGCCACCCCTCCCCCGGACTCCGATCCGGAGGCGGTGGCGGAATGGGAACAAGTCAATGATCCGCTGGAGCCGATGAATCGCGAGATCTTCGCGTTCAACGATTTCCTCGACACCTATGCGATTCGCCCCGCCGCCGAGGGCTATCGTACCGTGGTGCCGCAATTCGGCCGCGACCGTATCCACGATGCCCTGCAAAACCTGAAATCGCCGTTGGTGTTCGCCAACGACCTGTTGCAGGGCGAACCCGACCGTGCGGTCCAGACCTTCTTCCGCGCTGCGTTCAACACCACCTTCGGTCTGCTTGGCTTCATCGACATCGCCACCGAGGCCGGTATCCCCGCCCACGAGGAAGATTTCGGTCAGACCCTGGCAGTGTGGGGCGTCGGCGAAGGACCGTATCTGGTCCTGCCGCTGTTCGGCCCGTCGAATCCGCGCGATGCCTTTGGCACCGCCGTCGAATGGTATGGCGATCCGGTTGATATCGTCATGGTCAACATGGGCTACGAATGGGCACCCTGGGCTCGCAGCGGCGTTTCCGGTCTTGACCGTCGTGAACGGCTGATCGACACCCTGGACGATGTCAAGCGGACCTCGCTCGATTATTACGCCTCGCTGCGCTCGCTCTATCGTCAGAATCGCGCCTCCGAGATCGCCAACGGGCACGACCGCTCTCCGCTCACCCCCGCTCCGTCTTCGTCGGGAGCGGCAGTCCGATGATTTCCCGCCGTCCGTTTTTGCTGGCTGCCCTGGGCGGCATCTCGCTGCTGGTTGCCCCGCTCCGTTTCGCCGCCGCCGACACGGCACCGATTGACCCGGCGATCGTCTTCGTCAACCGTCTCGCCGATACGGCGATGCAGACAATGGTCGGTAAGGGCGTTCCCGATTCCGAACGGGCCGCTCGCTTCCGCACCTTGTTCACCACCGAAGTCGATCTCGCCGAAATCGGCCGACGCGTGCTGGGCCGCTATTGGCGGAGCGCCACCCCCGAGCAGCAGCAGGACTTCCTGCGTTTGTTCGAGGATATCGTCGTCCTCACCTGGTCGACCCGCTTCAAGGATTACGGCGGCGACCTGCGCCACACCGTCATCGGGCTGGTCGATGATGGCGAGCGCGGGCTCACCGTCACCTCGCGAGTCGAGCGCGACCGCCAGCAGCCAATTACCCTGCAATGGCGGTTGAAGAGGACCGAAGGCGGATTCCGGGTCGTCGATCTGATTGTTGAGGGCTCGTCGATGGCCGTCACCTATCAGTCGGAATATGCCTCGGTGATCCGGGCCAATGGCGACCGGATCGACGGTTTGCTGTCCGCTTTGCGCAACAAGGTGGCCGATCTTCAGTCCAGTAGCGCCGCGCCGCGCAACTAAGGCCATCGGATCCGATGTTTCTTCCCTTCCCTAAACTGAACCGTATGGTTTAGTTTAGGGAAGGTGTATGGAGGAACAATGTCGGACTCGAGTCGCTGTCACCGCCCTTCGGCCAAACGTGAGGCCATTCTTGACGCTGCGGGCAGCGTTTTTCTTGAAGTTGGCTATGCCGCCGCCAGCATGGACACGGTCGCCAACCGCGCCGGGGTGTCCAAGGCGACGATCTACGCCCACTTCACCGACAAGGACGATCTGTTCCGCGCGGTGATCCGGATGCGCTGCGAGCGCAACATGACCTTTGCCGCCGTCGATAACACGTTGGATGCCCGCGCCACCCTGACCATCATCGGCCAGCGCTTGCTGGGATTGCTGCTTCAGCCCGAGACGCTGGCGATGTTCCGACTGGTCACCGCCGAAGCCCACCGCCAACCCGATCTTGCCCGCGCTTTCTATGAATCCGGCCCCGGTACCGGCAAAGGCCAGATCGCCCAGGTGTTCGTCGATCTGGGTCGACGCGGCTTGCTGTCGGTTGACGATGCGTGGCAGATGGCCGACCTGTTTATCGGCATGTTGCGCACCGATCTGTTCATGCGCACCCTGCTGGGCCTGCCCCAGCCCGAAGGACGCACCGTCGACAAGGCGATTTCCGCCGCAGTCGAAACGATGCTGCGGGCTTTCGCTCCCTAAAACGCCAAAGGCCTCCCCCGTCCGGGACGGGGAAGGCCGCATCGGCACAAACCGATCGCGCTATTTCTTGGCAGCGGCCTTGGAGAACGCCTCGCGGGCTTCATCCAGGCTCTGGCTGAACCGCTTGTTGAGCAGATCGAAGGCATCCGAATTGGCCTTGGTGATCAGCTCGGCCAGCTCGCGGGCGTTGACCAGCGCGCGTTCGAACGCATCCTTGGCCAACTCGGCCTGACGAGCCGCCTTTTCATGCGGCGCCCCCGGCTCGACGATATCCTTAGAGAGATGAGAGACCTCATCAATGGCCTGGCGCAGAATCTCGACCTGACGCTTGACGACGTTCTGAAGGCCTTCGAAGGCCAGCTTGTTGGCCTGAGTCAGCGCCTCGATATTCTTGCGCTGGCTGGCAACGATGGTTTCAACATCGACACCGGGAACCTTGAAGTCACCGAGATATTTGCTGACGTCGAAATCAAAAATGTTATCGGACTGATTCGCGGCCATGCTGACACCCTCCATCCGCTGCACGATATTGCAGTGCAGCGGAGGGTGCCAAACCGCCATCGGAGAGTCAACAATTGTGACTCCCCTACGTACATTTCCCCGTTCTTTTTTAAATCATTACGGGGGGATGGTCCCCCCTATCCAGCCAGTTCGCGGCTGCGATGCTCGGCGGCGGCCAGGGCGTCGCGCAGCAACGGGCCGAATCCAGCCGCCTCGTCCATCAGCACCGCCAGAGCGGCAGCGGTAGTCCCTGCCGGACTGGTCACGGCGCGACGCAGATCACCCGCCGAATCGGCGGACAAACGAAGCAATTCGCCCGATCCGGAAACGGTGGTGCGGGCCAGACGCACCGCCAGAGCGGGATCGAGGCCCAGCGCCGCCCCGGCCTCGGCCATCGCTTCGGCCAGCAGGAAGACATAGGCCGGACCCGAACCGGACAGAGCGGTGACAGCATCCATCTGGGCTTCGTCGGCGATCCAGCCGACCTCGCCCACCGCTTCCAGCAACGATTCCGCCAGGGCGCGGCGGTCGGCGGAAACCGTTTCGTCGGCAAAACAAACCGTGATGCCACGGCGCACCGCCGCAGGCGTGTTGGGCATCGCCCGCACGATCGCCAGGTCGTCGCCAAAGGCGCGGCGGAAAATAGGCGGTCGGCTTCCCGGCGGCGATCGACAGGAACAAGGCCGACGCGACGAAACGACGATAGGGCGGCAACGCCGCCTCCATCATCTGCGGCTTGACCGCCAGCACGACGACATCAGGAACAAAACCGGCGGGGATCGAGTCGGCATCGGCCACCACATTCACCGGCCCGACGGTGGGGCGGGTGGGATCGACCACCACCAGATCGGCGGCGGCGATGCCGCGATCAAGCCAGCCCGACAGCAAAGCGGACCCCATCCGGCCGCACCCGACCAGAAGCACCTTCGTCATGTCAATTCGTCCCCGAAATAATTAGGCCTCGCCCGCCGTTTCCAGCATCGACGCCGCGACGGCGTCCCGGGCGCTTTTGCCGCCCCAGATCACGAACTGGAACGCGGGATAAAAGCGCTCGCACTCGCTGACGGCGATATCGACCAGATCCTCGACCTGCTCTTGCGACAGAGCGGTCCCGTTGCGGAGCAGCGAGGTGTGGCGGAACATCGGCACCGCCTCGTCCTCCCACAGGCCGAAATGACCCAGCCAGAGCTTTTCATTGACGATGGCGAGCAAATCGCAAATCGGTGCCCGCTTGGTTTCGGGCACCTTCATGTCGAACGCACAGGTGAAATGGATCGCGCCCATATCTTCGCGCCAAGCGAAGTAAAGCGAGTAATTACACCATTTCCCCGGGACCTCGGCGGCCAATTCCTCGTCGCTGCGCCGGTCAAAGGCCCAGTCGTTGGCGGCGACGAATTGTTCGACCAGATCGACCGGGTTGGCCTGAGGCTCATCGTCGTGACAAGCAGCGGTCAACGTCATGCCGTGAGTCCTCCTTGGCATGGCACCATTCGGCAGAAGCGTCCCGGAATCAAATTGTTGTATCCGGTACGCTTCTTTCCGACAAAGGATAGCCTAAGCACACGCTTTCCGAGGACGCAAGGCAATCCTCGGTTAAAGCGTGTGAATTTTTGTGGATAACCGGCCGATTACAGCCGGGTATCGCTCACTTCAGCCAGACGGGCTTCGAGAACCCGAATGCGCGCCTCAAGCGATTCCTGTTCCTGCCGCGCCTTGCGGGCAATCGCGCTCACCACCTCGAACTCTTCGCGGGTGACCAGATCAAGACCGGCGGTGAAGCGCTCGAAATGCTCGCGAAGCCGAGACTCGACCTCGCCACGCAGACCCGACAGCGCTCCCAGGGCGCCATTGGCGACGCGGCCGAAATCGTTGAGAAGCGGATTATGAATGGACATGATGATTCCTGGGCTGGAAAATTGCGGCGACATTATGGACAGGCCGACGCCGAAGCGCCAGCCTGTTGATTGTACTTTTCCTCACCCCTGCCCCACCGAGATGTCAGCCCTTGTCGCTGACACCCGCCTCGTCAAAGGTCGCCATCCCGTTATGGCAGGCAATCGCGCCGCGCAACAGGCCGACCGCCAGCGCCGCCCCCGAGCCTTCGCCCAACCGCAGACCGAGATCGAGCAACGGATCGGCCCCCAGCGCCGCCAGCAAACGACGATGGCCCGGCTCGGCCGAGACGTGGGCGACCCGGCAATGGGCCAGCGCGCCCGGCCGCGCCACTTCGAGCGCCGCCACCGCCGCAGTGACGACATAGCCGTCAAGCAGCACCGGCACCCGGCGGAACCGCGCCGCCACCGTCGCTCCGGCCAGCGCCACCAATTCGCGACCGCCCAGGGCGCGGAGGATTTCCAGCGGCGGCAGGCCGCGATGACGGGCCACCCCGGCGGCAACCACCTCGATCTTGCGGGCCAGCGCCCCGCCTTCGACCCCGGTGCCCCGCCCGGTCCATTCCACCGCCTCGCCGCCATAGAGCGCGCAGGCCAGCGCCGCCGCAGGCGTGGTGTTGCCGATTCCCATCTCGCCCAACACCAGCAGATCGGCGCCCTCTGGCACCGCGTCGATCCCGGCCTGGAAGGCGTTTACGAACTCGGCTTCGGTCAGGGCCGGTCCCTGGGTGAAATCGGCGGTCGGACGGTCGAGATCGAGCGAGACGACATCAAGGCCGACGCCATAGGCCCGGCACAATTGATTGATCGCCGCGCCGCCATGCTGGAAGTTGGCGACCATCTGCACCGTCACTTCGGCGGGAAAAGCCGAAACGCCCAGAGCGGCAACGCCATGATTTCCGGCGAAGATCCGGGCGTAAGGCGCGTCGAGCCGCGGGGGATGACGCCCCTGCCAGGTCGACAGCCAGCCCGACAAATCTTCAAGCCGACCCAGCGACCCAGCCGGTTTGGTCAGGCGCGGTTCGCGCGCGGCCCAGGCGGCGGCGGCGGCTTCATCGCCCTCCGGCAGTCGCGCCAACAGAGCGGAAACGTCGTCCAGACCGGAAATCGTCAGGGTCACGAGCTTGCCCCCAAGGTGTTGCTGTTAAAAGTGCTTCGACCTATAACCGAACCATCATGGCCGAGTCACCCCACATTCCCGCGAACCCGCCCCGCGGCTGGCTCGCTGATCTTCATCTTGCCGCCACCTTTCTGACCCGTCTGCCCCTGCCCGATCCGGGTGCGGTGCCGCCGGGCGGTCTGGCCGCCGCGATGCGCTGCTTTCCCCTGGTGGGCGCCGGGCTGGGACTGGTCGCCGGGCTGATCGCCGCCGCCGCCTCAACCGTGCTGCCGCCGCTGGCCGCCGCGCTGCTGGCGGTGCTGGTGCTGGTGCTGGCCACCGGGGCGCTGCACGAAGACGGGCTGGCCGATTTCGCCGATGGTCTGGGAGCCCGGGGCGGACCCGAACGGCGGCTGGAAGTGATGCACGATTCCCGCAACGGCACCTTCGGGGTGCTGGCGCTGGTGTTCTCGGTCGCGTTACGCGCCACCGCCCTTGCCGCCATTACCGGAGCCGCCGCCAAGATCGGCGCGCTGGTCGCGGCGGCGGCGCTGTCGCGCGCCCTGATCCCGGTGGCGATGCGTTGCCTCCCCCCGGCCCGGCCCGATGGGCTGGCCGCCCTGGCCGGACGACCGGGCGCCGATTGCGCCTTGACCGCCTTTGCCCTGGGCGCATTGTTCGCCGGGCTGGGATTGGGCTTGGCGGCGATTCCGGCCATCGCCTGTGCCGCCCTGGTTGGGCTGGGAGTGGCCGAACTGGCCCGACGCCGCCTGGGCGGCTATACCGGCGATGTGCTGGGTGCGGTGGCTCAGGCTTCGGAAATCGCCTTGCTGCTTGCCGCCGCCGCCCTGATCTCCGGTTGATCCGCCACCGTCGGTCTTAGGCGCGCAGGTCGGACTCTGACACCAGGGTTTCCAAGCGGTAAAAGCCGCCGTCAGGTGCCAGCACTTCGGTCAGCCAGGGCAGCAGGTCGGCCAGTTCGCGGTCGAGCCCCCACGGCGGATTGACCACGACCAAACCGCTGCCGTTCAGCCGGAACGGATCGACCGGGGGACGCAGCATCAGCTCGACCGCCAGCGTCTCGGCCGCGGCCTCGGTGCGCAACGCGTCATACAGCCGATCAATCGGCTCCATCCCCTTGATCGGATACCACACCAGGGTAACCGCGTTGGCCCAGCGCCGCCGGATCCGGCGCAGCGCCGACAGCAGGCGCTCGTGCTCGTTCTTGACCTCGAAGGGCGGGTCGATCAGCACCACACCGCGCCGTTCCGGCGGCGGCAGCAGCCCCTTGACCGCGACATAGCCATCCATGTGATGGACCCCAACGCGGCGGTCGGCGGCATAGCGACGGCGTAACACCTCGACATCCTCGGGATGCAGTTCGACCAGGGCCAGCCGGTCGGTCTCGCGCAGCATCCCGCGCACCAGCTCGGGCGAGCCGGGATAGGTGGTGCAGCCCCCGGCCGGATTGGCGGCCCGCACCGCCGCCAGATAGGGATCGAGCGCGGCGGGGGGAGCGGCAGCCTCGAGCAGCCGGGTAATACCGCTTTTGAATTCGCCGGTCCGCTGTGCTTCATCCGCCTCAAGGTTGTAAGAACCGATACCGGCATGGGTATCCAACGCGAAGAAAGGCTTATCCTTTCGCTTTAATGCCGATACTACCATCGTCAATAGCGTATGTTTTACGACATCGGCGAAATTGCCGGCGTGATAGGCGTGGCGGTAATTCATGGCGTTTCCGTGATTTTGATACAAATTGTTGCACGATGTCATAGACCGAAATCACCTATATCGTATAGTGTTTACCTCTGTCTGATTGGCCTAACCGATTAGGCGGGGAATAGCTTATTTCGTTCTTCTTTTTCAACGAGTGTCCGACATGAGCAAGCAGGATATATACCTGACTGGCGTCGAGCGTACTTTCGGGCGGGACGAGATTATCGTTAGCAAGACCGATCCCAAAGGACGGATCATTTATGCTAATCAAATCTTTCTAAATATCGCCGGCTATACTGAAGATGAAGCACTGGGGGCGCCTCACAGCCTCATCCGGCACCCGGCCATGCCCCGCTGCGTCTTTAAATTGCTGTGGGAAACGATTGAGTCGGGCAAAGAAATATTCGCCTATGTCTTGAATCGGGCAAAAAACGGCGACCATTACTGGGTTCTGGCCCATGTTACCCCGACTTTTGATAGTGCGGGAAATATCGTCAGCTACCACTCGAACCGCCGCTCGCCCCGACGCGACGCTGTCGCCAAAGCGGAAGCGCTGTATCGCGAGTTGTTGGCCATCGAGCAGGCGAACCCCGATCGCAAGGCGGGGATGGATGCCGCCTTCCAGGCCATGGTCTCCAAATTACAAGCGGCGGGAATTCCCTATGATGAATTCGTCTTCACTCTTTAAGGCCCTGGTCGCCGCCGCTCTGGCCTCGGTGATCTGCGCCGTGGCCGCGGGGCTGGCTCTGCTGCGGGGCCAGATCGTCGATGCCTCGATCATCGCCGTGGCGCTCAGCGCCGGATTGATCGCAATCGCCCTGATGCTGCGCACCAACAAGGCGATCAACCGCGCCACCGAGGTTCTGAACGCGGCGGCGGCGGGACGGCTTGATTCCCGCGTGATCCACATCACCGAACGCGGTCAGGTCGGCGCTTTGGAACACTCGATCAACCGCCTGCTTGATCTGACCGAAGTGTTCACCAAGGAAGCCGATGCCGCGATGGCCCTGACCTCCGAGGGACGCTATTTCCGCCATATCCTGACCGAAGGGATGGTCGGGGAATTCGCCGATCACGCCCGTCTGATCAATCGGGCCTTGAGCGAGATGGAACGCCGCTCACGCGAATTCACCATCGAAGCGACCGGGGTTGGCAACACCATCAAACACGTCACCAGCGTCGTCGCCTCGACCGCGACCGAACTGGAAGCGACCGCCCAGCAGATGTCGTTGATCGCCACCCAGACCAGCGATCAGTCGAGCCGGGTTGCCGCCGCCGCCGAGCAGGTTTCGTCGGGGATTCGCGAGGTTGCCAGCCGCATCCAGCATTCCGCCCACATGGCGCAGGACACGATGCACGTCGCCCTGTCGACCGATTCCGCGATCAATGGCCTGAACGAGGCGGCTCAGAAGATCGGCGAGGTGGTCAATCTGATCACCGAGATCGCCAGCCAGACCAATTTGTTGGCGCTGAACGCGACGATCGAGGCCGCCCGTGCCGGTGAAGCGGGCAAGGGCTTTGCCGTCGTCGCCAACGAGGTCAAGCACCTCGCCAACCAGACCGCCCGCGCCACCGAAGAGATTTCGACCCAGATCGGCAGCATGCGCGAAGCGACCCAGACCGCCGTGTCCGCCGTCCGGACCATTGCTGGCAAGATCCGTGAGATCAACGACGACGCCACCGGGATCGCCGCCTCGACCGAGCAGCAGAGCAGCGCCGTCGCCGAAATGAGCCGTTCGATCCGTACCGTCGCCAGCGACGTCCAAATCGTCGCCGACACGATCGGTCAGGTCGCCGACACCGCCGGTACCGCCACCGACGCCGCCGGTCAGGTGTTGATCGCGGCGGGCGATCTGGCCTCGCGGACCGTTTCAATGAATGACGACATCGAAGCCTTCGTCACCCGGGTCTGCTCGGGTCTGCGCCAGCAATAACCCAAAACGATCAGTGGAACAGCCAACTCTCGCCGCGTGATTGACAGCGGCCCCGGCATGAAGGAAATTTTCTGACATTCCTATTCGCGCCCTGGTTGGGGCCTGGGGCCGAGACATGACCGATACGGAATTCACCGAAACGCTGGCCCGGTTGGGGCTGTCTCAGGCAGCCCTCGCCCGGCTGCTCGACGAACTGGGAGAGCGCCAGCCCGCATCGACCACCGTCTGGCGCTGGGCCGACGGTCGCTCTCGCGTTCCGATTGGGATCGGGGCATTGCTCCGTCTGCTGGAATCCCTGCCCGCCGATCTGCGCAGCGACCTCACCCGCAAGGCGACCCGGCAATAGCGGGCCGCGCCGGGTGACAGTCGGCGCGGATCGGCTTCGATCAGCGGCCGAAGATTCCCTTCAACAGATCGTCGATGGTATCGCCCAATCCACCGCCGGACTCCTCGGTCGGAGTCCCACCCGGTTCGCCCGACGGCTCGCCCGGAGCGGGTTGTTCCATCGCAGGCATCGTCAGCGGCCGGGGCGGCAGACCCTGGTTGGCGGCGACCATCACCTGCTTCCACAATTGAGCGGGCAGACCGCCGCCGGTCACTTTTTTCATTTCGTTTCTGTAATCGTCATTGCCGAGCCACACCCCGGCGACGTAATCGGCGGTAAAGCCCATGAACCAAGCGTCACGGTAATCCTGGGTGGTTCCGCTCTTGCCTGCGGCGGGACGATCAAGCCGAGCCGCCTTGCCCGATCCGTTTTGAATCACGGCAGTCATCATGTCCTGCATCCGCGCCAGCGCGGTGGGCGAGATCACCTGACCAAAGCCGCCGCCCTGACGCTTATACAGGACATGGCCGGAAGGATCGGTAATCTGGGCAACGCCATAAGCGGTCACCCCCTGGCCGCCATTGGCAAAGGCAGCATAGGCGTTGGTCATCTCCAGCAAGGTCACCTCGCTGGTCCCCAGCGCCAGGGTCGCGTCGCGGCGCAGATCGGACGAGATGCCAAGACGGCGGGCGGTGGAAATCACCCGGTTGGGACCAACCGCTTCGACCAGCCGGACCGCGACGGTGTTGATGGATTCGGCCAGGGCCTGACGCAGGGTGATGGTGCCGAGATAGCGGCCGGTGTAATTGCCCGGACTCCAATTGCCCAGCTTGATCGGCGCATCTTCCATGGTGTCGTCGGGGCTATAGCCGCGTTCCATCGCAGTCAGATAGACGAACGGTTTGAACGCTGAACCGGGCTGGCGCAGGCCTTGGGCGGCTCGGTTAAACTGGCTGTCGTCATACTCGCGACCGCCGACCATCGCCCGCACCGCGCCATCCGGGGTCATCACCACCACCGCGCCCTGGCTGACATTAGCCTTGGCCCCCGGGCCGGCCAGCAGCGCCTTCAGATCGGCCTCGACCTTGCGTTGCAGGCCAAGATCAAGCGTGGTCTGGATCACGATGTCGCGCCCCGCCACTTCGCCGAACTGGTCGAGATGGCTCATCATCCAGTCGGCAAAGTACCGCCCGGCGGCGGGAGCGCGGTGGACCAGTTCGGCCGCCCCGGTGACCTGGGCAGCATCGGCGGTTTTCTGGTCGATATACCCAGCCTCGACCATGTTCTGCACCACGTCAGCGGTGCGACGCCGCGAGGCCTCGGGATCGTTAATCGGGCTATAGCGCGACGGCGCCTTCAACAGCCCGGCGATCACCGCCGACTGATACAGCCCGATCTTGCGGGCGGAAACATCGAAGTAGCGCCGCGCCGCCGCATCGACGCCGAACGTCCCCGATCCCAGATAAACCCGGTTGAGATACAGCGCGAGGATCTGTTCCTTGCTGAAGCGCCGTTCCAGCCACAGCGCCATCAACACTTCCTGCATCTTGCGCTTCATCGTGCGGTCGGGCGTCAGAAACAGGTTCTTGGCCAACTGCTGGGTGACCGTCGAGCCGCCCTGCACCACATGCCCGGCGCGAAGATTGGTGTAGAAGGCTCGGGCCAGACCGAACAGATCGATTCCGAAATGGCTGAAGAAGCGGCGGTCCTCGGTCGCCAGCACCGCCTGGATCAGATAGGGCGAAATCTCGGGCAAGGTCAGCGGCTCGCCGTACAGATCACCAAAGGCGGCGAACACCTCGCCTTCGACCGACTGGAACACCACGCTGGGCCGCCTCGTCGTCGCGGTCATCTTGTCGATATCGGGCAGATCGACCGCGTAATAGGCGACAACCCCGCCGATACCGACCCCGACCCAGATCGCCAGGGTCAGGCCCCAGATCAGCAAGCGGCGTCCCCAGCCACCACCGCGACGACCGCCACTGCCGTCTCCACCGCCACTCAAGCGACGGCGCAGCCCCTTCGATGCACGGGGCGGCGCGGGCGGCATCGGTTCGGGCCGCAACCGGCCTTCCTGCGACTTCGCCGCCTTGCGCGACAGACGCGGTTCGAACGCCTCGCGCGGGTCTGGACGCAAGGGGGGAGCGGGCGGCTCGGGCGGACGGGAATGCTGCTGCTGTACCTCGCGATAAAAGCGCGGCTCGCGCTTTGGCTCACGCGCCAACGCCGGAAAGGGCTTCGGCGGCGCGCTCTCTTCGCTCGAGATCAGACGATCGGACGGATCGACCGACAACGGCGCGGCAGGGGTTGCGGCGCGGGGGCCGGTCTCGGACACAACGCGGGGAGTGGAGGGAGCGGCCATGGCGAGTCTAAAACATGTCCCGGACACGGGGGAAAGGGAACGATCGGTCGTGGTGCGGGCGTCCCAGCAGGGCGATACCGATGGACGTCAGGCCCGGCCAGCCAGCAAGGAGGCGACACCGTTGGCGACGAGATCGTGACAATGCACCGTCAATTCCTTACGCGACGGAAACGAGGCCAGCGAGGTTGCCGGATGGAACGTCACCTCGATCGTGACCCGGCCCAACCCCAGCGCCCCCAACAAGTGACCAGCCAGCGTCATGTCGCCGTACCAGGCGAGAAACGGGCGCATCGCCCGGGTGAGCGGCAGCCCTTCCAGCCGGGTGTAGGCCAACGACACCGGCTGAACCGGCAAGGGACGGACAATCCCGTCCGGGCCGGTCAGGCCGGTTTCGGCCACCGACAGCAGCGCGCTTTTGAACGGCAGAACGTGATTGCCGTCGTTGCTGGTCCCCTCGGCGAACAAGATCAGCGAATCGCCGCCTTCCAACCGGTGGCGAACGCTGTCCCGCTCGCGCCGGGTCGCCGCGGGGCGGCGATCGACGAAGACGGTCCGGGCCAGACGGGCCAGCAGGCCGAACCCCGGCCATCCCGCCACTTCGGATTTGGCGATGAAGCAGGCGGGAATCAGACTGCCCAGCACGATGATGTCGAGATAGCTGGCGTGATTACAGACATAGAGTGCCGGACCGGCCCCGACGGCGGGCGCACCGCGCGCCACCACCTGAAAGCCGATCAACCGGACCACCACCTGCCAGTAAAACAGAACGACCCGACCGCCCAGGCGGTTGGAAAACAATCGCACCGCCAGATAGGGAGGAACCAGCAGCAGCGTCCACACCGTGAACGCGGCAAAACGCACCAGACCGAGAACCGGCGAGACCATCACGGTCTCAGACTTCAGAGGTGGCGTCACGCACGTTGCGTCCGTAGTGGCTGCGATATTTGTCGGTAATCAGGTCGGTCTTGACCAGGACGCAAATGTCGGTGGTGTTGAACTGGTGATCGATCACCGCGCCATCGCCGACAAAACCGCCCAGCCGCAGATAGCCCTTGATCAGCGGCGGCAGTTCGGCCAGGGCACGACGGGGATTGAGGCTTTCCTTCTCCGCCAGTTCCATATCGACATAGAGATGGGGCAAGGCACGCGGGCGCAGATGCTCGGGGGCCAGATGGTAATGGTAGAGATAGCCGAGATGCCCGGCCAGACGCCCGGGATCGGTGCCGGGCAGGCTGGCGCACCCGAACATCAGTTCGATATCGTGCTCGAAGACATAGGCGGCAATGCCGTCCCACAGCTTCTTCATCGTCGCGCCGTTGCGATACCCGGCATCGACGCAGGACCGCCCCAGTTCCATGAACCGGCAGCCATCGGCCAGAATGCGGGAAATGTCGTATTCGCCAGCGGTGTAAAACCGCCCGAACGCTTCGCCTGCCGCACGCGGCATCAGGCGATAGGTTCCCACCACGCCGTCCGGCCCGTCGCCGCGGGCGCGGTCGATCACCAGAAGATGGTCGCAAACGGCATCGAAATCGTCGACATCGCGGCGGCGGTCGCGGGTCGCCTCGGTGGGATGGGCCCCCATCTCCTCGTAGAAGACGCGATACCTCAGGGCCTGGGCAGCGGCAATTTCGTCCGGACCCGCGGCGAGCCTGACGTCGAGGCGGTCGGTTGGTTCATCTGCCGAGAGAGCGGATGGCATGATTCCTCTGAATCCGTCGGGACGCGCGGAAGGGCCGCGCTGCCTATTTCTCTGCCCGTTCGTCGTCGGGAGTCAACGGAACTCCGTACAGTTCCAGGCGGTGACCCACCAGCCGAAAGCCATATCGGCGCGCGATCTCGCGCTGAAGCGCCTCGATTTCGGAACTGGTGAATTCGATGACGGCCCCTGACTGCATGTCGATCAGGTGGTCATGATGATCCCCGGCCGCCTCTTCATAGCGGGCACGGCCGTCGCCAAAATCGTGGCGTTCCAGGATCGCCGCTTCTTCAAAGAGACGAACGGTACGGTAGACCGTCGCAATGCTGATGTTCGGATCGATATCGGTCGAGCGTCGATAGACTTCCTCGACATCGGGATGATCGGCCGAATCCGACAGCACACGGGCAATCACCCGCCGCTGCTCGGTCATCTTCATTCCCTTGTCGATACAGCGCTGTTCGATGCGCGAGACCATGGCGTATCCGTTGAGCGGCGACGGGAGAACCTGTTACCCACAAGCGGACGCCGCCGCACCTTGATCGACGGCGTCCGAATACCACCTGCGTTCGCTCAGACCGCCCGCTTGCGCGTCCGCGGCTTGGTCCCCAGGCCGATCTTCTTGGCCAGGCTGGACCGGTGCTGGGCGTAATTCGGGGCCACCATCGGGTAATCGGGCGGCAGGCCCCAACGCTCGCGATACTCTTCCGGGGTCATGTTGTAAGCGGTCTTGAGGTGCCGTTTCAACATTTTCAGTTTCTTGCCGTCTTCGAGGCAGATGATGTAGTCAGGCGTTACCGACTTGCGCACCGCGACGGCGGGCTGGGGCCGCTCGGGAACGGCCGGAGTGGTTCCGACCGACGACAGGGTGCGATAGACCTCCTGGATCAGGTGGGGCAGCTCTCCGATCGCCACGCTATTATTGCCGACATGCGCCGACACGATCTCGGTGGTGAGCGCAAGAAGTTCATTGTTACTCGAACGCTCCGACATTTAGAGCACCCCTCCCATTTCCTAACGATCGGCCTTATATAATTCCTTAAATCCGGCGAAGCAATAACCAATATGACAAAGCAAGATGACTGGAATCACATGACTGAAAACCCTAACTACTGTCTTGACATCACAGCGGAGGTCTGTCCGATGACCTTCGTCAAAGCCAAGTTGCTGATCGAACGGATGGCTCCCGGACAAACAGCCGAAATATGGCTAAAGGGTTGGGAACCTATTGAAAATGTGCCACGTTCGATACGCGAACTGGGGCACGAAATTCTGGAGATGACTCAAGTCATCGACGGCGATCCGCTTGGGCCGCATCGCCTTTTGATATGCAAGAAATAGTTTAGGGAGTTTTATCGGGATACTCTGCCGCGACATCGCTGAATTGCGGCTGATCCAGTGCCCGACGCATCGTTATCGCGTCAACACCTCCGTAATATCCCTTACGCCGCCCAAGATGAGCAAAGCCATGGCGGCGATAAAGCGCCTGACCGGCCGGGTTATCATCGGCGACTTCCAGGAACATCGCGGTCGCCCCCTGCGCTGCCGCGTCGGCCATCGCCGCGTCCAGCAGTCGCCCGCCCACCCCGCGGCCCCGCCAGGGCGGCAGCACCGCCAGGGTCAGGATTTCGGCTTCATCAAAGGTGCGCCGCCACATCACCAGCCCGGCCGGACCGGGCGGAACCGCGCTGGGCTGCCACTGGCCGCCATCGACGGCAATCAGCGCGCTGGTGCCCGGCATCAGCAGGACTTCAGCCATCGAGCGGGCGCTCCACGGTTCGGCGAAGCACACCGCATGCATCCCGGCCAGCAATTCGGCATGAAGCATCGCGGCCGGGACCAGCTCGATCATCGCTTCTGTCCGGGCAGAGTGACATCGGGAGCGCGCAGATACAGAGGCTCGGCCGACAAAGCCCGGCCTGTGCGCCACAAATCCTCTCCCACCCGCGCGACACAAGCCGCATCGGGCCAACCCGGCGAGGACGCCGCCACCGCCCCCGGCAGCACCGCCAGCAACCGCGCCCCGGCATCACCCGCCACCAGCACCGGGCCGGTCAGTTGCGCGGCAATCGCCTCGGGCTGGTGCGCCGCGACCGCGCCCAGCGGAGTCAGATCGGCGTCAAACAACTGAATCCAGGGATCGGCGCGGCGCGACTCGAGCACGACGGCGATGGTCTTTCCCTCGCGCTCCGCCTCGGGGATCGCCGCCGCGACCGCCAGCGAGGTCGGCACACCGGCCAAGGGCAGACCGGCAGCCAGGGCAAAGCCGCGCGCGGCGGCCAGACCGATCCGCAGGCCGGTGAACGCCCCCGGCCCAACCGTCACCGCCAGCAGATCAAGCCCGGAGACGGCGAGGCCGGATTCGTCCAGCACCGCCTTTATCATCGGCATCAGGGCTTCGCTTTGACCGCGAGCCATTACAGTCAAACGGCGGGCGACGACATGGCCATCCCGCAGCAGAGCCGCCGAACAGGCCGAGGTCGAGGTGTCGATGGCAAGAACATTCATCAGGCGGCTATACTGCGCCCGGCCAATCAAGGAAAGACCTAAGATGTCGCCTCTGGTACCCATTGCCCCGTCCGCCTTCAATATCGAGTTGGCTCTGGCCTATGCCACCGCCGACAACTTCACCGGCCGCCCGGTCTATCGTCCCGATGCCGGGAGCTGGCTTCATGCCGACGCCGCCCCGTTGCTGACCAAAGCGGCCGCGCTGGCCTATCCGCTGGGATTGCGGCTGCGCATCCTCGACGCCTTTCGTCCCGCCGAGGCGCAGTGGGTGTTGTGGGGCATTTGCCCCGATCCTGAATTCATCGCCGACCCGCATCTGGGCTCGACCCATTCGATGGGCGTCGCCGTCGATCTCGACCTGATCGATATCGCCACCGGCCAGCCGCTGGACATGGGAACCGGCTTCGACGCCTTTACCCCGCTCTCCCATCACGCCCGTCTCGACATCTCGCCCGAGGCCCAACGCCATCGCGCCTTGTTGCTGGGGCTGATGATTGCTGCGGGCTGGGAGTATAATCACCATGAATGGTGGCACTATCAGATGAAAGAGGCCCGCTCTTTGTATCCCATACTGTCCGATACGGTGCTTGGCGGTCATCCGATGATGCCCTGACGGCCTTGAATGGTTGCACCGGAACCCGGCCTGCAAAAAATTTGAAAAAAGTGCTTGCGCCGACCGATTCTTTTCGTAATATGCGGGCCTCCGGACGCCGGGACTTCCCGGCACCGGGCGCCAGACAGAGCGGGCGTAGCTCAGGGGTAGAGCACAACCTTGCCAAGGTTGGGGTCGAGGGTTCGAATCCCTTCGCCCGCTCCAAGTCTCTCACTTCGGTGAGAGCATCATCAAAAGGCTGGACCCTCCGGGTCCGGCCTTTTTGCTGTCTTTGCGCCTGCGTGTCGAAGAATAGTTCCGTGCTATCGGTAAGGCTTGTATTTTTCCACGAAAATCAGTCATGAACATGACTGGTCCGGATGCGGCAATTCCTGAGGCGCTGAATATTCGTATCTTCAGCAGCAAAGGCCCGGACTGGGCGCCGACGATGTCTCCGCCAGCCCAGCCGCGCAATTCACGCTCTGCACCGCACCGTGCCGCCTGTTTGGAGTCCGTCTGTATGATCCGCCTGACCTCGAAAATCGTGGCCGCCTACCTCCGCAACAACGCCGTGGCGACCACCGATCTGCCCGATCTGATCCGCAGCACCCACGCCACCCTGGTCAATATCGACAGCCCGGCCGCCGAAGCGCCGGAACGGCAGCAGCCCGCCGTCTCGATCCGCAAATCGGTGACCCCGGACGCGGTGTACTGTCTTGAGTGCGGCAAGCCGCAGAAAATGCTGAAGCGGCATCTCCAGACCGCGCACGATCTGTCGGTGGACGCCTACCGCGCCAAATGGTCGCTGCCGACCGATTATCCGATGGTCGCCTCGACCTATGCCGCACGCCGCTCGGAACTGGCCAAGTCGATCGGGCTGGGCACCAAGCCGCGGCAGGATCGCGCCTCCACCGCTTCCGAGCCGGTCGAGACCGCCGCGCCGGACTCGCAGCCGCAGCACCGCTACCCTGCGTCGCGCTGGTCCAAGCCGGTCGGCTGATCGAAGACCAAAGGAAGAGGCCGCATGGCGAGCGATCTCGACAAGCTCAAATCGCGGCTTCAGGCGTTGCGGGCCAAGACCACCGCCAACGGCTGCACCGAAGATGAAGCCCTGGCGGCGGCGGCAAAGGTCGCCGAACTGCTTGACCGCCACGATCTGTCGCTGAGCGATCTCGACCTGCGCGAGGAGCAGTGCGAACAGGTCGCGGTCGAGACCAACCGCAAGCAGCGCCAGCCGATTTCGGCCTGCATCCCCGCCATCGCCGATTATTGCGATTGCAAGGTCTGGCGCGAGAAAGACGAAACCGGACGGATCCGCTACATCTTCTTTGGACTGCGCCCCAGCCTGGAACTGGCCCGCTACGTCCATGACGTGATCGCCACCGCGATGCAGACCGCCTGGGAAGCCTATGCCCGCGACCAGCGCTTCATCCGCTATGGCCATGACGAACGCGGCTCGTTCCTGTTCGGCATGGCGGTATCGATTGCCGACAAGCTAGGCGCGATGAAGGCCGAACGCGACGAAGCCAACCGCCGTTCCAGCGGGCGCGATCTGGTCGTCGTTCGCCATGCCATCGTCGAGGCCGAGTTCGCCAAGCTTGATCTATCGCTGCGCCGTAGCCGCGCCTCGGGCAAGAAAGTCGCCGCCGCCGC
Source organism: Magnetospirillum fulvum MGU-K5 (assembly GCF_000442515.1). Classification (GTDB taxonomy): domain Bacteria; phylum Pseudomonadota; class Alphaproteobacteria; order Rhodospirillales; family Magnetospirillaceae; genus Phaeospirillum; species Phaeospirillum fulvum_B. The sequence goes on along the minus strand of NZ_AQPH01000003.1, from coordinate 29,808 downwards.
CTTCGAAGCCGGGCAGTCCGCCGGGCAGGCGGTGACGATCCGCTCCGCCATTAGCGACTGAGGCGTTCGACCGCCGCCGGGCGTCGTTTTGATAAAGTAACGAGATTTCCGTTTCGGGACGAACCGACATGAGCAAACGCACCCCCGCCACCGCCGCGATGGACAAGGCCAAAAAGCCGTTCGACCTGCTGGAATATCGCTACGATCCCGAGGCGGCCTCGATCGGGCTGCATGCCGCGCAATCACTGGGGCTGCCCGCCTCCCAAGTGTTCAAGACCCTGATGGTCGAAGCCGCCGATGAGGCGATGATCGCGGTGGTCCCGTCCGACCACGAACTGAATTTGAAGGCACTGGCCCACGCCACCGACAAAAAATCCGTCCGGATGATGGCGATCCCCGATGCCGAACGCCTGTCCGGCTTCAAGGTCGGCGGCATCTCCCCGCTTGGCCAGAAAAAGCACCTGCGCACGATCTTCGATCAAAGCGCCCTGCTGCTGCCCTTCATCGTCGTCAATGGTGGCCAGCGCGGACTTCAGATCAAAGCCGCCCCGCTTGATCTGATCGAGGCCACCGGAGCAATCGTGGCGGCCATCGCGACGAAATAGCCGCGAACGTTTGGGGCGTTGCCCCAAACCCCACCGGGAGGACATCCTCCCGGACCCTCCCCGTTATCCAAGCGATCAATCAAACGGGTGTTTGCGGGCTGGCCCGCAAGCGGGTTTGGGCGGCAGCCCGGTCGCGCCAGCGACATCAATCCGGCACGTCCCGGAACAACCCGGTCAGATAATCGGCGACAGCGCGGACGCGAGGCACGGTGGCGAGATCGCACCGCAGCAGCAACCGCAATTCACGCTCAAGCGGCTTGGGGGCGATGCTAGGGTCCTCTGCCCTCGCCCTTCATGCTGTTCATTATACACACCCGAATTATATGGAATTTATGAAGAACGTATGCAGCCTGTTCCAGCTAAAAACGATTATAGATTCAATACGTAAACAATAAATATATAACCATATATTTAATATTCGAACCCCACACTCCCATCTTATCTCCCCCTTCCAATCCCTATAATAAATGTTGGACATGGGCACAATCCACCCAATGTCGACAAATATTACATCTACCTTAATGAGCAGAAAGGTTTCATTCTCCCAAGATGTGACCTTTGATTTATAACAAAGGGCTTGCTGGCATAATGAGTTCGGACATACATTGTATTATGTAGGCGTTTTGGCATAGGTCTCCGACTCGGAGGAAAGGGACTCGCTATGGCTCTCGTCAAAAAAAACCAGATGGCCAGCCCGGCGGCGGCGAAGCCCCTCGCTTCCGAAGAGCTCGGCGGCAGTCGGCTTCTGGCCGAAGCCCAAAAAAAGAAAAGCCCGCACCTTCGCCCGCCAGCAAAAAGCAGCCGAACGAATCGCCGCGGCAACCACCGAACTGGCCAGCGGCATCGCCGAGGCGGCATCGGCCTCTGAGGAATTGCGCAAAGCGGCGGAACAGATCGCTTCGGGCGCCGAAGAGGCCGCCGGTGCCGCCCAGCAATCGATGAAGGCGGTGACCCACGGGGGCGGATTAATCCGTAAGGCCAAGGAAAACGCCGACGTTTCTCTGGTCAAGGTCGACATGCTGCAAAGCCTGCTTGGTAGCGTCGCCGGGCAGATCACCAACTCGATCCTCGCCATCGGCCGCGCCGCCGAACGCCAGCTCATCTCTGTCGAAATGGTCGAGGAACTGGAACGTCAGGCCGCCGCCATCTCGGAAGTGGTCAAGGCCGTCGCCCGCATCGCCGACCAGACCAACCTTCTCGCGCTGAATGCCGCGATCGAAGCGGCCCGGGCCGGACAGCACGGCAAGGGCTTCGCCGTCGTCGCCGACGAAGTGCGGACCCTGGCCGAGACCTCGGAAAAGAGCGCCCGCGACATCCAGGATCTGGTCAGCCAGATTCAGAAGGACGTCAAGGCGATCGCCGAAGGGATCAATGCCTCGGCCTCCACCGCCAAGCAGGAGGTGGAAAAAGGGCGTCAAATCGCCGCCCAGCTAGATCAGATTCGCGCCGACATGACCGAGATCGGCGCTGGCTGCCGCGATATCGTCAATGCCTCGGAAGAAAGCGAAGCCGCCGCGAAGGAAGCACAGAAGGGGTCCGAGGTGATCGCCGCTGCCGCCGAGGAGCAGAGCGCCGCCTGTCAGGAATCGCTGAAGACCGTCGACCAACAGGGTACCGCGCTGCAACAATCGGAGCAGGCGGCGCAGGAATTGTCGGAATTGGCCGACGAATTGAAGAATTCCACCGACATCGCCAAAAGCAGCGAGGAAGTGGCCTCCGCCGCAGAGGAATTGTCGAGCGCCGTCGAGGAAATCAACCGCGCCGCCGCCCAGATTCAAACCGCCCTCGACCAGATTCAGCGCGGTGCGCAGCAGCAGGGCAGCGCCACCCACCAATCGTCCGCCGCCATCGCTCAAATCGAAAAGGGCGCCCAGGTTTCGGCCACGCGCGCCCGTGTGTTGGTCGAGAAAGGCACTCAGATTTCGGAATTGCTCAGCCGCAACACGATCGCCGTCAACGAATTGATTGATGGCGTGCTGGCCTCGGTCGAATCCGGTCGCCAGAGCCGCGAACAGATGGGAGCGCTCGAGCAGGTCAGCCGCCGCATCGACAAGATCGTCGATGCCATCACCACGGTGTCGATCCAGACCAACATGCTGGCGGTCAACGGCTCGGTCGAAGCGGCACGCGCTGGCGAATTCGGCAAGGGATTTGCCGTGGTCTCCACCGATATCCGCAATCTGGCCCGTGATTCGGCCGAAAACGCCGACCGCATCAAGGATACGGTGAAGGCAATCCAGGACCAGATCGGCACCGTCCGCCGCGATCTCGAAGAGATCGCCGCCGCCGCCGCCCTGGAAGTGGAAAAGAACAAGGCAACGACCGCCGACCTTGAAACCTGTTCCCGCGACATGGCGGTGGTGCTTGAGGGCAGTCGCGAGATTCTGGACGGCAACGACGAAATCGTTCGCGTGGTCAAGGAAGTGCAGACCGGGGTCGAACAAATCGCCGCCGCTGCCCAGCAATCCAGCCGAGCCTCGACCGAAGCCGCCGCCGCCGCCAAGCAGCAGGCCAAGGGGGCCGAGGAACTGGCCGCCGCGATCGAGGAAATCGCCTCGCTCGCCGACGAACTTCAGGCCGGGGCCTGATCGTCCGTCCAGACAGGTGCAGGTGAAGGAGGACTCCCATGTCCGAAATCGCACAGACGCTGGACGCCCCTGACGCTCCGCCCGATATCGTGGCGGTGGGTCAGGCCGGGCGCGACGACGACGGCGAAACCCATCAGTTCGTGATCTTCCAGGTCGCGGCGGAAAGCTTCGCCGTCCCGCTCTCGGCGGTCCAGGAAATCATCCGGATGCCGGACGTGGTGCATGTCCCGCTCAGTCCGCCCGCGCTGGAAGGACTGGCCAATCTGCGGGGCTCGGTGCTGCCGGTGGTCCGGCTGCGCCACGTATTCGGGATCGAGGCGGCAGCGCATGACGACGCCACCCGCGTGGTGGTGCTCGACCAGGGCCGCCCGGTCGGGCTGGTCGTCGATCGGGTCGCCAACGTCGTCTCGGTCGAATCCAGCCGGATCGAGGCGGCGGGATCGATCCAGGGCACCGTCGATACCGACCTTCTGACCGGCATGATCAAGGGCAAGGACGGCCAGTCGATGGTGATGATCCTGGATTCGGCCAAGGTGGTGTCGCGCGAGTTCGAAGCCTTCGCCCGCGCCAACGCGGCGGGCAGCGGACTTGGCGACCGGAGCGGCGATTTGGGCGACGACCGCCAGGACACTCGTCCTGGCAGCGACCTTGAAGACGAAAGCCAACTGGTCAGTTTCGACGTCGCCGACCAGGAATACGCGCTGCCGATCGAACGGGTGCAGGAGATCGTCCAGATCCCCGAACAGATCACCGAGGTCCCCAATACCGCCGCCCATGTCCTGGGGGTGATGACGTTGCGCAACCGCCTGCTGCCGCTGGTCTCGCTGCGGCGGATGTTCGGCCTTCCCCCGCAAGAGGTGTCGGACGCCAACAAGATCGTCGTCATCGCCCTCGACGGCGGTACCGCCTCGGTCGGGGTGGTGATGGACAGCGTCAAGGAAGTGCTGCGGGTTGGCCGCTCGGTGATCGACCCGATGCCACCGCTTCTCGCACGCGGCGGCACTCTGGGCGAAATCGAATCCATCTGTCGCCTCAATCAGGGGCAACGTCTGGTGTCGATTCTGTCAGCGGAAAAGATGTTCAACGTCAGCGACATCCGCGCCATCGCCCACGACGCGGAGGGGGAGCAGGGCCCGATGAGCGACGACACCACCCAGAGCCGCGCCACTGCGGCAGACGACGAGGAACAGTTCGTCGCTTTCCGGCTGATGAACGAGGAATACGGCGTGCCGATCGACGCCGTGCAGGAGATCGTCCGCGTCCCCGATGAACTGACCCGGGTGCCCAAAACCCCGGACTTCATCGAAGGCGTCGTCAACCTGCGCGGTGTGGTCCTGCCGGTGGTCGACCAGCGGCGCCGCTTTGGCCTGCCGCCGATGGACCGCACCGACCGCCAGCGGATCATGGTCTACACCATCAAAGGGGTACGAACCGGCTTCATCGTCGATTCAGTATCCGAGGTGATCCGCATCCCCGCGTCGGTGATCGAACCGGCTCCGGCGCTGTCGGACGAACAGCAACGGCTGATCCGCCGTGTCGCCAACATCGAGCGCCAGAATCGGATGATCCTGCTGCTCGACATTGAACAGTTGCTGGACGTCCGGGAGCTGGCGGCGATGGGCGAGACGATCCGGTAAGCGTGATACGGCACGGGGGCGTCACCGGGCGCCCCCGCCCAAGGATGGCGGCGATGGACGCAAGGTCATGACAAAAGTTCTCGTTGTCGACGATTCGGCCCTGATGCGCCGCCATCTTCGGGAAATCCTGGAGCAGCGGGCCGGGTGCGAGGTCGCCTTGGCCCGCAACGGGGTTGAGGCGTTGTCGGCGCTCGACACATTTTCCCCCGACGTCATCACGCTCGACATCAACATGCCGGAAATGGACGGCCTCACCTGCCTGTCGCACATCATGGCCCGCCGCCCGTTGCCGGTGGTGATGGTGTCGTCGCTGACCGAGGAAGGGGCCGAGATCACCCTTCAGGCGCTGGCGCTCGGCGCCGTCGACTTCATCCAGAAGCCGGAAGGCACCATTTCGCTGAACGTCAACCGGATCGAGAACGAGATCATCGCCAAGGTCACCGGCGCGGTGCGCGCCCGCATCCGCCGTTCGATCGGGCTGTCCGGCCGACTGCGCGCGGAACGCGACCGGACCAACTCGCGGACCGAGCGGCGCCCCCTTGCCGCCCTTCCCTCCTCCGACCCCGGTCTCTTCGGCGTGGTGGTGATCGGGGTCTCGACCGGAGGGCCGGGCACGCTGGAGCAAATTCTTCCCCGCCTTCCCGCCGACTTTCCCTGGCCGGTGGTGGTGGCCCAGCACATGCCGGGTAGCTTCACCAGCGTCTTCGCCCGCCGCCTCAACGAGCTTTGCGCCGCCACCGTGATCGAGGCGTCCTGTCAGATGCCGCTGGAAGCGGGGGTGGTTTACATCGGCAAGGGGGATGCGGACGTAGTGATCGGGCGACGGGCGACCCGCTATGTGATCAATCCGATGCCCTCGGGCGAGCAATATCTCTGGCATCCGAGCGTGGCGCGTCTGGTCGAGAGCGCGATGCACGCGCTGCCCGCCGAGCAGGTGATCGGGGTGATGCTGACCGGGATGGGCGACGACGGTGCCGAAGCGATGAACACCCTGTTCCGCAAGGGAGGACGAACCATCGCCCAGGACGAGGCGACCAGCGTGGTCTGGGGCATGCCGGGCGAATTGGTCAAACGGGGCGGGGCAAATCTGGTTCTTCCCTGCGACCGGATCACCGCGCAGCTTCTGTCCTGGCTGCCCGGCTCGCGGGAGAAACGCCATGGCCTTGCTTAGGGCAAAACCGTCGGCACCGCCGGAATCCCTGCCCGCTGCGCCCGGCGACGATCGCGCCTCGCTCCTCGCCAACCTGCACTCACCCGAGCCTGCGGTTCGGCGCGGCGCGGCGCGGGCGCTCACCAGCCACCCCGAGGCGGCGATGGCCCTGTGCGATCGTCTCGATATCGAAACTAGTCCTTCGGTTCGCGCGGTGCTGTTCACCGTGCTGATCCGCCAGGAAAGCCCGGCGGTGGTGGCCCGGCTGCTGGTCCACCTGCGGAGCGACGATGCCGCCCTGCGCAACGGCACGATCGAGGCGTTGCAGGAGATGCGCGGCACGGTCACGCCGCATGTCCGCGATCTGCTCGACGATCCCGACAGTGACGTCCGCATCTTCGCCGTCAACATCCTGGGAGCCCTGTGCGATCCCGAAACCCCGGCCCTGCTGGTCGATGTGCTGCGCCACGAACCACACGTCAATGTCTGCGCCGCCGCCGTCGATGCCCTGGCCGAGGTCGGAACCCCGGACGCGATCGAGGCGCTTGAGGCGCTGCGGACTCGTTTTGGCGACGAACCGTTCCTCACCTTCGCGATCGACACGACAATCCGCCGCATCCGGGGGGGCTGACCATGACCATCTCCGCCCGTCAGCCCCGCTCGCCCCCGACCATTACCGAAGACGAATACGCCAAATTCTGCGAGTATTTTTATCGCAAGACAGGCATTCAGTTTCAAGACACAAAAAAATATTATGTCGAAAGACGAATTGCCGACAGAATAGACAAAACAGAAACAGAGTCATTCCGCGACTATTTCACATTCCTGAGATTCCAGGCATCGGGCGAGGAGCTTCAACATCTCGTCAATTCGATGACTGTCAACGAAACCTATTTCTTTCGTGAAGATTATCAGTTCGAAGCTCTGGTCAAAGGGATTTTGCCCGCCCGAACCCACAACCGCTCTCAGCGCGACCCGATCCGTATCTGGTCGATTCCCTGCTCGTCGGGCGAGGAACCGTATTCGATCGCGCTTAGCATCCTGGAGCGCTGGGACCAGGCCGACAATTGGGACATCGAGATTTACGCCTCCGACATCGACAGCCGCATCCTGAACGAAGCGCGGACGGGACTTTATGGCGCGCGCTCGTTGCAGCGCGTCCCCCCGGCCCTTTTATCTAAATATTTTCTTAGCCGGGGGGAAGATAGCTGGCAGATTTGCGAAGATTTGCGCAATTCAATCGACTTCTCTCTGGTCAATGTCGTTGACCCGATGCAAACACGCCGCTTCCGCAACGTCGATGTGATCTTCTGCCGCAACATGCTGATCTATTTCGATGATGTGGCGAGGCGCGAAACCGTCGAAATGTTCTACGAATTGCTTTCTCCGGGAGGATTCGTCTGCCTGGGTCATTCGGAAAGCATGAGCCGGATGACCTCGCTTTTTATCCCCCGCAAGTTCCAGGACACGATTGTCTATCAAAAGCCGTCGAAAGCGGAATGAACGCCATGAGCGACACCACACCTCAAGCAAGCGGAGCCCGTATTCTGGTGATCGACGACGGAATCACCATGCGGCTCTATTACCGCACCGTGCTCGAGGCGGCCGGGTTCACGGTCGAGGAGGCCACCAACGGCGTCGAAGGCTACGAGAAGGCCGTGGCCCAGTCCTATGACCTGCTGATCGTCGACATCAACATGCCGAAGATGGACGGCTATTCCCTGCTGCGGGCGATCCGCAGCGAGGCGGCGATCCGCTCGGTCCCGGCGGTCACCGTCAGCACCGAAGCCGGACCGGACGACGCCACCCGCGCCTTCCAGTCCGGGGCCAATTTCTATCTGGTCAAACCCGTCGCGCCCCAGGCCCTGACCGAACTGGCGCGGTTGATGGCCGGGGGGCGCTCATGACCACACCGCTTCTGCTGCGATTCGTCGCCGAAGCCCGCGAGCTGCTCCAAGCCGCCGCGTCGGGTCTTCTGGCGCTGGAAAAATCTCCCGATGACGAAACCATCATCAACACGGTGTTCCGCTCGGTCCACACCCTGAAGGGATCGGTCGGACTGTTCGACTTCCCCGCCTTCGCCAAGCTGGTCCATGCCGGCGAGGACGTGTTGAGCGCGGTGCGCGGCGGTCAATTATCGCTGACCTCGGAGATGGTCGATCTGTTGCTCGACATGCTCGACCGGGTCGCGGCCTGGATCGACGATATCGAGAGCGACGGGACTCTTGGCCCCGGTGCGGATGGATTATCGCACGAGATGACGGCCGATCTGCGCTCCCTGCTGCCGATTCCGGCCGGTCCCGCCCCGGCCCCGGATTCAGCCCCCGGCGTAGCCGCCGCGTCGATCGATTGGGTCCCTGACCTGCCCGAGGCCGACCGGCTCGACGCCTTCCGCGCCTGGGGAACCGGCGCTCCACTGGTGGCGATCGAGTACGAACCGGCGGAGGATTGCTTCTTCAGCGGCGAAGACCCGGTCAATCTGCTGCGGCAGATTCCCGGTCTGCACGGACTGGAGATTCGTCCGCGCGAGCCCTGGCCGGATTCGGCCTCTCTTGACCCCTATCGCTGCGTTCTGCGGCTGCGCGCCCTGGCCTCGACCTCGGCCGAGACGGTCGAGTCGGTGTTTCGTTACGTGATCGAACAGACCCGGCTGGGCGACGTTCCGCCGCACCTTCTGATCCGGCCCGCCGGTGCCCCCAATGGCGGTCTGGCGCTGGACGATTTCCTCGACGAGGCCGACGCCCTGGTTGAAGCGGGGGAGTGGGAGCGTCTGCGCCGCGCCGTTGCCGCACTGACTGAACTGACCTCCCCCGCTTTGTTCGCCGCCTCGTCCCTGCGCTGGCTGGCGGCGGTTCTCGCCCTGCCGTCGCCCGAACCGGCCTGGGCCAAAGCGCTGATCGCCAGTCTGGCCACGGGGCAAGCCCAGCCGGTCCCACCCCGCGGCACAGCAGCCATCTCCGCTGACGCCGCGCCCCCTCCGGTCCACGGTTCCGCCGAGGCCCCAGCGGCTCCCCTTCCCGCCTCCTCCCCGGCGGGCGGAGCCGCGGCGCGTCTTACCCCACTGGCCCGCGACATCCTGGCCGCCCAGCGCACGATCCTGACCCTCGACCTCGATCCCGACGCGTTCACCCTTCGCCTGCCCTCGGTCGCCCACACGGTAAGCAACGTGCTGGGCGGAACCGTCCGCCAAATCGACCTCGAATCCTGGGACGATGCGGTTGAGTCCGCCCGCGCCCAGGCCAATCCGGGACCAATGCTCGCCGTCCTCGCCCACCTGCTCGACGGGCCGGACGACACCGTCCACCGCGCCGCTGCGATCGACACGGGGCTGGCGGCGCAGGGCGAGCTACGAACGACCGGCGGCCCCCGGGTGCTGAAAGTCGATCAGGCCAAGGTCGATGCGCTGATGACTTTGATCGGCGAATTGGTGGTGTCGAAAAACAGCCTGCCCTTCCTCGCCCGTCGCGCCGAATCGGTCCATGGCTCACGCGAGATGGCCCGCGAGATCAAGGATCTGTTCGCGGTGATCGACCGCCTTGCCCAGGAGATGCAGGCGGCGATCATGGCGGTGCGGATGCTGCCGGTGTCGGAAGTGCTCGACCGTTTCCCCCGTTTGGTGCGCGACGTCGCACGCAAACTGGGCAAGCGGGTCTCGCTGGTGATCGAGGGCGAGGACACCGCCGCCGACAAGAATATCATCGAGGTCCTGGGCGACCCGCTGCTGCACATCATCCGCAACGCGCTTGATCATGGCATCGAACTCCCGGACGACCGCGTCACGGCGAGCAAGGCCCCCGAAGCCACCGTGCTGATCCGCGCCTTCCAGGAAAGCGATCAGGTCATCATCGAAGTCAGGGACGACGGACGCGGCATCGACCCCGACAAAATCCGCAAGGCGGCGGTGACCAAAGGACTGATTGACGCCGAACAGGCCGAACGGATGAGCGACCAGCAGGCGGTCAATCTGGTGTTCCTGCCCGGATTTTCCACGGCCGCCCAGGTGTCCGACCTGTCGGGCCGGGGGGTGGGAATGGATGTGGTGGTGACGGCGGTCGAACGGACCGGCGGCACCGTCTCCCTGACCTCGGTCAAGGGGCAAGGCACCACCGCCCGTCTGTCCCTGCCGCTCAGCATGGCGGTGACCCGGGTGATGATGGTCGAGGCGGGAGGCGGGATGTTGTTCGGCATCCCGATGGACCATATCGCCGAAACCGTCCGCATCCACCGCAGTCAGGTCCGCCGCTTCAAGCAGTCCGAGGCGTTCGTCCTGCGCGACACCATCGTTCCCTTGCTGCGGCTCGATCGCCTGCTGGGAATCGCCCCACCGGCCTGGTTCGGCGATGACGATCAGGAGGATTCTGTTCTGGTGGTCCGCGTCGGCAACGCGGTCACCGGGCTGGTCGTCGATCATTTCCGCGAGGGAATGGACATCATCTTGAAACCGTTCGAAGGGATCTTGTCCGGCATTCCAGGCTACGCGGGCACGGCGCTGCTGGGCGACGGGCGCGTTCTGCTCGTCCTTAACCTGAAGGAGCTGCTGTGATGCCGATCCGCTTCGAAGAGAGCCGGGCGGTGCTGGACGGCGTCTGCGGCGTCGAAGAGGCGTTACCGCTGCTGGAATTCGTCCAGGCCATCCCCGATGCCGCGTTCGATCTTGGCTCCTGCACGCTGATTCATTCGGCCGTCTTGCAGGTGGTGGCCGCCAGCGGCCGCCCGGTGGCGGTACCGCCCACCGAGCCATTCGTCGTCCGCCTGATCGCCGCCTTGGGCGAGGGGCAATCATGACCAGCGGCCTGCGGGTGCTGACCGTCTCGAACCGCAAGGGCGGAAGCGGAAAGAGCACCACCGCGGTCAATCTCGCTGCCGAATGGGCGGCGCGTGGCGCGCGCACCCTGGTGGTCGATCTCGACACCCAGGGCCATTCCGGCCTCGGCCTGGGCGTCGCAGCCCCGCGCGGCGGTGCCACCGCCCACCACATCTTCCGACCCGGCGGCGGCGATTTGCTGGCGGCGACAACCCCCACCGCCTGGCCGGGGCTGTTCTGTGCCCCTGCCGACCCGTTATTCGACGGAAGTGAAGGCCCGGCGGCGATCGACACCCTGGCCCGTCAATTGCGGCGCCCGGAACTGACGCAAGCCTTCGACGTGGTGATCCTCGACACGCCCCCCTCGCTCGATTTCGTGCTGATGAACGCGATGGCCGCCGCCGACGGCGTGCTGATCCCGATGTTGCCGCACGCGCTGTCCGGCGAGGGGGTGAAGCAATTGTCGCGCCTGTTCTTTCGCATCGCCTCGACCGAGAATCCCCGGCTGAAGCTGGTCGGGTTGCTGCCGGTAATGCACAACGCCCGGATCACCCACCACCGAACCGTTCTTGCCGAGATCGCCCGCCAGTTCGGCCCCGACCGGATGCTGCGCGGGATTCGTAGCGACATCCTGCTGGCCGAAGCGTTCTCGGCCGGGCGGCCGATCCGCGCGTTCGCGCCCCGATCGCGCGGCGCGATGGACTATTTCCTGCTCGCCGACGAGTTGATCCGCTTGTGGCGATGGCACCCCCCTTCCCTGGACGCAAAGGACGCCCCATGAGCACGATCTTCCTCATCGACGATTCCGCTACCATCCTGATGAGTATGGAAACGATCCTGGGCAAGGCCGGATACGGCATCGCCAAGGCGTCTAGCGGAGAAGACGCCGTCGCTCAGTTGGAGAAGGGCCTGAAGCCGGGCCTGATCATCACCGATATCCACATGCCCGGAATGAACGGCATCGAGCTGATCCGCAAAGTCCGCGTCATGGCCGGGCTTCAGTTCATCCCGATCCTGGTGGTCACCACCGAATCCCAGCAATCCAAGCGCGATGAGGCCCGTGCCGCCAAGGCCACCGGGTGGCTGGTCAAGCCGGTACAGCCGGATGATCTGCTGAGAGTCGTCAAACAGATCCTGCCCAATGGATAAGCCGTCATGACCCCCGCCGATCCGGCCCCCCGACGGCGCGTGCCGCCCCCCGAGATTCCCCCCGCAGCCTTGGCCACCCTGGCAGGGATGCTGGGAGCCTTGGGAGCGGCCGAGCTTTTCGGCGCCCCCAGCCCCGGACCGGCCGTCGCCGGTTTCGCGGCGGCGGCGGCGATGGCGGCCGGGTTATGGCTGGGAGGACGCAAGGCGGCCGCCGAAACACGGCTGCGCCAATACCGGGTCGCCGACGAACTGGCGCAATATCGCGCTTTTACCCGACTGATGCGGGCCCAAGGCGAGCGGATCGTCGATCAAAGCGCGGAGTCCGCCCTGACCATCGCCCATGGCCTGCGCCGGATCGACACGGAAATGTCGGTGCTGGACTCCGGTCTGTCACGGCTAGAGGCGAACGGAGCCGACCCGGCGGAGATCGAGTCCCTGCGCCAAGCCGTCGCCGCAGCGGCTGAACCCGTGGTGGGGATGCTGGCCGCGCTCCAGTTCCAGGACGTAACCCGGCAGCAGACCGAGTTCCTGGCCCGGCTGTCGCTGCTGCTCGAAGAGCATATGGACGATCTTGCCCGAATGCTGGGCGATCGCCGCTCGCTCGACCGGACCACGCGGTTCAAGGAACTGTTCGAACAGGCGCTGAATGACACGGTGATGAGCTCGCAGCGCGACGATCACCGCGCCGCAAACGGTATCGACCTCCAGGAATCGACAGGCCCCGCGGTCGAACTGTTCTTCGACGAAGAGGGGACAAAATAATGCGCATCTTAGTGGTCGATGACGTGGCGGTGGTGAGGATGGTGATATCCCGCGCGCTGACACGGGCCGGATATGAGGTGGTCGAAGCGAGCAGCGGCGAAGAAGCGCTTGGCCTGCTGGAGACGGAGCGGGTCGATATCCTCCTCTCGGACGTATGGATGCCGGGCAGCGGCGGACTTGCTTTGATCCACAAGGCCCGAAGCATCAATCCGTCGCTGGCCGTAGTGGCGATGAGCGGAGGGTCTCCACAAACGTCGCTGGCCGGGTCGCTCGACGACGCCGAGGCCGCAGGCGCGATGGTGACCCTGATGAAGCCAATCGATCCGGAAGAACTGCAAACCGCGATGAAGGACGCGCTGCACTGCATTGGAAAGGACCTGCCATGAAAACGCTGAGTGACGTTCTCTCCCTGCACAAAGACAAGATCATCGCGGCGTGGATCGACCGTCTGGCCGAAGCAGGCGACGGTGATTCCGAAACCGAGCCGATGATCCGCGAATTGCTCGAACGCCTGATCCGCGCCCTGAAAAGCGACGGCCCCCCCGACATCAAGGCTCCGACCTTTCACGACCTGACCAAACACATGATCGAGGTCAGCGCCAGCCGTGCCCGTGAAGGCTATTCGCCCTCGTCCACCGGGCGGCTGATCCTGGGGCTAAAAGCGGCAGCCGATTCAGCGATCGCCGCCGAATACAGTGCCGATCCCGACCGCTGGCGCCGGGAAAGCGCCACCTTGAGCGAGGTGATTGACGGCTTGTCGATTCTCACCTTCGAAGCCTTCATGCGCGCCCGGGAAGAGATCATCACCCGCCAAAGCGACGCGATGCTGGAAATCTCGACCCCATCGCTGCTGATTTGGGACGAGGTGGTGATGATGCCGCTGGTCGGCGTGATCGACACCGCCCGCGCCCAGCACATCATGGAGGAAATGCTGAACGCGATCTCGCGCGAGCAGGCGCGGGTGGCGATCCTTGACGTCACCGGCGTTCCGGTGATCGACACGCGGGTCGCGCTGCACCTGACCAACGTCGTCTCTGCCGCCCGGATGCTGGGTGCCGAGATCATCGTCACCGGATTCAGCCCTGAGGCGGCCCAGACCCTGGTCAAGCTCGACGTCGATCTGCGCACGATGCGGACGCGCGGTACGCTGCGGGCCGGGTTCGCCGAAGCTTTGCGTTTGTTGCAGTGCCAGATTCGGCCCATCGGGTGACGGAGGACGTTATGCGCATCCCCATTCTCCGCCTGGGCGACATTCTGCTGACCTCGATCCAGTCGGACATCACCGACGACCAGGCTCTGACCCTTCAGGTTGACATCCTGAAGCAGCTCGGCGATTCGCGGGCCTTGGGGGTGCTGCTCGACATCACCGCGCTGGACGTGGTCGATTCCTACATGACCCGGATTCTGTCTGAAACCGCCCGGATGGCGCGTCTGATGGGAGGCGAGGTGGTCATCACCGGCATGAGTCCGATGGTGGCGCTGTCGCTGATCGAAATGGGTCGCGACCTGCATGACGTGCTCACCGCCCTCGACGTCGAGCAAGGAGTCGAAAAGCTGAAACGCCGCCTTGATGCGACCGGGGACGAGGATGACGACCGCCCCAGGTGCGAAAGAGGATCGGCCAATGCGCGGGACTGATTCCTCCAGTGTCGTCCTGATCGCCACCCCCGAAGACGTGGTGCGCGCCCGTCAGGCCGGGCGGATGGCGGCGGCGGCGCTGGGGCTGGGGCTGGCCGACCAGACCCGTCTTGCTACCGCGATTTCCGAAATCGCCCGCAATGCCCTGCATTATGGCGGCGGCGGGCGATGCGAGATCAGCGCCTGCCAGGAAGAGGGGCATCATCGGATCACCGTGCAGGTCACCGACCACGGTCCCGGCATTCCCGAGATCGAACGGGCGATGAGTCCAGGGTTCAGTACCGGCAACAGCCTGGGGATGGGTCTGCCCGGCGCGGCGAAACTGGTCGATTCGCTGGCGATCGAATCACGCCCCGGCCTGACCCAGGTGACCCTCGCGATGCGGCGAAAGGCACGCTGATGCCAGACTCCGCCCACAAACTCCGCCAGATCGAGATCGTGGTGACACGCGAAGTCGATATCTCGCACGCCCGACAGGCGGCGTTGGCGCTGGCTCAGGCCTTGGGCTTCAGCCGCGCCGCCGCCTATCGCCTTGCTACGGCCGTCAGCGAATTGGGAACCAATCTGGTGTTCCACGCCACCCACGGCGGCATCATCAGCCTGTCCCCGCTGGATGCGCCCGGCCGGGTCGGTCTCGAACTGGTGGCCAGCGACGATGGCCCCGGCATCGCCGACATCGACCACGCCATGTGCGATGGCGTCTCAGAGAATGGCGGCCTGGGCAGCGGGCTGCCCGGCACCCGGCGGCTGATGGACGAATTCGAGATCAGTTCAAGCCCCGGCATCGGAACCCGCGTGGTGGCCCGGCTATGGCTATGAGGGTCGGCATCGCGCGGGCCTCGGCCAATGCGGCGGAACGATGCGGTGACATGGCTGCGTCCTGGACGACCGAAACCGGCGTGCTGCTGACGATTGCCGACGGTTTGGGCCACGGAGCCGACGCAGCCCAGGCCGCCGAGGCCGCGATCGCCTATGTGGGGTCTCATCGCAGCCAGCCATTGCCCGACCTGTTCCAGGGCTTGCATCGCGCTTTGGCTCCGACGCGCGGCGCGGCGGTAGGCGTCGCGGTGATCGACCCCTCGCGGGGACGCCTGACCTATGCAGCAATCGGCAACACCCGTGCCGCCCTGATCGGCTGGCACATCCAGCGGCTGGACGCGATGCCCGGCATCGTCGGGGCCGGGTCGCGGCGGGTGACGCCGCTCACCCTTCCCTGCCGTCCCGGTGACACCCTGGCCTTGTGGACCGATGGACTGGCCGACCGCCTGTCCCTCGACGGCCTTGATCCCGGCGCATCCGACATCGACGCCCTCGCCCTCGACCTGTTGCAGCGAAACACCAAGGGCACCGATGATTCCTGCGTCGTTATCGCCCAGTTGCGCCCGCATTGAAAAGGCCGCGCCGATGCCAGCCCGCCATCCGATCGACCCCGAGGAATGCTTCGGCCGACTTCAGACCGAATTTGTTGCCGCCCCCGATGAAGCAATTCTTGAATCGATCGGCGACCTGGGGCGGATGATGGCGGTGTCCGGGCTGCCGCTCGAAGGAGTCCTGGACGTCCATTGCGCCGGGTTGAGCGAAGCCCTGCGCCTCGCTCCGACCCAATCCGACGAGGTGGTCAGCGCCGCGACGATCTGCCTGTCCGAACTGATGGTCGCCTGGCGAACCACGACGGAGAATATCGGCCTGCGCCCGGCCGAGACCCCCGAGCACGGCCCCCCCTTGTTCCTCCGCTTTTTCGCCGATGGACACATCGCGGTGGAAGATTGGGACGCGCCCGCCGCCCTCCCCGTCACCGACGGCCCGCCGCCATCGACCCTCGACAACCTGCTGGCCGATCTCGCCCCCCTCGCCCGCAGGGATCACCTCGCCGCCGCGCTACGCAACCGACGGATTCTGGTGGCGGAGTGCCGCCCGTTCGCGTCGGGCCGCCGCTTCAAACTGGTGATCTGCCCATTCCAGCAGGGAGACGGAATCGTCGCCCTCCACGACGTCACCGAGCAACTGGCGCTGGCCGAAGCGCGCCAGCAACGCCAGAAGCTGGAGAGTCTGGGTCAATTGGCTGGCGGCATCGCCCACGAGATCAACAATCTGCTGCAACCGATTCTCTACGCCGCCAAGTTCATCCAGGAGGATCATCCCGACCAGCCCGACATCGTCGAGAACGCCCAGATAATCGTCGATAGCGCCAACACCGCCGCTGGCGTGGTGCGCGGCATTCTCGCCTTTAGCCGACGCAACGCGATGCGGCGGGAAACGGTGCGGTTGGGGCCGACCGTCGCGGTCGAACTCGACCGGCTGCGGACCACGCTGCCTGCGGGCGTGGCCCTGATCGCCGACCTTGACCGCGCTGGCGACGCCACGACCGAGGCCAATGCCGGGGAAGTGTCGCAGATCCTGCGCAATCTGGTCGGCAACGCCGCCGACGCGATGACGGGCGAAGGCCGCGTTAGCGTCGCCCTCGACCCGCTCGACCTGGGCAAGACCGAGGCGCTGCGGCTCGCCGTGCCCGAAGGCCGCTATCTTCGCCTGTCGGTCTCGGATGACGGACCCGGCATCCCGCCCGCCGTGGTCGGCCGGATCTTCGACCCGTTCTTCACCACCAAGGGCGTGGGCAAGGGAACGGGTCTCGGCCTGTCAATCGTCCGGGGCATCATCGAATCGTGGAAGGGCACGATCGCGCTCCGCGAGGGAGGGCCGGGCACCACCTTCGATCTGTTTTTCCCGATCAGCACTGTCGTTACCGCCGCCGCCTCAGCCGCCGCCCCGGCCATCCCGGCAGGCGATGGGCGGGTGATCCTGGTGGTCGATGACGATTCAAGAATCAGAAGCGGGGTGGTGCGGATTCTGGACCGGGCGGGATACCGCCCCCGCGAGGCGGCCTCGGCGCGCGAGGCCTTGGCCTTTCTCGACACGGCATCCGCCGATCTGGTGCTGACCGACCTGATGATGCCCGACGGTGATGGGGTTGAACTGATCTCGCAGGCCCGCGCCCGCTGGCCCACCCTGCCGCTGTTGGCGATCACCGGATCGGGCGAGTCCGACATCAAGGCCCGGGCGGAACAAGCCGGTGCCTCCGCCTTTTTGTCAAAGCCGGTTTCGTCCGAGACTCTGCTGAAGACCATTGCCGCGTCGATCCGGAGCCAACCGGATGGGCACGCCGATGACAACCCGACCCGCGTCTGACCAAGCCGGATTACCCTGGGGCGGCGTTCTCGCCAGTGGCGATCACCCGGCGATATCTTGGATCGCGGAATACAATTGGGCCAACGAGAACGGCTTGCGGATCAGCTTGTTCACCCCGGCGCCGCGAGCCATCTCCTCGGTCAGTTCCTGACCCGCAGCGGTCACCAGGATCACCGGCAGGGCGGGATCGGCTCCCTCCTCTCCCGCCCGGATGCGCCGGGTGCATTCAAGCCCGTCCATGCTCGCCATCTTCCAATCAAGAATGGCAAGACCAGCCCCGTGCGCCCCGATCGTCGCCAAGGCCTCCACCCCGCCGGCGACCTTCACGATCTCCCAATTCCCGGTCCAGGCCAAAGCGCGAGCGATGATCTCCCGCAATATCTGGTTGTCTTCGGCGATGACCGCCCGTTTTGCAATGCTGGTCATGGATTCCTTCGTAACAGATCGGGAGACGCTAACAAAAGGACTCAGAACAGTTCGATCGCGGTGCCGCCGGTTTCGGACGGCTCGGCTTCGAGGCGGGACAGCGCCTGCTGAACCATAGCGTCGAGTCGGCCACGATAGCGGGCATTGACGTCTTCGTGGCTGATGGACGAGGGATCGGACATCTCGATCACCGTCTCCTCGATTCCTTGCGAGATTTCCTTGAAACAGGTGGACAACCCGGTCAGACGCCGTTTGACGACGTCCTGGAACTGGATCGACCCGATCATCCGCATGATCGGCTGGGACAGGTTCTCGTTTTCCTGCTGAACCTTGGCCAGGGTATCACTCTGCTGGCTGACCAGGATTTGAAGGTTCTGGGTCAGTTCGGTCACCGCCCCGGCGATCACGCCAAACCCTCTTTCTTCCTTGGCGATGCGCTCGTTGACGATGGATTGCAGGCTCTCGCTGACGGCACGTTCAAGATTGGCGATCCCCTCGCCAATCGCCACCGCCGCCTGGTCGGATTGCTGCGACAACGAGCGAACCTCGTCGGCGACAACGGCAAACCCCTGCCCCGCCGAACCGGCCCGGACCGCTTCGATCATCGCGTTGAGCGCCAGCATCCGGGTCTGGCGCGCGATCCCCCGCACGGTGCCGACCGTCTCGCTTAACGACGACACGACCCGACCGACATCGTCAACCTGGGACTGGACCATCTGGATGTCCTGTTGACGCTCGGTCGCGAACTCTTCGATCAGACTATGGCAGCGTTCGAGTTGGGCTTCCGTTCGCTCGATGATCCGCGTCGCCCGGCTGTCCGATCCGCTGGTGCTGATATAATCGAGCAGGCGCCGCAGCCCGGATTCCACCTCTTTAAGCCCGTTCATCAGCGACAGGGCGTTGGTCTCGGTGTCCTGGATTACCTCGGAGGTCTCTTTTTCCATCAACCCGGAAAAATCACCGAAATATTTGATCTTTTCGGCGATGCACACTCCACAGCGGAACGAATCGAACACCGGTTCTGGTACGAGGGCAGGCTCGCGGGATGTGGCAACGGCGCTTTGCGCCACCACCGGAGCGGCAGCAGAGGAGCGAACGACAAACAGAACAAGCGGGACAAGACCCACCACGGCGAAAACAAGGCGGAGCAGAACCGCTGCCCCCGCCCCCAGGCCGGGAAGCGCCCAGAGCACCCCTTCCCCAGCCAGAACAGCAACCGGCACCAGGGTAGCCAGAACGGCGATCCCCCTGCCTTTCGTCATGTCTCCAACACGTCGCATGGGTCGCCCAATCAATCCATAGGTAGTAACATAAAGAGATTCATCCTTACCCGTAAGAGGAATCACGCATCCCCCATCGCGGGCCGTGCCGAGCCATCGCATTCACGGTGAGGACAAAACGGTGGGTTCCAGACGCAGAATCGCCTCGATCAGGGGAGTCAACGCCGTTTCCAAACGGTCGATGGCCTTGGAACAATCGTCGAAATCCTGGGCCCGAACGGTGAATTCCAGGTCCACGGCGGCGTTTCTCACCGCCTCGGCCCCGATCATCGCCACCAGCCCCTTCAGGGTATGGACACCCTGTTCCAACGCGGTGAAATCGCGGGCGGCCAGGGTCAGACGCAAATCGTCGGCACGGCGGCTGTTCTGCCGGGCAAAGCTGCTCAACACGTCGAGATACATTTGCGCCATTCCCGACAGGTGGCGCAGACCGGCGCGGACATCAAGGCCGGGAATATCGACGGCAAGTCCGATATCCCCGTGGTCGGCTTCGACCAGACCCAGCAGCCCCTGGGCCTCGGCATGGCCGATTCCGGTTACCCATTTCAAGATGGCCTCGTACAGACGCACCGGCTCGAACGGCTTGGCCACGAAATCGTTCATGCCCGCAGCCAGGCAGTCTTCTTGCTGGCTGCGCATCGCGTTGGCCGTCATCGCGATGATCGGCAGGTCGATCTCGCTCTTGTGCTCGCGGATCAGCCGGGTCGCGGCCAGCCCGTTCATCCGCGGCATCTGAACATCCATCAGGACGATTTCATAATCGCCCGCCAACGCTTTCTCGACTGCCTCTTCCCCGTTCTCCACCACGTCGAGGCAGGCCCCGACCGCCTCCAACAGCCCGGTGGCCACCAACTGGTTGGTTGGATCGTCCTCGGCCAAAAGGATGCGGGTTCCTTTCAGCAGAGCAACCGACGCCCCGGTATCGTCTTCGGCCTGCGTCGTGGCGGGGGCCAGATCGTCGGAGTCGCTGTCGTCACCGGGAAGAATCCCCAGTTCGGCGGTGAACCAGAACGTGCTTCCCCGTCCGGGGACACTGTCGACACCGACCTCGCCCCCCATCAGTTCGGCCAGTTGGCGGCAGATCGACAGGCCGAGGCCGGTGCCGCCACGTGCGCGCGACAGTTCGGTGTCAACCTGCTGGAACGACTGGAACAGCCGCGCCATCTGCTCGGGGGTCATACCAACCCCGGTATCGCTGACCGCGACTCGAAGCCGCGTTTTCGCCTCGCCGCACGGTATGGCGGTCACGTCGAGTCCGACCGATCCGGCCTCGGTAAATTTAATCGCATTGCTGAGGTAATTGCCGACGACCTGAATCAGCCGCATCGGGTCGCCCACCAACCACGACGGCACCTGGGAATGGATCGAGACGTGCAGGGACAGACCGCGTTCCTCGAGCTTGGCCCGGAACGTCGCCAGCGCCTCTTCCAGGATCGTGTCGAAGCGGAACGGCACCGACTCGATCGCGAGGTGACCGGCCTGAAGCTTGGAGAGGTCCAGGATATCGTTGAGGATTCCCATCAGGTTACGGGCCGAGGTAACGGCGACCTTGACCTTCTGGCGTTGCGGCTCGGACAGGGGACCTTTCAGCACTAGATGCAGCATGCCGATGATGCCGTTCATCGGCGTGCGAATTTCATGGCTCATATTGGCCAGGAACTCGCTTTTGACCCGTGACGCCTCGCTGGCGCGCAACTCCGCCTCCTTGAGCGGGGTGATATCGACATGAGTGCCGAGGATACGCCCCGGCCGCCCGTGGCTGTCGAGGGCGACCACCCGCCCCCGCCTCAAAATCCAATGCCAGCCGCCGTCTTTTCCACGCAGGCGAATTTCCTGGGAAAAGTCCTGGGATCGGCTGGAGACGAGGGCGCGGTTGGCGTTTAAGGCCTTGTCGCGATCATCGGGATGGATCAGATCGCCCAGACCGTGTTCGGTGATCGGCTCCTCGCTGGACTCATAGCCGAGCATGCGGAAATAGCTGGGGCTGTAATAGGTGGTGTTGTTCTCGACATCCCAGTCCCACACCCCGTCATGGGTCGCTTCCATGGCAAAGCGGAACCGTTCCTCGCTCTCCGACAGCGCCCGACGCGCCGCCAGATGACGCGATTGCCAGTTGCGGTAATAGGTCTTGGCCCACACCACGCTCAGGATGAAGAAGATCGCCGTCGAAATGGTCGACCATTGCGCCTGCTGGTGCCACGGCATCAGATAATCGCTTTCGGCCAGACCGACGGCGACGAAGAAGGGATAATCGCCGATGCGAACGAACGACACCGTGCGCGACGTCCCGTCCCAGGTGGTTCCGCTCCAATAATCGCCCTGACGTGCCCCCTGGGCGACCAGGGCGGACAATTCGGGCGACAGAACTTTGTTGCCACGAAAGCTCCCGACCGGATCGGGATGGCGGACGATGTTCGCCATCGTCTCGTCGCGCAGACTGATTCCGCCTTTGCGACCGACGTCGATCTGCGACAGAACCTTCTGGAGGTAGTCGAGGGCAATCACCGAATTGACCACGCCGATGAAATTTCCATCGGCATCGGCGACCCTGCGGGCCATGAACAAAGACGATTTGCCGGTGAAGCGGCCGACATGCGGGCCGCCGAACACGGTCCGTCCGCTGGTTTCCTCCCGCGCCTTCACGAAGTAATCGCGGTCGCTCACCTGAATCGCATTGTGTTCATCGATATCAGTGCCGTACAGGATCGCGCCACTCGGGCTTAAAATCCGCAAGGAATCGATGTAAGTCGATTGCGACTTCAGGTCAGAGGTCAAGGATTTGAGAGTCTGAATGTCAAGATGGCCACCCTGGAAGTGTCGGCTCATCTCCTTGGCCAAGGCGAACATCGCCAATTCATTGATGGCAAAGGTGTCGTTAAGGGATTTTTCCACCGATTTGGCGATATTGCGGGCATCGACCGCCGCCTGGTGGCGATATTGCCCCAGACTTTGCCAAACGGCCGTTCCAGCTCCCCCCGCGACGAAAAGGTTGGCCACGAGGACGGCCAACACCAGCCGCACCAACAGGCCACGACTGGCATAAGACGCGACAGCCCTGTCCTCGGGCGTTTCGTCCCTCATCGTCACCTCTCCGGCCCTCGCGCCTCGAATGCCGCGTCGCGTCGATGGCTCGGACACGCAGGCCGACGACACAACGCTTGGAACGTACCAGAGAACCGTACCGCGTTTCTCCGTCCAAACCAATACTTATCGCATATACTTATGGGCAGATTTCATCCGGGGGGGGAGATGGCCAGACACCATCGCCCAGATAAAAAACCCCCGGGTAAAAACCCGGGGGCAAAGTCAAACAGGGAGGCTTCACGTCTAGGAGACTGGAAACATCGGCTATTTTGCCGAATTCCCCCGGATCGTGGTGGACGGATATGAACGTCCCAATCAATTGATATTGAATGAATATAGTGCCATGATGCCACTCGTGGCCGTCCAAGCGTGTTCGCGGTCATCCACGTCCCACCGAATGTTTTTGCCACTGGGATGCCACTTGGAAATTGGAGACCGCATGCCGAAGATCGCCAAGCCGCTGACCGACTATGTCGTTAAGACCCTCAAGCCGGGCCGGGACCAGACCGGTTCGAAGGAGATTTCGGACGGAGGCTGCCGGGGGCTGCTACTGCGTCTGACCGCTCGCGGCGAGAAGTTGTGGTGCCTCCGCGTCATGGTAAACGGCAAACGCTCCTTCCACCCTCTGGGGGCCTACCCAGCGGTCTCATTGACCGAAGCACGCGAGCGCGTGCGGGTCTATGCCTCGGAGGCGCGGGCAGGTGTTTCCCCCGCCGAGATGGATGCTCGCCAACGTGCCGAATCACTGACCGTGGCCCGTGCCCATGCTGAATACATCGAGGCCCTTCGGCCTGCCCTCCGGGCCAGCACGATCAATCTGAAGGAATCGATGTTCCGCGATCACGTCGCCCCTGCCCTGGGCAAGCGGATCATCGGGACCGTTCGAAAAGCCGACTTGATCGAGGTGGTTGCCGCCGTCACCGCCAAGGGATTTCCGGTTCAGGCCAACCGGGTCTATTCGGAATTGATGGCCCTGCTGCGCTGGTGCGAACAGAAGGACTATCTCGACGGAGTGCCATCAGCGCGAAAGAAGGACATGCGCAAGGTGGCGGGAACCGCCCAGGAACAGGCCCGCCGCCGGACATTGACCGAAGCCGAGCTTACCGCCGCATGGATCGGAACCGCCGACATGGGCGATTTGTCGCGGGATTACATCCGGCTGTTGATGCTGACCGGCCAGCGCCGCGATGAAGTGCGCCTGATGGACTGGTCCGAGGTCGACCTTGCCGCTGCCCTCTGGACGATCCCTGCCGTCAGATACAAGACCAACATCGCCCAGGCCGTCCCGCTGTCGTCCCAGGCCATGACAATTCTCCGGGCGCGGTGGGCCGAAGGGGCAACCGGCCCGGTGCTGCTCGGGCGGGGCGACGGGAAACCATTCAATGGCACATTGAACGCTCTGCGCCGGTTGCGAGTCCTCGTCGGGGGGAAGGGCGATTTTACCCTTCACGATATCCGCCGCACCCTGCGAACCGGCCTCGCCCGCCTCGGCGTGGATGAGACCACCGCCGAACTCGTGATCGGCCACGTCCCCCAGGGGATCGTTAAGGTTTACGACCAGCATGACCGCATGGACGAACGCCGCGCTGCGCTTCAGCAGTGGGCCGATCACCTCGACCGTCTGGCCGCCCCGGCGACGAACGTGATTCCGCTTCGAGCCTAACCGAACGGTCAGGGTGATCCTGCCGTCAGCAATCATCTTTCGGAACGACTAAGGGTGGCAAACGCCACCCTTTTTTAATGCCCAACAAGAATCGGACTCGCCATCAAAATTCAATATGTGGTATGCCTGCGTCCAGATAAACCCAATATGCAGGAACGCATAATGATTAACCGCATCACCGAACCTCGCCCCGCCCCGCTGGCTTACAGCATTCGTGACGCCCTGGCTGCCGTTGGCATCGGCCGGTCGTCTCTTTATTCCGAGATCGGCGCAGGCCGGTTGAAGACCTTTAAAATTGGATCAAGGACGCTGATCGCCGCCGAGGACCTCGAATCGTGGCTCGACTCCTTTCGCACTCCCGCTGCCCTCGCCGCGAACTAGACAAGGACAACCCAATGAAACGCCCCCGCCCGATTCTTGACACCGTTCTCGACGGCACCGCCGCGATTCCGCCCGATTGCGGCACGCCGTGCGCCCCTCGCAACCTCACCCGCCCGCCCCCGATCGCGGACCAGATCGCGGCAATGCAGGCCGCCACGCCTCCCCCAAAACGCCGCCCCTCCAAAAAATCGAGGGTTCTGGCCCGCCGCCGCGCCATCTGGCTGGCGCTTCAGGCCCGTCTTCAGGCTATGGAGCGGATGGCGATCAACAGAGGCTTGATCACGGTTGGCGACGTGTATGAAAAGCTGATCAACGAGATTGAGAACATCATCGCTCGTGACGCCTCAACCCCTCGAAACCGCAATCTGGGCAAGGTCGGCATCCCCGGAGTAGACCCGGTCGCCGACGAAATCTGCGACCTGCTGACCGAGGGCAAGCGGGTGGTGATCGATCTGATCGAGATGATTCCCGAGCAGTTCCATCGCCACCACCCGGCCCGCTACACGGCAGCGGAATCTGAAGGCCTTGCGTCGGTCGGGATGTTGTTCATGTGGGCTGCCGATCCTCGTGAACATCGTGCCGATCCGGCAGAACTGGTCGCCTGGATGTTCGACGTTCCGGTCTCGCCCGAGATCGGGCATCGCGAAGAGGCCGCATAGGATGAAGGCGCGAAAGGACGATTCGAAGGGAATTGATGACGCCCTGCGCGCCTCTACCGAGGAGTTGGTGTCCTATTTCCGGGGGCTGCCGAACAAGTCATTGTCTAGCCGGAATGAAATGCGGTGGGGGAATTGCGGTTCCCTCGCCGCCGTCATTCACGGCCGCAATACCGGCAAGATCACCGATTACGAAGGCGGTCCTGGCAAGTCGTACAGCCCGCTCGGATTCATCGCGGCCGAACTTCGTTGCGATATGGCGGGAGCCTTCAAGTTTGCACGCGACTGGTTAAATCTTAGCGATGATCGCCCTGCACCGACTGCCAAGCAGGTCAAGTCGCCCGAACCGGTGCCCGCTGCTGACGCCGCCTCGCGTCGCAAAGCGTCTCGGCTCCGTAATATCCTCGCGAGCCTTCGCGACCTTTCCGGCACGCCGGGCGAACTGTATCTGCGAAATCGCGGCATCCATATCGACCGTTTCCCCGATGCGGTTCGTTGGATGACGCCGACCTGGGGTGGGCTCATCGATGGGGTCCCCCAGCGCGGCGGCGCATTGGTCGTCATCGCCACCAATGCCGCCGGAAAACCGCAAGCCGCCCAGGTCGTCCATGTCACCGACGACGGCCTGAAGGCACCGCAGGAGTTGGTCGGCGGGGTGGTGAAGCGGACAGCAGGCACCTTGGCAGGGGCTGCCGTCCGCCTGCCGGGCACCGGCTCGGTGGTGCTGGCCGAGGGACCGGAGACCGGCCTATCTATCTGGGCCTCGACCGGGCGCGAAGTCTGGGTTTGCCTGGGGGTCTCGAATTTCGCGAAACAGGTTCTGCCACCCGGTGCCACGGTCGTCATCGCCCGCGACCACGACAAGCCCGG
Source organism: Magnetospirillum fulvum MGU-K5 (assembly GCF_000442515.1). GTDB lineage: Bacteria > Pseudomonadota > Alphaproteobacteria > Rhodospirillales > Magnetospirillaceae > Phaeospirillum > Phaeospirillum fulvum_B. The sequence goes on along the minus strand of NZ_AQPH01000003.1, from coordinate 3,929 downwards.
ATGCCCAGCCGATAAGCAGGTTGCCAAGGCCGCCACCACTCTGACCGAGGCTGGCCACGCGGTGCGGATCGCCCGCCCGCCCATCGTCGGCGACGATTTCAACGACGTCTTGAGGCGCGATGGTGCCGAGGCAGTCCGCGCCCTGATCGACGCAGCGGTGCTGTTCGAGCCGACGCCGGAGACGGTCGAGCCGTCCTGGCCGATGCCGACCCGCACCATCATCGAAATCGCCGCCACGGTCGAGGCGGAGATCTTCGCCTTCTTCGATCAGGTCGCGCGCAATCCCGGCAAGAAGCTGTGCATCGGAATCATCGGAGACTGCGCAGCCGGCAAGACCCGAGCCGTGATCGCTGCCAGCCGCCGGATCGCCGCCGCCGAGCGCACCGCCGCTGCCGCCGCCGCTTGGGTCCATTGATATGAGAATCGCGACGTTCAGCCCTGGCCATGTTCAAACTCGCGATCTCGTTGACCGGTGGGGAATCGGGGAGGCGCGCCAGTGGCTCGGGGTCGATCAGCCCGACCCGATGATGAAGGGACAACTGGACGAGGTCGGCCAACCGATCCGTATGTGCCGGTGCGCCGGGGCACTCGCCGAGGTCATCAAAGCCGGCGGCCATCAGGGGCACCTCTGCGGTTCCTCCGAGACGCGAGGATATTGCCCGTATCACCCGAACAGCGGCGGCGATGTGTGTGGCGTCTTTCGGCAGCACGGCGAGGCGGAGACCGGGGCTGTTCAAAATTGGAATTTCGCTCACACCAACCTCGCCCATCCGATTCCGAAACCGATGGTTCGATGGGGTTTCAGTGCCGCCGCCATCGATGAAGGATTCTGGTCGGCGATGCTCGGCGGGTTCGGCACGCCTTGCAAAATCGCTGCACAGCTCGTGAGAAACAGTTGGTCCGCCGGACCATGGGCCATTCCCGATCATCCCGGCGAGCGCGAGGGCTGGGCCGGCGAGGTGGTCGAGCACGTCTGTCGGCTTATCGCCAACGCCATCCACGACACGTCGGAGACTGGGCGGCTGCGTCGCTCCAGCTTCATCGACCCTGGAAAGCCGATGGTCGGCTTCACGTTTGCCGCCCTGCTCCGGTCCGCTCACGGGTACGTCTGGAGGGCCAAAATTGACCCGACCGACCTGATCACCCCCGGCATGTCCGAACGAGCTGCGAAGGCGAAACTGAAGAAGATCATCGAACACAACAACCGTGTCCAAAAGACCAGCAAGCTTCTCGAATTGATGCTGCTGACAATGAGCGGCAACGGTGATGGATCTCCCTATATCAGGGTCATTGAGGACAAGATTGACACTCCTGAAGGAGAGGTTCTGGTCGATTATTTTCACATGAAGTGGCGCACTCCTATCCATGATGATTGGCTCAAATTGCCGACCCTCTGCGCGGACGCCACGATGCGCCCGGAAATCACCAGGGTCTGGTTGCCTGACCTCGACATCGGGGTGCCGGCCGAGACGGCGAAGGTTCCCGAGGGCGTTCGGCTCCGTCAGCTCGAGGACCGCGCCGTCTCGTACACGATGATCCGCCCCGATCAAAATGCGAGCGAGGAGACCCAGAAGACGCAGCGTAACAACTGCGCAAAGATCGCGCGCCATATCGAGGTTAAGGTGCATCAATACAGGGGCGCTGGCGGTGCTGGAATCGACACCGCCGTGATGATGCCGAAAGCTACCGAAGAAGAAGTCCTTCGGAGCTTCACGCCGACCGAAGCCAGCGGAATCGGCCATTTCGGGAACATTCGCGGCTTCGACGGCTGGAAGGAGGTCGGATACGAAGGTGTTTATGGCCGTCCCGCCATCAGCCCCGCCGCCGCCGAAGATATCGCCTGGGTGATCTTCGGAGAGGTCGGCCTGTCGCTCAACGGCGAGGACTACCCCAAACGCCCGGTTGGCCGGCTCATGGCTGACGGCACCGGGCGGCCGGCCCAGCAGGTTTACCACCCGGACCCCCAGGTCGAGGCGGTGCGCTGGTCCACCACCGAGGGCGAAATGATCCAGGACATCGCCCGAGGTCGTCACGTCTGGCGCGATGTCGCCCACCCGCTCGCCATCGACATCGGCACCAACGTCTGCTTGCCGATTCCGATGCACGAACTGATCAGTTGGGACCAGTTGATGGCCGAGGGCGGGCCGGTCGAGTTGATGGTGGCTCGAGGGATCGTGCCGGCCGATTGGGTTGGTACTGCCGCCCTCCTGAATTTCCCGACGCCGAACGCAGCCCGCCAATGGTTCAACGACAACCCGACCGCAGCCGCCGCACGGAACGAATTGCTGAATAGCGCAGAAATCCCAATGGAAGACTCTCTTATTGGGATTTCTGCGCTATTCGCATGGTCAGCGTTCAGCTACCGCCGCCAGGGTGAGCGGAAAGGTTCGACCCTCCTGGCACGCTCCGACCTCGCCGACCCCCGCGCCGTTGCAGAGAAGTATCTTGGCCCGCTTGATCGCTGGGAACCGGCCGGCACCGCCGAGAAGAAGCCGCCCCGCAAGACCATCACTCCCGACATCGCCGCCGCCCCGAAGGAGATCGCCACCATGACCGTCGCCGCCGTCGCCCCCCAGGTTGCGCCCCGCCCGGTCAAGGTGCCGTCTGCGCCGGTCGTTCGGGACTACCTGCTCGGCGCTCCCGGCACCCCGTATGTCGCCCCCGCGCCCGAAGCTCAACCGGCGGGGCGGGCTGAAATCGTCGAACGGCGGGGCCAGGGCGGAGCGATCCGGCGGATCATGGTCTTCAGCTCTGCCGTCGTTCACCTCGACGTGCCGCTCTATGCTCCGCAACCCAACACCCCACCCGAACAGCCCGGCATCGTCAGGGCTGTCGGCGCGGTACGACCGATCATGCCGAACGTTCCGGTCGGTCCGAGCTATGACCAGATATTGGAACAAGTGACCGGTGGACTGCTGGCCGACGATGCCGACAGGGCCGAGGCGTTGAGGCGCTGGCATGCCGCCGAACTGCCCGCTCAAGCCATGCTGGCGGCGCTGGGGGCAGGTAGATAGTTTCCGGCCACAGACACCACCCAGCCGCGAACTGCCGCCCAAGGTCCGCGCAGCCCTTTGGAATAGGTCGGCGCGGTCGGGCGAGACCGGGTGCGGGGCGGGGGTCGGTGCGGGATCGTCGGCCAGGGCGCGGCGAACAGTCTTCGCCGAGCATCCCAGTTCTTCGGCGATCAGTGATGCGGCGCTTTTCGGGCGGCCGCCGCCAACGCCACTGCCGACCCCTTTGTTACGAGGTTTCGCCGCAGGCTGCGGCGAAACCTCATCATCCTTCGCCTCGACCAGCTCCCCCCAGGCCCGAGCGTTGAGTGGCAGTCAGAGCGACCATCTTAGGCATTGATTGCGCGAAACATTTTTGGCGTGATATGGTCAACAACTACTTTGGGAGTTGCGCGTAACATGGGCAGGAAGCGAGATGAGACCCCAACACCAGCAGCCGCGAGGATGCGCCTCGCGCGCGAACGCAGGGATCGGGGTGACGCGGTAGTAACCATGTTGATTGGTAGGCGCGCCGTTGAAGCGCTGGCCGAACGCGGTTTGCTCGATCCGGGGGCGGCTGGGGACGCAAACGCCGTGACGTGGGCGGTTAGCCAGCATCTCCGGAACACGCTGTTCGTTTCGTGAAACAAATCGCGCGCCGGTCTGAAGGTCTGAAGGTTCGCGAAACATTTCCCGGATCAGTCATGCGAGGTCGGCGGTAGGCGGGAATAGCACACACTTTCAAGCGTGTTACGCGTGCGCGCGCGAGGCCGTGTCAGCGGCGCGCTCCTTCCCCGTCACCCGGCCAGCCGGGCCAGCCGGGCCAGCCGGGCCAGCCGGGCCAGCCGGGCCAGCCGGGCCAGGGCTGCCATTGCTGCACCCGCGCTGAAAGAGCAATTCGGGACACCACACCCAGAAATAGGAATATTCCCCTACACA